>NZ_CP098747.1:3702357-4067215 GCF_023746535.1 Sneathiella marina | reverse complement strand
TCAGCTTTGTACCCATCTCAAATTGGCAGCTTTCCAGCCGCCTGTCGTTCCACGATGGCCGTCGGCATCAGTATTTCCTTCAAAGCCCTCAAGAATGTTGTAGCTGTTGTGATAGCCCGCCATTGTCGCGCTTTTGGCTGCCGCAATTGACCGGACACCGGAGCGGCACAAAAATATCATTGGCGCGTCCTTATCTGACTGACAGGCTTCAAGCTCATTTACAAAATTTACGTTCGGGGACATATCGGGAAATAATACCCAGGAAATCGGTTCAACACGTTTTCCGAGTGACGATAAATCCGGAAGCCCAACATAGGCCCACTCGGCGTTGGTTCTGACATCAATTAGCAGCGCGTTAGGATTATTCTCAAGCATTTGCCAAGCTTCCTGTACCGTGATATCGCCAGCATAGCCATCAGGCTTGCTCGATACGCCCCCATTTGCCATATGTCTTCTTCCTTTCCTGTCACAATGTCGCTTTGCCAAAAGCTGTTATTGGCTTTCCCTCCGAATTCGGCGAACCCGGGGAAAGTTGTTAGACTTTTACCATTCCAACGGAGACGGTAAATTGACGATTTGCGCGCTCCAAACGGCTAAATTACAGATGCCGCCAATTATGGACCACTATACGCATTCGAGAGCTTTAATGCCCTTGAACATCAATTTCCAGCCAACAGGTTAGTACGATGCTTCACTCCCAATTCGACAAGACTAATATCAAGCTTTATCCGCACGCAATAGAGTGCAGACGGGAATATCAAAAATAAATTTGGAAATTGATCAAACAAAATCTTGACCTACAAGATGTAGTGACCGATCTAACAGTGGCGACTTTAACTGGTAAAAAACACTAGATGAATCACATGTTTTTGGCCGTTAAATTTTCTCAAAAGTCGAAAAAAAAGCCGTAATCCAAAAATGGAAACGGCTTGATTCTTTTTTGGGATGCGTTGCTACGCAGAAAGTGCTTTCACCTGAGCATTCAGACGAGAAATCTTTCTTGAGGCCGTGTTCTTTTTGTACACGCCTTTAACAACGCCCCGGCTCAATTCAGACTGCGCGACACGCAGAGCTTCATTGGCTTTTGCCTGATCACCTTCGGTGACGGCGGTTTCTACCTTTTTAACAAAGGTGCGTATACGGCTACGACGAGCCCGGTTACGTTCGGTCCGGACGTCTGTCTGCCGGATGCGCTTTAGTGCAGATTTATGATGCGCCATGACAATCCTGTCTTTTAGCTTCGAAATTCGGAAGCCGGGTTATAACGAGCGAGGAAACCGCAGTCAACATAAGAATACCGTTTGACGACGAGATTAGTGAAAAATCGGTTCTTTTTCTGAAATTGGGGCTAATTGTCCCTCTTTCCGTAGGCCGACTAGCAATTTTTGAAGTCAGGTGTCCGTTTTTCCGCAAATGCAGACATGCCTTCCTTTTGATCTTCTGTTGAAAAAGTAGAATGAAAAACCCGCCTCTCGAACATGATTCCCTCGGCCAGAGTTGTTTCGTAGGATTTTTTTACGCTCTCCTTACACATCATGACAATGGGTTGTGACAGCTCGGCAATTGAGCTGGCGACATTGATAGCCTCATCCACTAAATCATCAAGGGGCACAATGCGACTAACCAGTCCCGAACGTTCTGCTTCTTCGGCCCCCATCATCCGGCCCGTTAAGCACATCTCCATCGCCTTTGACTTGCCTACAAACCTGGTTAGGCGCTGGGTTCCGCCCATCCCCGGAATCGTACCAAGCTTGATTTCCGGTTGGCCGAACTGAGCGTTGTCGGCCGCCAGGATAAAATCACACATCATCGCAAGCTCGCAGCCGCCGCCCAATGCGTAGCCCGCAACTGCGGCAATGATTGGTTTACGGCTTGTATCGACCCGCTCTTCGCATCCGGTAAGAAAGTTCTTTTTGTAGACATCCATATAGGTCTTCGTCTGCATCTCTTTTATGTCAGCACCCGCAGCAAAGGCCTTATTTGATCCTGTCAAGACAACTGCGCCGATCGCATCGTCGGCTTCAAACCCGTTTAATGCTTCATCTAGTTCCATAAAAAGTTCTGCACAAAGGGCATTCAACGCCTTTGGGCGGTCAAGGCGGATCACACCAACGGATCCCTTGATATCTACTGCAATATGACTATACGCCATGGTTTCGTTCCTGTTCTTTATTGATTTTACAGCCCCGACTTGGGAGCCCGATGAAATTCTCCGGTTATTATCCGTGCAAACATCCGTTTGTCCAGAATTATAGACGGGCTTCTCGTTAGTTTTTGATACTTATCGTTGGCAGGAAGGGCAATAAAATGTTGACCGGCCCGATTGAATGAGCCGCTTTACCGACCCGCTGCACATTTCATTGGGGCAATCTGATCCTTCTTTATCATAGACTTGAAAGCGATGTTGGAAATAGCCAAGTTCGCCGGACGTCTGGCTGTAATTTCGAAGGGTTGATCCGCCTGAGGCGATTGCTTCATTCAGAACGTGACGGACAGCCTCTGCCAGTAAATCTGCGCGCTTTCCCTTTATCGTGCTGCTTTTCCGTTTGGGAGAAATATGAGAGCGGAACAACGCTTCACATGCATATATATTGCCAATGCCCGCGACAACTTTCTGATCAAGAAGAGCAGTTTTTACAGGTGCGGCGCGTCCGGCCAGCCGTTCTGCCAGTTGGGGCCCGCCGAATTCATTTCCCAGGGGCTCCGGTCCGATGTTCGCAAGTTGAGGATGCTTGTCCATCTCATCGGTATTTGTCAGCATCATAAAACCGAAACGGCGCGGATCGTGGTAGCGGACAGTGATCCCGTTTTCTGTATGAAAGACTATGTGATCGTGTTTTTCATATTCGCTGACGATCCCCTGATCAATCCGAAAACTGCCTGACATTCCCAGATGTCCGATCATGACCGTACCGTCTTCCAGCGTCATCAGGATATATTTGGCGCGCCGACGCAGACTGATAATTTTCTTTGCTTCAAGTGCTTCGGCAAAATTTAGCGCAAACGGAAAACGTAAATTCTCCCGCCGCAGTGTAATTTTCTCGAATTTGTCGCCAACAAGAGCCTGTTCCAGGCCGCGACAAACGGTTTCAACTTCAGGTAATTCTGGCATAGCGGGACAGTAGCCTTAAATTGTCGCTTGCGCTATGCTCTTATTTCGACGAAACAGAGGCATTGTTTTTCATATATTGCTTGGTGGTTCCTGTGGCACCCTCAGAAAATTCTTCCGACAGCACCCATTTCGGGTTTAAGCAAGTCCCAACTGATGAAAAGGCAGGGCTTGTACGCGGCGTCTTTGACAGTGTTGCTGAAAACTACGATGTGATGAATGATTTGATGAGCGCTGGTGTGCATCGCTTATGGAAGACGGCAATGATCGACTGGCTTATGCCGAGGGCCGGGCATCATCTTCTAGATGTTGCCGGCGGGACAGGCGACATCGCTTTTCGGTTTCTCGACAAAGTCAAAGGAGATGGCACTGTTACAGTGCTTGATATCAATCATGCCATGCTTAGCGTGGGCCAGGACAGGGCGATTGACCAGGGCCGGCTTTCTGGACTTGATTGGGTAAATGGTGATGCCCAGTCCCTGCCCTTACCGGATAAGTCTGTTGATGCCTATACCATTGCATTTGGTATTCGAAACGTGACGGATATTCCGCTGGCATTGCGGGAGGCAAAGCGGGTTCTGAAGCCTGGAGGCCGGTTTCTATGTCTTGAATTCAGCACGGTAGAGGCGGCAATATTGAAGGATGTCTATGATTTTTACTCCTTTAAATTGCTCCCTGAAATTGGACGGTTGGTGGCAAAAGACAAGGAATCATACGAATATTTGGTTGAGAGTATCCGGAAATTCCCAGATGCGGACCGTTTTGCGGAAATGATCGTTGAGGCGGGCTTTCATCAGGTCAAATATAGACGTTTGTCCGGTGGAATTGCAGCCCTGCATTCAGGCTGGCGATTGTGAGAGGGCTTTGCGCGTGATCCGGATCATCAACAACTGCCGCCGCCTTCTATTTATTGCCCGTACGTTAGCGCGCCATGACGCCTTGTTCCTGTTGGAGGATCTCGAACGCGCGCCATTTTATGTGAAGCTTTTCCGGTTTATTCTTCCAGTTTTTGCCGTTGGTGCATCGAAGAACAAGGGATTACGTGAGGGTCAACGGTTAGCAAATGCGCTGCAGGATCTGGGGCCGAGCTTTATAAAACTAGGCCAGGCCCTGTCGGTTAGGTCCGATTTACTGGGTGAAGAGGTGTCTCAGGATCTGGGGAACCTGCGAGATAAATTGCCGCCCTTCTCGTTTGAAAAAGCCAAAGAGACCATTGAGTATGAATTGGAAACAAGTCTCGAAGAACTTTTTACTGAATTCGACCCGGAGCCGGTTGCAGCTGCTTCTATTGCCCAGGTACATTTCGCAAAAGTAAGAGAGTTCGCCCCCGCCCCGACAGAAGATGATCCGGATGCAATCCTTGAAATAACCAAAAAAGTCGCCGTGAAGATACTTCGACCAGATATCGAAAAAGCCTTTGAGATGGATCTTCAGCTGTTTTTCTGGTTGGCTCGGCTGGCGGAAAGGTATCAACCAGGGTTTCGACGCTTACGGTTAACCAAAATTGTCGAGACAATGGCGGATTCTGTCGAACTGGAAATGGATTTACGAATGGAAGCGGCGGCGGCTTCCGAAATGGACGAGAATTTTGCCGATGATCCGGATTTTGGGGTACCTGAAATTGATTGGCAGCGAACGGCGCGTCGGGTGATGACTCAAAGTCGTGTAGACGGTATCAGTATTTCCGATAAGGATGCGCTGATAGAGGCGGGCCATGACCTGGATGCCCTTGCCGCAAATGTAATTCGGGTTTTTCTGCACCAGGTTTTGCGGGATGGGTTTTTCCATGCGGACATGCATCATGGTAATCTTTTCGTCAGCGAAGGTGGAAAATTGGTCGCCGTCGATTTTGGCATCATGGGCCGTATGAGTCGGGAAACTAGATTGTTTATGGCTGAAATGCTTTATGCTTTTCTGATCCGAGATTATCGCAGGGCGGCAGAAGTTCATTTTGAGGCTGGTTACGTGCCACCTCATAAATCACTGGATTCGTTTGCTCAAGCATGCCGTTCCATAGGGGAACCAATATTGGGCCGGCCGGTGAACGAAATTTCCATTGCCCGGCTTTTGGTTCAGTTGTTTCAAATTACTGAAACCTTTGAGATGGAAACGCAGCCTCAGCTTTTGTTATTGCAAAAGACGATGGTTACGGCAGAAGGCGTTGCTCAAAGCCTCAATACAAAGATCAATTTTTGGGAAGTCGCGCAACCGACTGTCGAGCACTGGATGCGCGAAAACATGGGGGTCGAGGCGCAAGCGGCGCAAATCGTTAATGAAGGCCTTGCGCTATTGAAGAAAATACCGGCGATCGTCAACAGGGCCGACAAGATTTTGGAAGAACTCGAAACACGGGACGACCTAGCCGCCGGGCATATACATGAATCGCCCGAAGAGGAATACCGCATCTCCAGAATTAAAGCTGTCTATATGGTGACGGGTGCTGTTTTAGGCGCATTTGCCGGATACTTGCTTATGCTGGCGCTTTAGTCCTTCAGCACGGGTTCAATTATTGCTTGCGCTACGGCGGTGCGATTATTATTCTATTTACATAAAAGAAAAGTGAAATAAGTAAACAGGGGCGGACCGCGCGTGGATGACTCACAGAAATCTGTTTTGTTGATTATCGGAGGAGGTATTGCGGCTTATAAAACGCTCGAATTGATCCGGCTTCTTTCGAAACTTGGCATAGGATGTCGTTGTATCCTGACGCGGGCAGCTGAAGAATTTGTAACACCCTTGTCGGTGGCGTCATTGTCTGGGAATAAGGTTTACACTGACTTATTTTCACTCACCGATGAAGCTGAAATGGGACATATTCAATTGTCCCGAAGCGCCGATTTAGTGGTTGTCGCTCCGGCAACCGCAGATCTGATGTCGAAAATGGCCGTAGGCATGGCGTCAGATCTGGCCACAACTGCGCTTCTGGCAACCGACAAACCTGTGATGATTGCGCCCGCCATGAATGTGCGCATGTGGCAACATCCTGCAACACAACGTAACCTTCAAACCCTGATAAATGACGGCGTTAGGGTCGTGGGTCCGGATGATGGTGATATGGCGTGCGGAGAATTTGGCCCCGGACGCTTATCTGAACCAGAGCATATAGCCAAGAGCATTAACGATTTTTTTGAGTCTGACTCCGCAAAGCCCCTACGGGGGCGAAAAGTTCTTGTGACTGCAGGGCCAACCCACGAACCCATTGATCCTGTTCGATATATCGCAAATCGCTCTTCTGGAAAACAGGGCTATGCGATTGCTGATGCCCTCGCGGAATTAGGAGCTGACGTGACTTTAATTTCAGGCCCGACACGACTGGATGCAAGTCAAAATGTAACCTTGAGGGCTGTTGAATCAGCGCAAGAAATGTTGGTGGCATGTGAAGAAACGCTGCCTGTTGATGCGGCTGTATTTGCGGCCGCTGTTGCAGATTGGCGCGTAAATAACGAAGCTTCACAAAAGATAAAAAAGCAGGCAGGCGCCCTCCCGGATTTAAGCCTGACTGAAAATCCTGATATTCTCGCGACAATCAGTGGGTCCGTGTCTAATCGCCCCGCTCTTGTCGTTGGGTTTGCTGCTGAGACTGAGAATATTGTTGAGAATGGAAAAGCGAAGCTGGATAAAAAGGGATGCGACTGGATCGTTGCCAATGATGTAAGCGCGTCGACGGGGACCTTCGGTGGAGAAGAAAATCAGGTTTTTCTCCTCAAGGGAGCGTCCACTGAAAGCTGGCCAAAGCAAACTAAGCAGGGTGTTGCCCGAACACTCGGAGCACATATTTCAGATTTCTTTCAGAGTAAGTCCACATGAATAATGTAAATATCTCAGTTTCCCGCCTCCCCCATAATCTTGACTTACCGCTGCCAAGCTATGAAACACCGCAAAGTGCCGGTATGGATTTACGGGCGGCGGTCGATGGTACAGTTGAAATACCGCCAGGTGGTCGGGCGTTGGTGCCTACCGGTCTGAAAATTGCCCTTCCTGAAGGGTTTGAAGCACAAATTCGTCCGCGATCCGGATTGGCGCTAAAAAATGGCATTACTTTGCCCAATAGCCCGGGAACCATTGATGCCGACTATCGCGGGGAATTGGGGATTATCCTTCTGAACACAGGCGAAGAAACGTTTAATATAAAGCGCGGTGACCGCATCGCCCAAATGATAGTATCACCTGTTATTCAGGCAGGCTGGCATGAAATGGAAAATCTAGGAGAAACGGCCCGGGGTGAAGGCGGGTTTGGATCAACAGGTGTTGCAGGGGGTTCTAGCTGAAGATGCTTCATTTACCGAAAAAAATGCTGTATGCGCTGGAAGCTGTTGTAGATATTGCGTTTAATGCCCGCCCGGATCCGGTTCAATCGAAAGAAATTACCCAGCGTCAGGGTATTCCTCAAAGATATTTGGAACAAGTGATGCAACAGTTGGTGCATACAGGTATTTTGAAAGGTGTGCGGGGCCCTCGTGGCGGGTACCGGTTGGCACGGGAAAGACGCCGAATTACAGCCGGTGATGTGATTAGAGCCATCAGCGCTGCGGATATGGATGAAGACACTCAAATTTTCTCTTCCGACATTGGTCAATTGGTTGTCGGGCCACTTTGGCTCGAGGCTCAGGCGTCAATGCTAGCGCAATTGGATTCTGTGACTCTTGAAGATTTGTGCCGCCGTGCCAACGTAAATTGTCAGGATGAGATGGCAGCGTCACGCGCTGATTTTGATATTTAAGCAAATGTAATTGGAAGAGAAAAATATGACTACTGAGGCTCCAAGGGGGAAAATTTATGATAGCGTCATCGACACAGTTGGCGGAACACCACTTGTACGAACCCAACGTGTTGGACAGAATACGAAAAGCCGCGCAGATATTTTGCTTAAACTGGAGTTTTTTAACCCGCTGGCGTCAGTAAAAGATCGCATTGCTTCCGCCATGATAGAAGCCATGGAAGATGCAGGGCTGATTGGTGAGAAGACGGCAATTATTGAACCAACATCCGGAAATACGGGGATCGGGCTCGCCTTTGTTTGTGCGGCAAAGGGGTACAATCTGACCCTCGTAATGCCTGAAAGCATGTCTATTGAGCGCCGTAAAATGCTGAAGCTACTTGGCGCAAATCTCGAACTTACCGAAGCCGCCAAAGGCATGAACGGGGCGATCGCACGTGCGAACGAACTGAAAAACGAAATTGGAGACGCTGTAATTCCGCAGCAGTTTGAAAACCCTGCAAATCCGGCAATCCATAAAGTTACAACAGCGGAGGAAATTCTGGCCGATACAGAGGGTAAGGTGGATGTGGTTGTCATGGGAGTGGGAACCGGCGGTACCCTGACTGGGGTTGGCACAGTATTAAAGAAGCATGACAGCAATATCAAAATTGTCGCCGTTGAGCCTGAAGATAGTCCGGTCCTTTCCGGCGGACAGCCTGGGCCTCATAAAATCCAAGGGATAGGTGCGGGTTTTTCTCCGAAAAACCTCGATGAGAGCCTAATTGATGAAATTTTGACAATCGGTAATGAAACAGCGTTTGAAACTGCCCGGGAAGTTGCACGAGAGGAAGGTATCCCAGTCGGAATTTCTTCAGGTGCCGCAGTTGCGGCGGCGTTGGAAATTGCTGATAGACCTGAAATGGTAGACAAAACCATTGTTGTTGTTATTCCTTCTTTTGCGGAAAGATATCTGACAACTGCCCTTTTTGATGGAATTTGATCTTCTATGAACCTGACCGATGAGCAGCTAGATCGATATGCCCGGCATATTGTCTTAAGAGATGTTGGTGGGCGCGGTCAAAAAAAACTACTCGGAACAAAAGTCCTTGTTGTCGGGGCAGGGGGCCTTGGTTCGCCCATGTTACTATATCTGGCGGCGGCGGGTGTCGGAACCCTTGGGATTATTGACGATGACAACGTTGATCTATCAAATCTTCAGCGCCAGATAGCGCATGAAACGGCCGATATTGATCGGGCAAAAGTGAAAAGTGCACAAGCCTCTATTGAACGTCTCAACCCGGATATCAAAGTAGTTCCCTACCAAACTAGATTGAACAGTGACAACGCACAGGATGTTCTTTCAGAATATGATCTTGTTGCCGACGGTACAGACAATTTCGAAACGCGATTTCTTTTAAACGATACGTGTTTTTTTCTGCGAAAACCGCTGGTTTCTGGCGCCATGTTACAATTTGAAGGCCAAATAAGTACTTATAAAGCATATGAAGAAGGGAATAATCCGTGTTATCGCTGCGTATTTCCCGCCCCTCCGCCACCTGAAATTGCGCAAACTTGCGGTGAGGCAGGTGTACTCGGAGCATTGGCGGGTGTCATTGGATCCCTACAAGCGATCGAAATTATAAAAGAGATTTTGGGTGTTGGAGATAGCTTGTCCGGCCGGCTGTTGCTTTATGACGCGTTATCCACGGAGTTTCGAAAGATCAAAATTTCCCGGGACCCTGCTTGTGCTTTGTGCGGTAGCGAAGCCACATTTCTGCGCCCCTAGGGCAGAAAATATCCGGCTGCAAGGGATAGCGCGAGGGGTATGGTGACGATTGAGATTAGGGTTTGAACGGTTATGATCCCCGCCATAACTTCAGCATCCCCGCCCAGCAATTTCGCTAATGCGTAACCGGAACTCGCTGTTGGAACGACCCCATAAATTACCAGAACCATAGCAGCAATTCCGTCAATACCTGTTAGTAGGGCTATTCCGGTGATTACGATTGGAAAAATTATCATTTTACATAAAGTGGCAATAGTTACGTATAGCGCGCCAGTATGAATGGTCTTTATACGCAGTCCGGCACCAACGCATAGCAGGGCGAAGGGCAGGGCGGCTTTTGATAATATACCTGTCAAGTCATGTAAGACGGGCAGGGGACCAACCCCCGTTAAGTTCAAGCTTACACCCAAAACAATGGCCAGCAAGAGCGGGTTTCGAAAAATTTCCTGAATCAAACGGCGTTTCAAGGAAATTGTACTTGTCGCCCCTTGAAACCAGACAAGAACCGTAACACAAAGAAGGTTTGTGACCGGGACAAGAAGGGATATGGCGACAGTTGCAAGTAACAGCCCGTGAGCCCCATACAAATACTCGGCGACAGCGACGGCAATAAAGGTGTTGTGACGGGTTGCTCCTTGAAAAACGGAACCACCGAGAGGTCCGGATAGTTTGAAAACCCGTATGCACAAAAGCGAGATTAGGGCGGTCGCTGCCAGAGCGCTAAGCAACGCGACAGCAAAAGTATCCACAATATCTTCGCTAAAGGGTGCCGTGGTGGTGCTATGCAGAAGAAGCGCTGGAAATAGAACCCAATAAGTGACCCGGTCCGCATGATGCCAAAATTCACCTCCCGGAAATCCATTACGCCTCAGAAGGTTTCCCAAAACCAACAGTAGGAAAATCGGTAGAATGGCAAGGGAAATGGCCCACATAATTTTTCTTTCAATTCGCCGCAGGAAAGCAATCGATAAATGAGAAGTTTAGTGTTTGATCCAAATTTGTTGATTTGGCTAGTAGAAAGTTTCTGTCGGTCACGAAATGATTTGTCAAATTAATGTTGAAGAGAGTTTTGGTGCCTATTTTAAAGCTGGATTAGGATGATACCCCGGCCCGATCGTCAACGCTTTTTCAGGCAGATCAGATTGGTTAATATTGGAGCGAAACATCTTAATGGTTTTGGCTAGCTCCTGCCCGGTGGATTTTTTAACAAGCATGACTCTCACCTGATATGGTTGATTTTTGACAACACCAGTAACAGGCGGCGTCCGAAACATATATTGAATAAGCTCCGGCCGGACGGACTGTCTTATGATAAAAGCTGGACCTCCTGCAGGATCTTCGAATTCGGCAACAATTTCAGTATCGTTCGGCAATGCTCTCCCGGGCTTTAGGACAAATCCATAAAAACCCTCCGCTATTCGATAATTAAAAATAAAGCCGCCACCGGTAATTTCAAGATAAGGTTTTTCGGCCTCTCCGTCGCAGCTGCAAAGAAGAAGGGAAGTAATAAGGAGTAAACAGCCCATCCAAGGATGCATATTAGAATTCTCCACTGATTACCGCTATGATACTTGCCATCTACCTAGCTGTCTAATGCTGAAAAGGTTGTCACTTGCCCCTTTTATACTTCATTCAACAGTTGATAAATGCTGTTCAGATCAGCGCTCTATACGCGTTGTTGGCTGCAGCGTTTGTCTTGCTTTACGGTGTGGCCAATCGCATAAACCTTGCTTTCGGTTCATTAGCTATGTGGAGCGCATATGTCACTATCACGCTCATCACATTACTCCTTGCTCTGACGTCGTGGCCCCTGTTGGTTGTGATATTCGTAGGTGGCGCAATTGCAGTCGTGAATACGTCAACGGTAGGATTTGTCTTGCATAAAACGGTTATATCGCCGCTTATTAGGCAACGTTCCCAGGCCATGTTGATCGCAACCGTTGGGGTTGCAATCATATTGGAAGAAACGATGCGGCTAATTAGCGGATCAAAAGAGATATGGTTGGCTCCTGTTTTTGTGACGCCAATTCCCCTGGTTACTTCTGATATATTTCCAATACAGGTAACAACAATCCAGCTTGTTGTAACGCTCATTGCGCTTGCCACTGTCATTGGTCAAATTTCCTTAATGAAGCGTCACCGGTTTGGGCGGCTCTGGCGAGCGTGCTCGGAAGACCTAAAAATGGCTGCTCTTTGCGGAATTAATATACAGCTTATATTGACGAGCTCTTTTGTTCTAGCGGCTTTCTATGCTGCTTTGTCAGGAACGTTGATTTCCTTACTATACGGGAGTGCGAGTTTTGGAATGGGGCTGATGATCGGATTGAAAACCCTATTTGTAGCAGTTATCGGGGGCATGAAATCGGTCGGCGGGTGCTTGATCGCAGCATTTCTGCTTGGGTTTTTCGAAACTTTCTGGTCAGCATATTTCGCAATTGAGTACCGGGATGTTGCCTCCCTTATGGCACTAACTTTTTTGCTTGTCCTAAACCAAGATGGAGTTCGTTTATTTGGAAGCGCCTTCTCTATAAATAGAAAAAACGACCATTATAATTAAATAGTGGTCGTTTTTCCGTCAAAGTTGGCTTTTAACGTTGTTTTTTAGGCGGTTTTTGGCGCAGATTCCAAAACCTCAGGCCCAACATAATCTGAAAACTGCTCAAAATTCTCAATAAACCGCGAAACCAGGTCTTGAGCTTTGGCATCATAGGCAGCTTTGTCTGACCAGGTGTTTCTCGGATTCAGAATTTCAGTTGGGACGCCGGAACAAGAAACCGGCATTGCCAAGCCAAAGAAAGGGTCTTTTTCTGTGTCAGTTTTTGCAAGAGTACCGTCAAGTGCTGCATTGACCAGAGCCCGGGTATAGCCAATTGGCATACGATGGCCCGTTCCATATTCACCACCGGTCCAACCGGTGTTTACCAACCAACAATTTACACCATGTTTCGCGATCTTATCGCCAAGCAATGAAGCATAGACTGACGGATGGCGCGGCATAAATGGTGCACCAAAACATGTGGAGAAAGTTGCTTGCGGTTCACTGCCCAGCCCTTTTTCTGTGCCGGCAAGTTTTGCGGTGTAGCCGGATAGAAAATGATACATGGCTTGTTCAGGGGTTAATTTGGATATGGGAGGCAAGACACCAAAGGCATCGGCCGTCAGCATAATTACATTGGTTGGATTCCCCGCAATACCAGTGTCTGAAGCGTTAGGAATAAAATCGATTGGATAAGATGCGCGCGTGTTCTCTGTATATCGATTGTCATCCAGATCCAGTTCGCCCGTTGCATCGTCGACTACAACATTTTCTAGAACGGTGCCGAACCGACGGGTGGTCTCAAAAATTTCCGGTTCCGCTTCCTGAGACAGTTTGATCACCTTCGCGTAACATCCGCCCTCAAAATTGAAAACACCATCATCCGACCAACCATGCTCGTCGTCCCCGATTAGCATTTTACTGGCATCCGCTGATAGGGTTGTTTTTCCAGTACCGGACAGGCCAAAAAATACCGTCGAATTTCCTTCCTCATTAACATTGACGGAGCAATGCATCGGAAGGGTTTGCTTTTCAGGAAGGAGGTAGTTCAGAATAGAAAATACAGATTTTTTTATTTCACCGGCATATGAAGTCCCGCCGATAATAACAAGCTTTTCCGCAAAATTTGGAAGGACAAATACTTCGGAACGTGTCCCATCAACTGCCGGATTTGCTTCAAATGAAGGTATTTGGAGAATTGTAAATTCAGGTTCAAAATTGGCTAATTCTTCAGCAGCTGGTTGAATAAACATATTGCGCGCGAAAAGATTATGCCATGCACATTCAGTAATAACTCGAACTGGTAATCGATGAGCGGGATCTGCACCTGCATAACAATCCTGAACAAATACTTCGCGGCCGGTTAGGTATTGCCGCATTTTTTCGTGTAATCCGGTAAATTTTTCAGCATCAATTGGTTTATTGACCTGACCCCACCAGATATTGTTTTCACTACTACTTTCCTTAACAATAAACTTGTCATTTGCAGAGCGTCCGGTGTGCTGACCTGTCAAGGCAACTAACGGTCCGCCAGCGGCCAGAGAGGCCTCTCCTCGAATGAGCGCTTCTTGATACAATGCGGGAGCCGATAAATTCCAATAAACCTTACCGACATTGTCCAGGCCATTTTTGTCCAGCCCATAACTACTTTTATGGGGTCCTAATTGCTCCACATTCATTCTCCAGCGATATAAAAAAAGGCCCATTTTACTGGGCGTCTTTTGACAGAATATGATGCCTGTCTTTTTGGCGCAACACTTCCACGACGAAATAATAAAATTAAAAAGCCGCTTCTTCGAAATTATTTCGTATTATTTTAAAATTCTTTCCATACGAAACAAAAAAAAGGAAAAAATATCTAGTTTCTTGCGTTTTTAACCATACGGACAAATTCCTGACGAACTTCATTTGCATTCGAAACGCTATTTTCAAATAGAATCCGCTGATAACGCCATTCTGAAAGTAGGTCAAACCCTTCAGGATCAAGTCCAACGATTTTCCACTCCTGTAACCCTTTAATCTGGCCATGATTGCCTGCGAGTGTTTGAATGGCACTGACATGGTCCGTATTCATATGATCAAGAATATCAGTTTCGCTTTCCTCGATGTTCAAAAAATGGGGAGGCACTATTACTTTAATGCCGTCAATCCAATGTATTTCCCCAAATCCGCTGATCAGGTGTACTCGCTCAATGATAAGTCTATACAACTGAAAATCGGCGAAGCCGGCAAACCTCTCTGCACTTGGATATCGGCGAAGGTAGCGACGCATAAGTTGATCGTCATGTGTCGCAGCAAGGCGCCCCTGAAAGGTGGCCCTGGGTTGGGTAAGAGGGTCAATATTATCCAATGGCTCATTGATCAGAATAGATACCTGCGGTGAGTGCGCGATATTGTGACTATGTACTGCAAGGTCAGAAAGTAATAGCAGAGGGCAACCCGCTGGATCTGTAGCAACCATAACCAGCGAGCAATAAGCGTTTTGCCCCTCCACCATGTTTGTACCCAACGAGGCGGTCGTTGCGGACCTGAGCAAAGACCGCGCGGTGAGAGAGTGCATGGGGGTCGAATCTTTTTGTTCCATCTTATCTTTTTGCGGCAAATAGGGGTGAAATGAAAGAATTTATCAATTTATTGACCTGAAATACCGGATAACGGGCCGGATTGACCTTTGGGACATGATCTCGCCTTATTTAGACGAAATGTAGGATGGTAATTATCGAAAGCAAACCATACAATAGGGTGAAATTATGAAAATGGGGTGTGACATGGCGACGAAAGTGGCCTTGGTAGATGACGACCAAAATATTCTGACGACAGTCTCAATTTTACTGGAATCAGAAGGATTTACGGTTGATAAATATTCCGATGGCGAAGCTGCCCTTGAAGGATTGGCGGATAATCCGCCCGACTTGGCAGTTCTAGATATCAAGATGCCACGCATGGACGGTATGGAACTTTTAAACCGGCTGCGACGGGTGTCTAACCTTCCCGTTATATTCCTGACATCTAAAGATGATGAAATTGATGAGTTTCTGGGTCTGAAAATGGGTGCGGATGATTATGTTCGCAAACCCTTTTCACAACGGCTTCTCGTTGAACGCATTAGAACTGTACTGCGGCGCCATAATTCCAATAAAGGTGAAGGTGAAGCCGCCGAAGAAGAAATACTCGTTCGTGGAAAACTGCGTCTGGATAGCGTTCGGCATGCCTGTTTTTGGGATGGGCGCGAAGTTACGCTAACCGTGACAGAATTTATGCTGTTACATGCGTTGGCTTTGCGGCCCGGTCATGTGAAAAGCCGTGACCAGTTGATGGATGCTGCCTACGACGATAATATTTACGTTGATGACCGTACTATTGATAGCCATATCAAGAGGCTTCGTAAGAAAATCAAAGCAACTGATTCAGAGTTTTCCGCTATCGAAACCCTTTATGGTGTCGGCTATCGGTTCAAGGAAAAATAGCCTCAGGGTAACTGCATAATCTCATGACAGCACGGCCGAAGCCTTATTTGGGAAAATCCGTTTCCGGTAAAAAAGCTGACAAGCGAGGAGAGGTCATTAAACGCGGACCTTTTTCCTCGCTTGGGCGCCGGATAATGGCGATCAATCTTTTCTCCGTTATTTTCCTGGCGGGTAGTCTGCTTTATTTGGATCAGTTTCAAAGCGGGCTCATTGAGGCAAAATTTCAATCGTTAACAACGAACGGTAGGATGATCGCGGGTGCTTTAGGTGAAGCAGCCCTTCAGGAAGTCTCTCTAGATGGGCAAATTCAGTATCTGACTCTCGACTCACTCCCAATCAAGAGAGTTCTTCGCCGGCTTTCAATTGTTACAAATACGCCCGCTTTATTATTTGATCGGGATGGTAAGTTGATCGCGGACAGTCGCCGACTAATTTCGGCGGGACGGAACATCGTATATGACGAATTGCCACCGCCGGAGGTTAAAAGCCCAGTCCGGCTCTTTTTCGAAGAGTTGTATGATACCTGGGAAAAGTTTTTCCCGCCCAATTATGACTTTCCGCTTTATCCGACAACGCCTATCCCGACAAGTAAGGATTTTGAGGAAATTGGAACTGCGATTAACGGAGAAACCGATAGCATGACCCGACAGACCCGTGATGGGGAATTGGTGTTATCCGTTTCTGTTCCTGTTCAAGGTTTTAAGCATATTCTGGGGGGCTTGCTCCTAACCGAAAATAGTGGCGCTATCAATGACGCGGTTCGATCGGCTCAGGTGACCACCTTGATTGTGTTTTCCGTAACATTGGTAATCACTCTCTTACTGTCACTTTTTCTTGCGCGTACAATAGCGGCACCAATCCATATTCTGGCAGAGGCAGCGGATAAAGTACGTCGTGGCATTGGTCGTCGCGTGGTTGTTCCTGACTTTTCTAATAGAAAAGATGAAATTGGCGACCTTTCGGCTTCATTTAGGGCAATGACAACGGCACTCTATGACCGAATGGATGCTATTGAAGCATTTGCGGCTGACGTTGCACATGAGCTTAAAAACCCTTTGACCTCTCTTGGCACTGCAGTTCAGGCATTTGAGCAAATTAAGGATGATGAAAAACGGGAAAAGCTTCGTGCTGTTATAGCAAGTGATGTGAAACGGTTGGACCGCTTGATAACGGATATTTCCGCGGCAAGCCGATTGGATGCGGAGCTGTCCCGAACGGAAGGCGAAGCCGTTGATATGAAGGTATTGGTTGAGGGGGTTGTTGATATTTACCAGACAACACAGATGTTCTCGACTATTACGTTTGATGTTGTTGTCCCGGAAGAGGAAGCCGTTGTGAACGGGTTACCTGGTCGGATAAGTCAAGTTCTCCGAAACTTGGTTGATAACGCGGTCTCTTTTTCACCTGAAAAGGGCCATGTCCGTGTAGTCCTTATGAATTTTAACGATCACGTTGAAGTGAGAGTCGAAGATGAAGGCCCCGGTATACCAGAAAACAAACTTGAAGATATTTTCAATCGATTTTACACGGAGCGCCCAAAGTCAGAGGATTTCGGTCGGCATTCCGGTTTAGGCCTCAGTATTTCCAGATTAATTGTTGATGCACATGGCGGTAATATTACAGCGCAAAATTCGAAAAACGAACAGGAAGAAATCCAGGGCGCCATTTTTATTGTAAAGTTGCCAAAATAGCCCGTTGCCTCTCACGCCCCCAGAGTCCACACTCGCCCTATGATCAAAGTTCATGGAACATCTGTAGATATTGAAGGCAAAGGGGTGTTGCTCCGTGGGTTGCCAGGTTCTGGAAAATCGGACTTGGCGCTGAGGCTGATTGAAGGCGGTGCGAATTTGATTTCTGACGATTACACAGAAATTCATGTGTTCGAGAAATCTGCCCTTTTAGGAGCGCCGCCGACAATACAGGGGAAGATAGAAGTCCGTGGCATAGGTTTGGTTGAGATGCCTTTTGTTGACAACATACCATTGCAACTTATCTTTGATCTTGTTCCTTATGAACAGATTGAGCGCATGCCAGCGGATGAGTTTTATACAATAGAAAATCTCGAAATACCCGTTCGATATATCGATCCCTTCATGGCGTCGGCAGCAGCGAAAGTTCGGATAGCGATCGGACTGGAATACTTGAAAACAGGGTATGAATAAATTGGAAGTTACAGAAGTGTCAAAAAACAAGATTGTTCTCATCTCGGGAATGTCAGGTGCGGGTAAAAGTTCTACACTTCGTCAATTTGAAGATATGGGTTGGGAAATTGCGGACAATGTTCCATTACCGCTTTTGCTGTCTATGGTGGACCAATTTGGAAAAGCCGGAGACTTAAACTTGGCGCTGGGGGTTGATTTTCGAACGCATGGCTTTTCTACAAAAGAGCTGCTCGATCAGATATCTGAGCTGCGCAATAGAAAGCAACTCGTGTCGCTTTTGTATTTAGATTGCGATGACGCTATTTTGCAGCAGCGATTTACAGAAACCAGACGGCGCCATCCGCTTGCGGCTGACCGGCCGGTTGCGGACGGAATTAGACAAGAAAAATTTCAACTTTCGGAGCTTAAGGCTGCTGCAGATCTGAGAGTTGACACTACGAATCTCTCACTGCCGGAATTGAAGCGTATTTTAAAAGGGCATTTTGGGCTGCAAAAAAAATCAGGACTTTCAGTCTCTATCATGTCTTTCTCTTATAAATTCGGTCTTCCCCGTGAAGCAGATTTGGTTTTCGATGTTCGTTTTCTCAGCAATCCTTTTTATACTCCAGAGCTTCGCCTAAAATCCGGCAGGGATCCCGAAGTCGTTGAATTCATTGAAAATGACACAGTTTTTGATGGTTTTCTGAAGCAGACTACCGATTTGTTATCGTTATTGCTACCGCGGTATGCTGAAGAAGGAAAATTCTATCTTACGATAGCCATTGGGTGTACAGGAGGGCGGCATCGGTCTGTATGTGTCGCAGAAAAAATTCATGGCCTAGTGGAAAAAAACGGTTACGTTGCTAATCTGGTTCATCGGGATTTGAAAAAAATGAGCGGAGAGTAATATGAGGATTGGCAAAGTGTTTCAGAAGAAGGCGGTTAATATATGATAGGCATGGTGCTTGTAACACACGGCCGACTGGCGGAGGAATTTGTCGCCGCAACGGAACATGTGGTTGGTCCGCAACCGCAGGTTCGCGCTATTTCCATAGGTCCGGACGATGACATGGAGCTGCGGCGGCAGGATATCTTGACGGCGGTCAAAGAAGTGGAAACGGGAGCGGGTGTCATATTGCTTACGGACATGTTTGGTGGAACGCCGTCAAATCTTGCGATTTCCGTCATGGAGAAAGCAAATGTTGAGGTTATCGCCGGTATAAATCTTCCAATGCTTATCAAGCTGGCTAGTTTGCGTGGGGAAGACGACATGGAGCATGCGGTTGCCGCCGCCCAGGAGTCTGGCAGAAAGTATATTAACGTTGCGTCTCACCTTTTGGCGGACAAATCCTGATTAAATGATGATAAGTAGCTTCTGTTTAACTGTGTATCTCAAACAATGAAACGTGAACTGATTATCACGAATGAACGCGGCCTGCATGCACGTGCTGCTGCAAAATTCGTCAAATGTGTTGAAAGTTATGATGCCGAAGTTGTTGTAACCAATGGCGATAGTCAGGTATCCGGGGGCTCCATTATGGGCTTGATGATGTTGGCAGCCTGTACCGGCACGATAATTGGAATAGAAGCATCTGGTGCAGAATCGGAAGAAGCACTGAACGCACTCACCTCACTTGTTGACGGGAAGTTCGGCGAAAAATAGTTCTCACGAAAAAGCGCCATAAAGATATAAAGATTTCTTTATATTATTGTTGATAATCAAAGCGGAGCTTGATATACAGGCTGCAACTGCGGCAAGCTATGTCCTTTCCTGGCTCCCGTTTATGTATTACTTTGTTTGAAAGACTAATCACATGACAAATTTTGAAGACTATAAAGTTGCGGACATGTCGCTGGCCGATTGGGGCCGTAAGGAAATTGCGATCGCAGAAACTGAAATGCCTGGTTTGATGGCGTTACGTGAGGAGTTTGGCGATAGTAAGCCGCTTAAAGGAGCACGTATCGCGGGCTGTTTGCATATGACTATTCAAACTGCCGTTTTGATTGAGACCCTTACAGCGCTTGGAGCAGAAGTTCGCTGGTCCTCTTGCAATATTTTTTCTACGCAAGATCAGGCTGCCGCGGCGATTGCAGCTACAGAAGTGCCGGTTTTTGCCTGGAAAGGTGAAACTGAAGAAGAAGCATTATGGTGTATCATTCAAACAATTGAGGGCCCTGACGGTTGGCGCCCCAATCTTATCCTTGATGATGGTGGCGATTTAACGCAAGTCATGCATGATGATTATCCGGAGTTAATGGATGATGTACTCGGGCTATCAGAAGAGACAACAACTGGTGTGCACCGGCTTTATGAAATGGCAAAAGCCGGAACCCTGAAGGTACCTGCCATCAACGTGAATGACTCCGTAACAAAGTCGAAGTTTGACAATCTTTATGGCTGCCGTGAAAGCCTCGTGGACGGTATCAAACGGGCGACAGACGTGATGATTGCCGGCAAAATCGCAGTTGTTTGCGGGTACGGCGATGTTGGCAAGGGTTCATCTGCTTCTCTGCGGAGCCAAGGCGCACGGGTTCTTGTAACAGAGATAGATCCAATTTGCGCATTGCAAGCCGCAATGGAAGGATATGAAGTTGTTACAATGGAAGACGCTGTTGCCACGGCGGACATTTTCGTGACAACAACTGGAAACGTCGATGTAATTACGCTGGACCATATGCGGGAAATGAAAGATCGGGCCATCGTTTGCAATATTGGTCATTTTGATTCGGAAATCCAAATTGGCGCGCTACGCAATTACGCTTGGCATAATGTGAAGCCACAGGTTGATGAAATCGAATTTCCTGACGGAAAACGCCTGATCGTATTGGCAGAAGGCCGCCTCGTAAATCTTGGCTGCGCAACCGGCCATCCGAGTTTCGTCATGAGCGCATCTTTCACGAACCAAGTTCTGGCGCAAATTGAATTGTGGGAGCGTCACGATTCTTACAATAAGGAAGTATATGTCCTGCCTAAACATCTGGATGAAAAAGTCGCAACCTTACATTTGGATAAACTTGGCGCCAAATTGACAAAACTTACGGACCAGCAAGCTGATTACATCAGCGTTCCGCAAGCTGGACCCTTCAAACCGGATCATTATCGCTACTAAATTTACACTAGTTTGATAGAAAAGGCTGGCGGGACTATCCCTCCGGCCTTTTTTTTCATATTCTTTAGTGCAGGGTGAGATATGAAGGGGTGACACCACGAGGATCTCCACCATAATGGTAGAATCTATGAGGGGATTGCCAAAACCTGGCGAAGATGGCGGATCAATTTTCCACAACAGAACTAACGATAATCTGGTTGGCAGCTTTGTGCCTGGCCGGCCTCGTGATGGCATTGATTGTCATGCGGAAGAAGGCGCTTGCGCTCCTAAATCAGACGGATGCCTATGTTGACCGTATTGAAGAAATGGAGAACATGATTGAAAAAAGCGAGGAAGAACAGACCAAGCTCACCGACGAGATAATGGGCGTGAAATCTTCTCTTGCAACGGCGAAATCTGAGCGGGATGATTTTATTGACCTCCTGAATGCTGTTCCCTTCCCTATTTGGCGGCGCGATCAAGAATCCAGAATTATCTGGCGTAATAAAAAATATGAAGAAATAGTTGGTGTCGACCAAACGGCATCAGATATTCCGGAGCTTGCTTCCAACCGCGAGCCCGATCAGGCGCGAAAACTGGCGACGAAGGCGCGTGTTACCAGTATTGCGCAAAATGAGACCAGAAGATATGTCGTAGGCGGAGATCGGTTAAGTTTCAATGTAACGGAAACGCCGTTGGAATTTGACAATCAACTGGTCGGTGTTGCCCAAGATATTTCCAAGGAGGTCGAATTAAGAGCGGAACTTACTCGCCATATTGCCGGGCATGCCGATGTGCTTGAAAATATCGCAACAGCAATTGCTATTTACGGGCCAGATCAGCGCTTAGAGTTTTTCAATCAAACATACGCGAAATTGTGGCGCATGAGTGATGAATTCTTATTCGAAAAACCGACGATCAGTGAGATCTTGGACAAACAAAGAGAGTTACGCAGACTGCCGGAACAAGCAGATTTCACTTCATATAAAGCGAAACGTAAATCACTGTTCACGAATGTTATTTCGATGCAGGAAGAGCTGGTTCAACTGCCTGATGAAACAATTCTCAGAATGGTCATAACGCCTCATCCTTTTGGCGGGCTATTGTTCTTGATGGAAGATGTCACGGATAAGGTGGTATTGGAGCGCGCTCGGAATACACAGATTGCTGTCCAGCGGGCGACATTGGATAACCTGTATGAAGGCGTTGCCGTTTTTGGATCAGATGCGCGATTGAAGTTGTATAACGCCGCTTACGCTGAAATTTGGGGCGTTGAGGATAGTTTTTTGCAAGAGGATCTCCATATTGCCCAAATCATAGATCACCATCTTCAGAAAAATGGGACTGTATGGACAGATGAGTTGCGTGAAAAATATATAGCGAATGTTACATTGCGGGATACGGCCAGCGGCCGGCTTGAACAACCAGATGGTTCTATCATAGATTTTAACCGCGTTCCCTTACCTGATGGGAATGTTTTATTTACTTATATTGACGTAACACATGAACTTCGTGCGCAGCGGGCGTTAACAGAAAAGAATGAAGCCCTGGAAGCTGCTGATAAAATGAAAACGGAATTTGTTGCAAGTGTCAGTCACGAACTTCGAACGCCGTTGAATACAATCATCGGATTTGCAGAAATATTGGTAAAAGAGTTTTTCGGCCCCTTGAATGAAAAACAAGCGGAATATGGCCAGGGAATTGTGAATAGCTCAAACCACTTGCTGCTATTGATAAACGATATTCTGGATATGGCAAATATTCAGGCGGGCCAGATAGAGCTGGAAAAACATCCTGTGGACTTAAGTGCGATATTGGCAAATGTTGTCACCATGGTCCATGAACGGGCGAAGAAACGGGATCTCGCGGTTGAGACAATTATAAGCGAAGATCTCGGTATGGTTGATGTGGACGAAAGGCGGATCAAGCAGGTCGTCTTCAACCTGTTTAGTAATGCCATTAAATTTACGCCCAAAAACGGGGAAATAAAGCTAATTGCTGAGAAAACGGCGGAAGAATATGTCTTAACGGTAAGTGATACCGGCAAGGGAATAGCGAAAGAACTGCAAGGCCAGATTTTTGATCGGTTTTCAAAAGGCGATACGACGCGGCAAAATGCTGGCGCGGGGTTGGGCTTGGCTTTGGTTAAAAGCTTTGTGGAAATGCATGGTGGCCATGTCGAGTTAATATCCGAGGAAAATGTTGGAACCTCTGTCTCTTGCTATCTTCCTGTTTCCGTGGCGACGCCATCACAGCATAAACAGGTCTCTTGATACATAATGCCTGAACAGCCTGTGATTTTGGAAAAGCATTTGCAATCTCAATCAGAGACAATAGCTTTTGCGCATCACTTTTCGTCCATCTTGAAAACCGGTGATGTCGTGACACTGTCTGGCACTTTAGGTGCGGGTAAGACAGCATTTATACGCGCCGTATTGCAGTCTCTAATCGATCCTGCACTGGAAGTTCCGAGTCCCACATTTAATTTACTTTTGACATATGATATTCCGGCCCAAAACACGACGGTTTATCACTATGATTTCTATCGCGTGGAAACGCCCGATGAAGTTCTGGAACTGGATGTTGACGAAGCATTTGATAACGGAATTTGCCTCATTGAATGGGCAGACCGCATGGGTCCCTATTTACCAGATGATTTTTTGGATATTGCAATTAATCCAGATACGGCGCGTGGAGCCGAGTATCGAACTCTTGTACTGAGCGGGAATATGTCCTGGCAGACCCGATTGTCTTCTGTGAAAGCAGCCTTCGGTGCGTGAAATTCTTCTGAACCAGTTTCTTCAAAGAAATAATTTATCACATTTTCAAAGGATAAATTTAGCGGGCGACGCCTCAACCAGGCGGTATGAGCGTCTCACAGATCAGGAAAAGACATTTATTCTTATGGATGCGCCGCCGCCTGAAACGATCTCACAGTTTATGGGCGTCGCAAAAATACTGAGCGATCGGGGCTATAGCCCGCCGAAAATTTATGCAACAGATGTTGAAAATGGATTTTTGCTGTTGGAAGACCTGGGGGATGGTTTATTTGCTCGGTTAATAGAAACGGGCGAGGATGAGGAAGGTCTTTACAAACTTGCGGTCGATTTATTACTGACACTGAGGTGCGCGCCTTCTCCTTCGGAACTGCCGAAGTTCACCGATGACTATATCCTCAGTCAGAACCAGATGTTTCTCGATTGGTATGTGCCAGACAATTTTGAAAGCCTGATAACCGAAAGCGGCCGCTCTGACTATGAGGAAATTTGGCGTTCGCTCCTGAAAAAAATCCCGATTGGTCCTGAAGTTATACTCTTGCGGGATTTTCACGCCGAAAACCTGCTTTTGTTAAAAGGCAGGAAAGGGGTGAAAGCCTTGGGGTTGCTCGATTTTCAAGACGCGCTTGTTGGGCCGGCAGCATATGATCTTGTGTCCTTATTGCAAGATGCCCGGCGTGACGTAGCCCCTGATGTGGTTGCCAAGATGATCACTTACTATATCGAGGAAACAGGGCTTGATGAGAGAGATTTTCGAGCGTCCTACGCCATTTTAGGGGCGCACCGCGCTCTTAGAATCTTAGGAATATTTACACGCCTTGCCAAGAAAGAAGGGAAACAACGCTATTTGAGACTGGTACCGAGAATGTTGCATCATCTACATACTAATCTTGAACATCCTGAGCTGCAGGGCCTCAAACTATTCCTGGATCAGTTAAAAGGGAAGAAAAAGGACCCATGACCGTTAAAAAGAACTCTGATAGCCATGCCATGATATTAGCTGCTGGCAAAGGAACAAGACTTCGACCCCGCACGGAGACAACTCCAAAACCACTTGTAAAAGTCGCCGGTAAAGCACTGATCGATTACAGTTTTGACTTACTGCGAAAGGCAGATATTCAAGAAGTTGTGGTCAACAAGCATCATTTAGGCGACCAAATAGATGAACATGTTCGCAGGAAACAAGGTTTCAATATTCACGTATCCGACGAGACAAGCAAACTTCTGGAAACCGGGGGTGGTGTTCGCAAAGCATTGCCAATGCTTGGGCCGTCGCCTTTTTTCGTTTTGAATTCTGACGTAATTGTTCTCGATCATGGTCCTAGTTCTCTTCGCAAGATGCAAGAATTCTGGAACCCTGAAAAAATGGACGCGCTGTTACTTTTGCACCCGATTGAGACAGCTGTCGGGTATGAAGGGCAGGGAGATTTCTTTTTGGGCGATACAGGTCAACTCACGCGCCGCTCTCCTGGCCAATCTGCCCCTTTTATGTTTAGCGGGGTTCAATTACTTAACCCTGCGCTTTTCGAAGATGTTGATGAGGGCGTTTTCTCCTTGAATGTCCTCTATGACAAAGCTGCTGCCACCGGCCGTTTATTTGGCTTGCGCCATGATGGACAATGGCTGCATGTTGGCACTGAAGACGCGTTACTGGTCGCAACGGAGAAAATTAACGGAACGTGATAATGGGCCGCCCTCGCATACCTCAAGTTCTAAACATTCCTCCTGAATTTTCCTTTGTGGATGTTCTTGCCAAGGAGCTATTGCGACGCCATGGCGCCACACCAGGTGAATTGAGTACGGTCACAATATTAACAACAACCCGGCGTGCAGCTCGGGCCCTCCAGCAGTCGTTTTTACGGGAAACAGAGGGGCGACCGCTTATGCTGCCCGCAATGCGCCCGATTGGAGATGTTGACGAGGATGAATTGCTTCTGGAAGCAGATTTTAACTTCGAGGACATCGGAGAAAAAATCCTTGGGTTACCGCCTGCAATTGAACCTCTCAGGCGACAGTTGCTGCTTAGCCGGCTTATTGATGCGCGGGCGGATGGAAACACGACAATTGGTCAGTCTGTTGGTTTGGCGCGCGAGCTAGCGCGATTGCTGGATCAGGTTCAAACTGAAGGCCTTGACCTGAAGAGTCTGGTAGACCTTGTTCCTGAGGAGTATGCTGCTCATTGGCAAATTACCCTCGAGTTTCTGGAAATTATCAGTAGCGCCTGGCCAGAATTACTAAAAGAAGAAGGGTGTATTGACCCCGCCCTTCGCCGAGACCTTCTGCTTCACGAACAATCGGAATATTGGACCAAATTTCCCCCCAATGGTCCTGTTTATGCAGTTGGGTCTACGGGTTCCATTCCAGCAACAGCCAGTTTGTTGAAAACAGTCTCGATGCTGCCGAAGGGTTGTGTTGTCCTTCCAGGACTTGACCGTCATCTGGATCAAGCCAGTTGGGAACTGGTGAAAGAGGATCCTACTCACGCCCAGTACGGATTAGCAAACTTACTTAGTCGTTTGAAGTTGGATCGAGATGATGTCGCTGATTTACAAGACGAGGCAGCGCGGTCCGTTATAACGGCACGAGCGCGGTTTCTCAGTGAAGCATTGCGCCCGGCGGCATCAACAGAATTGTGGCAAAAAGCCCGTCCTCCGATCGCTGAATCATTGAGCAATATTCGTAAATTCGATTGTCTGGACCCGCAAGCGGAAGCGCAAGCAATATCGTTGCTTCTGCGGGAAACTTTGGAAACACCGGCGAAAACAGCTGTGCTCATTACACCGGACCGTGACCTTTCCCGGCGTGTTTGCGCAGAGTTGTTGCGCTGGGGTGTCGAAGTTGATGATAGCGCCGGAACCAGTCTTGATCAGTCACCCCCGGGGGTTTTCCTGAGATTGGTGGCGCGCATGATCGCCGACAAAGCGGCTCCCATTTCGTTTCTAGCAGCGATGAAACACCCGCTTGCAACTTTTCAAGAAACGCCTGAAAAATTCCGCCGACATGTCCGCGAGCTGGAAATGGGCGTTTTACGGGGCCCCGCTCCTGATACAGGTTTAGACGGCATTGCCAGAGCGCTCAAGAATGTGAGCGGGGAGGGAAAGAGTTCGTTTTCCAAAGAAATATTCCATTGGTTCGATGGCCTTTTGGTGGCCGGAGAAGAAATATTTCAGTTGTCTCGGCGAAAAGAGGTCGACTTCGCTGACTTTCTGAAAGTTTATTTTCGCTTTGCCGAGAAACTTTCAACGCCGGCTGAATCAGACAATTCCTTACTCTGGGAGGGCACTTTCGGAGATGCAGCTGCTAATTTTACGTCTGAGTTATTGCGGGCGGCGCCTGTAATGGGCAGCGTTTCACCAGCAGCATGGCCGGAACTACTCGACAATCTGATGACCGGCCGAATGGTCCGCAGGAAATTCGGACAACATCCCAGATTACAGATTTGGGGACCGTTGGAGGGGCGGCTACAGCGGGCAGATCTTATTGTTTTAGGAGGATTGAATGAAGGGGTATGGCCACCTGAAACCGGTAGCGACCCCTGGATGAGTCGGCCCATGCGAAAGGATTTTAAGCTTCCGCTGCCGGAGCGACGAATAGGGTTGTCTGCTCACGATTTTCAACAGGCTTTCTGCGGAAAAGAAGTTGTTTTGACAAGAGCGGAGAAAATAGATGGGACACCAACCGTTCCTTCACGGTGGCTATTGCGGATTGAAACTTTATTGAAGAAATTTGAGTTAAAGCTGGGCGGTGCAGATGATATCGGTGTTTTGGCGTGGCAGCGTCTTCTAGATCAACCGGATGCCTATGAACCATGCTTTGCACCTAGACCGACCCCACCAGTTACCGCACGGCCCCGCCGCTTATCCGTAACCCGGATTGAAAAATGGATAAAAGATCCCTACTCGATCTTTGCCGATGCTATTTTGAAAGTTCGGCCATTGGCGGATATTGCTGAAGACCCGGGTGCTGCCGACAGAGGGAATTTTATTCACGCGGCACTTGAGAAATTTGTTCGATCATATCCAGATGCAATGCCGCTGGACGCGGAAGCGAAGTTACTTGAAATCGGACGAGAGACTTTCGGTGATGTTCTGTCTTATCCGGCGGTTTGGGCTTTTTGGTGGCCTCGGTTTGAGAAAATTGCCCACTGGTTCGTTGAATTTGAAACGGTGCGTCGTCTGAATTATCGAACGTTGAAAGTTGAGGTTAAGGGCGAGATTAAAATTCCGGCGCCCTATGCAGATTTTATTTTAAGCGGGACTGCGGACCGTATTGATCGGCATAAGGATGGCACGATTTCAGTATTGGATTACAAAACAGGATCCATTCCCTCCATAAAGGAAGTTGAAACTGGCGTTGCGCCGCAATTGGCACTGGAAGCTGCGATGATTGCCCGCCATGGGTTTTCAGGCATAGACATTGACCCAGTTACGGAGCTGGCCTTTGTCAAGGTAACTGGCGGGGATCCGCCCGGATCTCTGCGATCAGCAGGCAAGGATATGTCCGTTGATGAATTGGCGAATGCCGCTTATGAAGGATTGCAAAGGTTAATTATTCTCTTTGATAAACAGGCAACGCCCTATTTATGTCGTCCGCGGCCGGATCTGTATGGTCGTTATAATGACTACGAACATCTTGCAAGAATAAAGGAATGGTCGAGTGGAGAGTCTTCGGAATGACACTCGCCACGATGATAGACGAAGGTATTTCACGCCAGAAACTGGCCGCAGACCCACAGCGATCAGTTTGGGTATCTGCTTCCGCTGGATCGGGGAAAACACGGGTTCTGGTAGAGCGGTGCCTTAGATTAATGTTGAACGGCACTCAGCCAGAGAAAATTCTTTGTATAACCTTTACGAAAGCGGCCGCCGCTGAAATGGCAAACCGTTTGAACAGCACTCTTGGCGATTGGTCCGTTGTTTCTGACCAGGAGCTGGAAAAAGAACTGATGGGTTTGATAGGACATCCTGCTTCCCGTACAGAGCAGTTGAGAGCTCGACAATTATTTGCCCGTGTCCTCGATGCACCGGGTGGGCTGAAGATCCAGACAATTCATTCCTTTTGTGAATCTATTCTGGGGCGGTTTCCATTGGAAGCGAACCTGTCTCCAAATTTCGAAGTGATGGACGAGCGGACAGCCGACGAGATAATGCAAACGGCCCGTGATGGGCTACTTCTGCTAAGCAAAAGCTCTGACTCTGCAGATCTGTCAAATGCATTGCAGCTGGTAAGCGAAAAGATCAATGAAAGTAGCTTTTCAGATCTCGTTCGAAGTCTGAGCGGAAATCGCAGCCGACTAAAACATCTTTTGAGAGAGTATTCAGATGTAAATGGAATCGTTGACACAATGTCGAGACGCCTAGGTGTTGCGCTTTCGGAAACGGAAGAAAATGTAGTCCGCAGGGCGACGGAAGAAGAGGCTTTTGACGGGTCCGGGTTGAGACAGGCATGTGAGGTGCTACTTGCCGGGACGAACTCTGAGGTAAAGCGAGCAGGTATAATGTCGGCTTGGTTGGCACAGCCTGCGGAAAGAGAGAAGCTTTTTTCGGAATATAGATCAATTTTCCTGACAAAAGACGGCAGCATCAAAGCTGCGAAAAACCTGGCGACAAAAAAATCCATCGACCGCCAACCCGATATATTGGAGATCATGATTTGTGAAGCTGAGCGATTGCAAATTGTTATGGAAAATCAAAAAAAGGTCCGAGTGCTGACTTATTCTGTCGCCCTTCTGCGTCTCGGGCTGGCTCTTCTGGATATTTACGAGGCTGAAAAAACCCGGCGAGGGAAGCTGGATTATGATGATTTGATACTCAAAACTCGAGACCTGCTTTCAGGCGAAAATGTGACCCCCTGGGTAATGTTCAAGCTTGATGGTGGTATTGAACATATTCTTGTTGATGAAGCTCAGGATACAAGTCCAGATCAGTGGCAGGTTATTGGCGCATTGGCGGAAGAGTTCTTTCACGGTTTGGGGGCAGCACAATCAGATCGGACTGTATTCGTCGTTGGAGACGAGAAACAATCCATCTATTCTTTTCAAGGCGCAGATCCGGCGGTGTTTGATATCATGCGCCGCAGCTTTGAACAGAAGGCGCATGACTCCGGCAAACCCTGGAAAAAAGTCCCGCTTGATTTATCCTTTCGATCAACGGACGCTGTTCTGGATTTAGTCGATACTGTGTTTGAAGATGCGGAAACACGGCTTGGCTTGACGTCGTCTGGCGATGAGATCAATCATCTTGTCAAGCGAGCGGGAGACGCAGGCCTGGTTGAAATCTGGCCAACAGTCAAGCATCCGGATCAAGATGTCACCAATCCTTGGGATATACCGGTAGCCCAGGGCCTTGATACGAAGCCAGAGGCGCAGCTTGCAAAAAACATTGCGCAACAAATTCGGCTCTGGCTGGATGAAAAAGAGATATTGAGCGCTCATGGACGTCCCATAGCACCAAAGGATATCATGATCCTCGTGCAAAAAAGGAATGCATTTTTCAGCCATATTGTGCGCGCGTTGAAGCTGCAGAATATTCCCGTTGCGGGTACCGACCGTATGGTATTGACCGAGCAAATAGCGGTCATGGATCTGATGGCGTTGGCGAAATTTGTTTTGCTGCCAGAAGATGATCTTAATCTGGCGATAATTCTCAAAAGTCCGTTTGTCGGGTGCGACGACAACCAACTTTTCGAACTGGCTTTTGGCCGGAAGGGAAGCCTTTGGCGGGCACTTCGAGATAATAGATCGGGCCTGAAGGTATTTGATGAGGCATGTATTTTTTTAAGAAGCATTCTGGCGCAGGCAGATTATGTACCTGTTTATGAATTTTTTGCCGATATTCTTGGCAAAGGCGGCGGTCGACGAAAACTGCTGGCACGGTTAGGGGATGAGGCAGCGGATCCTATCGAAGAATTTTTGTCTCTTGCCCTGAATTATCAAAGAACAGAAGCGACGTCATTACAGGCATTCCTGCATTGGGTTGAGGCGGGCGCAGCGGATGTCAAAAGGGATATGGAGCAAGGTCGGGATGAGGTCAGAATTCTAACTGTTCATGGCTCCAAAGGATTGCAATCACCCATAATATTTTTGCCGGATACCTGTCAGTCTTCTGGCGCCATGACACCGATAATTTGGACTGATGATAAGTATTCTCTACCACTTTGGCCGGCAAAAACGGAGAATGATGACCCGCTTTCGGCGGCCTCAAGGGCGACTGCCAAGGAACGCCAGCAAAATGAAAAGAAGCGGCTACTCTATGTGGCCTTAACCCGTGCGGAAGATCGGCTTTACATTTGCGGCTGGGAAGGAAAAAAACGAAGATCACCGGATTGCTGGTATGAGATGGTCGATCGGGCATTTGAGGAGGGAGTGGAGGAAATTTTATTGCCTTGGGGCGATGTCGCCCGTCGACGTAGCTCAGGGGCGCCCGCATCCGTCGCAGCTTCACAAAAGCAAAAGGCAGACATTGCTATCAAATCTCCGCCCTGGGTTGCACGCCCTGCGCAGGACGAACCCATGTTGCCGCATCCGCTGACCCCGTCCCGAGAGGAAGATGAACCTCCAATTAGATCACCGCTTGGAGCTGATAACGGACGGCGGTTCCATCGCGGACTTGTAATCCACCGGTTATTGGAAAGCCTTCCAGCCGTTACACCAAAATTACGGGAGCAGACTGCAAGAAACTGGCTTTCGCGTCCTGTTCATGGCCTGAATAAAAATTCGCAAGAAGAGATTTTGCGGGAAACTCTGGCGGTGATCAATGACTTGAGCTTTGGGCCAATATTCGGTGAAGGGAGCAGGGCAGAGGTACCCGTCACCGGTGTTTTTGGTGATCAAGTCATGTCAGGGCAGATCGATCGCTTGTTAATTACTGAAAAAGAGATACTTATCGTTGATTATAAAACAAACCGGCCTTCGCCGCGATCAATTGACGATGTTCCAAAAATGTATTTACGCCAAATGAGTATTTATCACCAAGCAATGTCACAAATGTATCCCGGAAAACCTATAAAATTAGCGCTGTTATGGACGGATGGGCCGCATTTAATGATGCTTCCTCATTCACTTCTGTGATCGAGGTCTCTTGACGAGACCAATTACAATACGTAATTATAAACATCAGAATGGTGTTCTGCCGGGGCGCAGATCAACCTAACGCAAGTTTTACCGGAAATGAGGAAATTATGACCACTACGACAGTCACCGACAGCTCCTTTGATGAAGATGTCTTGAATAGCTCCGGCTTAGTCCTTGTTGATTTCTGGGCCGAATGGTGTGGACCTTGTAAGACAATCGCCCCATCTCTTGACGAGATTTCCAATGAAATGGAAGGCGCTCTTACAGTTGCAAAAATTAACATTGACCAGAATCCGAATACGCCGACTAAATATGGTGTACGTGGTATTCCTACTTTGATGTTATTTAAAGATGGCGAAATTGCCGGAACCAAAGTTGGCGCATCACCTAAAGGCCAGATAGAAGAATGGATCAAGTCTGCGGGTTAGTTGACAGAGAAAATTCGCGCGAATTGCAATTTTGCGGGCCAATTGGTCCGCTTTTTTGTGCGCAGAATAGGCCGGTTTACGAAGCTGAAATGTTATTTAGAGGTGGAACGGGATCATGTCGAAGGTAAAAAGCAATGGATTGGTTTTGGAATATGAAACATTCGGGACGCCATCAGACCCTGCCATAATTCTTGTTGCGGGTCTCGGGTTTCAACTGATCGACTGGCCTTTGACTTTTTGCAAACGGCTGGCTGAAAACGGGTTTTTCGTTCTTCGTTTTGACAATAGAGATATAGGCCTTTCCCAGAAACTTGAGGAAATGCCTGTTCCGGATCTAGTGGCCCTGGGGGAAAATATAAAAGAGGGTACTGCCCTGGATCTTCCCTATATTCTAACGGATATGATGGAGGATGTTGTGGGCATACTGGATGCTCTTTCGATTGACACTGTTCATTTGATCGGCATGTCCATGGGCGGCATGATTGCCCAATTAGTGGCAATTCATTATCCGGAACGCCTTAACTCACTGACATCGATTATGTCGAGTAGTGGCTCTTCAGCCTTGCCGCCTCCGAGTGCAGCAGCAACTACAGTCTTGATGTCGGCACCTGCTAGTGAGGATCTTTCAGATGTCGTTGCCTTTGGGCTCAATGTCAATGATGTGATTGGAAGCCCTGGATACCGGTGGAACCGGGAGGAATTGACAGATCATATTCGAGCCTGTGTGGAAAGATGTTATTACCCCGCTGGATATGTCCGCCAATATGCGGCTGTATTTGGATCGCCCTCCCGGGCGAGCTTATTGCCCAGTATAACAACCCCAACGTTAGTAATCCATGGGACGGAAGATCCTTTGGTCCTGTCGGAAGCTGGAAAAGAAACGGCGCGTTTAATTCCTGATGCCCAGCTGGAGTTGGTTGAAGGTATGGGGCATGATCTTTCGCCGGCGCTATGTGAACATTTGGCCGACTTGATCTTGCCCCATATTAAAGCTAGCTAACAATTATCTGAAGGCCGGTTCGTCGAAGCTCCTCAACTTTCTGGAATGCAAGCTTTCTACGCCGCCAATCCGAAGATGTCGTAATGTGTCAATACCAATCTGAAGATGTTTTGCGGTTCTGTCTTCGTAGAATTTATTGGCCATTCCCGGAAGTTTAATTTCTCCGTGAATTGGTTTGTCAGACACGCATAGCAAGGTTCCGTATGGAACCCGAAATCGAAATCCATTCGCAGCGATTGTTGCGGACTCCATATCAACAGCGATTGCGCGAGACTGGTTAAATCGGATCGCAAGTTCTTTGTGCCGAAGCTCCCAATCCCTGTCATCAGTCGTATAAACGGTACCTGTTCGAAAATGTTCCTTCAACCCGGCCCCGTCTATTGCTGGATCCGCTGCGCGGGCAACCGCTTCGGTAAGCGCCACCTGTATTTCGGCAATTGCCGGAAGGGGCACAGAAGGGTGGATATCTTCATCCAAGACGTGATCTTCGCGGACATATGCATGGGCGAGGACGAAATCACCGAGACGTTGTGTTCGTCTCAATCCGCCGCAGTGACCAATCATCAACCAGCAATGCGGCCGCAGGACAGCTATGTGATCTGTGATTGTTTTTGCATTCGACGGCCCAACTCCAATATTTACCAGAGTAATGCCCATATGTTTGTCCCGGATAAGATGATAGGCAGGCATCTGAGGTAAATGATTGGGTGCCTTTCCGGTTGGCGGGCTGTCGGTTAAAGCGGTATTGGGGGTTATCACGTTTCCTGGCTCGACAAAGGCTCGATATTCGTCACCATTTGAAATCTGACTCTTTCCGTACTCTATAAATTCATCCACATATCTTTGATAGTTGGTAAACAGAACAAATCTCTGAAAATGATCTGGTGCCGTCCCTGTATAATGTGCAAGCCTGAGCAGGGAGTAATCTACTCTTTCTGCTGTAAAGAGGGACAGCGGTCTGGGTTTGTCTTCAACGGGAACATAGGTCCCGTTCGCGATGCTATCATTTATATTTGCAAGCTCGGGCATGGAGAAAATAGTTTGCAACGCCTGCATATCATCTGCAGAAACACCGGAAGACGCCGCTTCGATGACAAATGGTAGCGGCATTGGCCGCGCGCCGACCCCAACAAAAACAGGCCGTTTGTGATTTTCCAGTATTAGATTTATTTGTTCCTTGTAATAACTTTCGAACAAATCTGGTTGCGTCAAAGTTGTGCCGAAAGTTCCCGCTGCATCTATATTTCCGTACGCGCGTTTTCCGCTTAAATTGATATCGCCTGTTTCGATGGTCAACCCGAGATAAGGATAAAATGCCGGCGAGGCTGTAGAGGATTTGTCACCTGCCTCAAAGGCGGCAAAACGGGATTTTACCTTTTTTATATTTTCGTCGTAAATTCTTTTAATGTGGGCTACGGCTTCTTCGGCGTCAGTAAACTCCTGTAAATTTGTAGCATTTCCGTGATTATTGCCTGTTGCAGACAGAAACTCACTCATATAATACTTCCTTTAACTGCGAACCGCCCCTATGACAGTTCCTTCTTTTATAATCATTTTGTATAAGCACTATTCTAGCATCGAAATATGTCAGAACAATAAATTTGCACGGTTAAAGGAAAAACAAGGGTGACGACGGTAACACTTGCCCCAATGGAAGGCGTTGTTGATGTTTATATGCGGGAGCTCCTGACGGGCATCGGCGGCTTTGATCTTTGTGTGTCGGAATTTGTTCGTGTAAGCCAGCATTTGTTTCCTGCTGCGGTTTTTTATCGTAATTGCCCGGAATTATTAACCGGAGGCAAGACATCTTCAGGCGTACCCGTTCACGTCCAAATAATGGGCGGTGAACCCTCTGTTATGGCAGAAAACGCTGCTTACGTTGCAGAATTGGGTGCACCGGGAATAGATATAAATTTTGGCTGTCCGGCGAAAACCGTAAATCGCCATGATGCTGGGGCCACCCTATTGCAATGGCCCGACCGATTAAACGAAATAGTCTCGGCGGTTCGCCGCGCCGTACCAGCAAGCATTCCGGTTAGTGCCAAAATGCGACTGGGGTTTTCGGAAAAATCTTTGGCGCTCGAAAATGCCCTGGCGATCGAATGTGCAGGTGCGTCGAAGCTGACTGTCCATGCGCGCACAAAACTTGAGGGATATCGGGCACCCGCCCATTGGGAATATTTGCAACCATTGGCAGAGAAGCTAGAAATTCCAGTAGTGGCAAACGGAGAAATATGGACGAAGGATGACTATTCACAATGTTTGGCACTAAGTGGATGCGCGCATGTGATGGTTGGGCGTGGTGTAATAGCACGGCCTAGCCTTGGTCTTGAAATATCAACTGAGGGGGAACAATTTTTTCAGTTGGGCTTATTCGACTGGCCAAAAATTCTAAATCTGATTATTGACTACTATAATTTGACGAAATCCATGGAAAATGAAAATCGACAAATGGGCCGATTAAAGCAATGGATTAAGCTGTTGGGCCGAACTTATGGACAATCATCAGTGCTTTTCGATCAAATCAGGCGATTTGAGGATCCTATGAAAATTGTTCAGGAAGTTCGAAAAGAATTATACCGGTCAATGGGGGACCAGTTAGCCTCATAGAAAATCTTGTTATTTAAATGGGCTCTTCTTTGATAGCTTCACATGACTTAGAGGGAATTTTGAATATGAGAATGACGGCGCTCAAAAAGATTTGCCATCCTAAAAATGTAATCAACAATGCTTTCCTCTTTGGATTGTCACTTCTACTTATGAGTTGTGTGGCCCCTCCTCCGCAGACAGAAACGAGCGGAATATTGCATCTCGCGTTATTGGAAAACACTGGGTATAGGCTGGGAAATGAAGATATTAATGACGGACAGCCAGAGACGACATCCTGTGCTGCTGAAAGTAGATATGGAGATTCAAAAACGGGTGCTATCTCTCGGTATGTCTGTGTTGTTCGCGGAAATACTTCACAAAGGGTGACTTACCGAATCAATTTTACGGCGCCGGATATGGGTCATAGGATTTGGAAAATTGATGCAACATTCCCCAAGATGAAAGTGGCGGATCTAGCAATCATTGAGGAATTTGAGAATAAATACGGAGCACCCCATAAAGTTGAGAACCCTCTGACACTTTCCTGGCAACTTGAAACGGCGAGCTTGTCAGTACGTGAAGACAAGTTTGGTGTGCATGTTCAATTATGGGACAGAGGTTTGAGGTAGGGTTTATATTTAAAGTGAATTGAACGATGGAAAGCGCTTTAGAACAATTTTTACCAAGAAAATAGCCATAAGGATTCCGAACAAATTTGCAATCATATCGGCCGTTTCGAAGCTGCGCCCAGTAAGGGGTTGCAGAAATTCTATCCCTATACCTACTAGCAGCGTCATGAAGCTGAGTAAGTAACGCTTGTTCCACGAGTTTGCAGCAAGACAGGCGATAACTGACAAAATGAAATAACATGATAGATGCAGGATTTTATCATATACTAGAAAACCAAGATCTGGAGAGTGATTGACCGGCGTTAGAGAGAAATAGGTAACAACACCGATGCCGATGATCCATACGTAAAAGAAAAGTTTCGGGTAATTTAGTTTCATCTCAATAAATTGCTTTCAATCAACAAGTTAGTGTTTATAAATTTTTAACAGTATTTAATATATATATGTACAGCACCGTAAAAGCATGTTGTTCATTATTTTAGACAGACGATAGTCATAATATTTACTGCAATTTCAAGGGTAACTAACGTTGAATAAGTTTACTGACGAGACGTCTATACCAGGCCAGACAAAAATTGGAGGCGGATATCCTTTGTCGTCTAATGTCTTGTCGTCAATTTTCAGTTTTTTGGATTCTCTTTGGATAATTCTCGCGGGCTATTTATCTTATACCTTTGTCGTTGGCGGGAGTCTTTTGTTACATGATGGATATCTATTTGCGATTTGCTTTATCTGGCTGATTTTTTTCTTTTTGGGGCGTTATGCAGGTATTTACTCCTTTTCCACAATTCTGGCCCCCTTATTGAATATCCCGAAGCTGGCGATTGCCTGCCTGACATCTTTCATGTTGTTACTCGCAGTTGCCTTTTCGCTAAAGGTCTCGGAAGATTTTTCACGAATATGGATGTATAGTTTTGGGCTGACTACATTTGGTCTTGTGATGACTTCCCGCGTAGTCGGTTATTTTGTAATTTCGTACTTGGCAGGTAAGGGTATCTGTACGCGAAATGTCGTAATTATTGGCAGCGGCATGCAAACGGAACGTTTACTCGCAGAGCTGGCAACAGAAAAACCCGCTATTAATCAAGTTGTCGGTATTTTTGATGATCGTATTGGCCGTGTTGGGCCGACCGTCGGAGGGCATTTGCTTCTTGGAAATATTGATGCGCTTGTGAATTTTGTCCGCAATAATCACGTTGATGATATTATTGTCGCTCTTCCCTGGAATGCAGATGAGCGGCAAATAGAAATTGTTGGCCGATTGCGGGAACTCCCTGCGCACGTCCACTTGCTTTCCGATCTGGTTGGTTTTCGTTTTCCCTACCAACCTTCTCCTAACCACTTTGGTGGTGTACCGATGATTGAAGTTGTCGATTCACCGCTTTCCGGCTTTAAAGTTGTCGTTAAGGCTATGGAAGACAGGATACTCGGTTTATTACTTGTACTGGCTTTCGCGCCAATCCTGCTATGTGTCGCGATCGCTATTCGCTTGGATAGTAAGGGCCCGGTAATTTTCAAACAGAAACGCTATGGTTACAATAATAAAATATTCGAAATTTATAAATTTCGGTCAATGCGTCCGACGACACAGGACACAAGCGTGACGCTTCAGGCAACCAAAGATGACGACCGAATAACCCGTGTTGGAAAATTTATTCGAAAAACAAGCTTGGATGAACTGCCTCAGCTTTTTAACGTTGTCATTGGTAATATGTCACTTGTTGGTCCACGTCCTCACGCCATTGATCATAACGAAGAATATTCAGAGCTCATTGACGGATATTTTGCACGACATAAAGTTAAACCCGGTATCACAGGCTGGGCTCAAGTTAAAGGGTTTCGCGGTGAGACTGACACATTGGAAAAAATGGAAGCCAGAGTTAACTACGATACCTATTATGTTGAAAACTGGTCGCTATTTTTTGATTTACAGATACTTGCAATGACCGCTTTTGTCGGCTTCGTCAATAAAAACGCTTATTGACGTTTAACCCCTGGAGATACTTGAAATCGAATAAACCCGATTTAGTGTAGATACAGATTTCACTCTCTCTTTTTTTTGTTTTGCCGTATATTGGACATCGCTCTAACGTAAACTACAAAATTGGAAATCGAAAAATTTTGCGCAACATTGTGCTTTTTTATAGGAATACCAACTAATAATTAACTCTTTAAGTTTAAAGATTACTCTCAATAATCGTAAACAAAACGAATTGTGAAAATCTCGATTCAAACAGTATTAAATAAGCCATTACCATTAGTTTTATCAGATAAAGAATTCGAGCATAAGTGATGAGCCAAAATTATGTGTTCCAAGAGGAAGAAACATCGCCGATAGATTTCGGGCGAATTTTAGGTGCGGCGAAACGCCGATATGTTTTCTTTCTGATACCCTTTTTAACAATATTGGTGGTTTGTATCGGTGTCATATTATTTTTGAAACCGGTTTATGAATCGACCGGTACAATTCTTGTTGAGACTCAACAAATTCCCTCGGATCTTATTCAATCATCGATTACGTCAGACGCAAACCAAAGAATTACAATCATTAAGCAACGTGTCATGACACGCGGGAACCTTCTACAAATCATAGATAAATTTGATGTGTTTGGGGCGGATAGACAAAGACTGCCGGTTTCTGAATTGATTGAAAGAATGCAAGAGCAAATTAATATCAACGTCATCACATCAGAAGTCTCTGGAAATCGACGGGGAAGCACAACGATAGCATTTCAGCTTTCATTCGATCATGAAAACCCAAAGATTGCCGCTAATGTTGCCAATGAGCTCATTACTTTGTTCTTAAGTGAAAATGTTAAAACGCGAACAGCTCGGGCAACGGAAACAACAGCATTTTTAAATTCTGAAACCCAGAAATTACGTGATGCACTCACGAAAACTGAGAATGACATTGTCGCGTATAAGCAAAAATACCGCGATGCTCTTCCGGAGCATTTGGACCTTCGATTAAGAATGTTGGAGCGATCAGAGACTGACTTAAGAGAATACATTCGTGAAATTCGCGCACTGGAAGAAGAAAAACGTTATCTACAAATAGAACTGACTGCGGCGAAAACAGGCAGAACAGGTTCTGGTGGCGAAATTGTTCAATCTGAACTTCAAGAAAATATTGAAACCTTGAAGAAGGAATTACTGGATGCGTCTACTCGATTAACTGAATCTCACCCCAATATTAAGGCACTAAAAAAACGAATTGTAGCCTTGGAGCAACAACAGCTGGAAGAAGATAAGAACGCAGCAAGGTTGGCTGCTAGTGAGGGATCTGCCGCGGGATCCACATATAATCCTCTGCTAGAAAAGCTGGAGATTCGCATTGAATCAATAGATGGAAAAATTTCCGAAGGACGTCGTCAAATTGAAAAGGCCAAGCGGAAGGTCGCAGAAATTGAGGCAATTATTATTGAAATCCCGCAGGTTGAACGTGGACTGAGTGTTCTAAATCGAACCTATGGCGATATTCTCGAAAAGTTTAATGTTTTGGAATCAAAGCAAGCACAAGCTCAGCTTTCACAAAACCTCGAAGAGGACAAGAAGGCGGAACGGTTTATTTTGTTGGAACCTCCAATCGTTCCAACCGAACCTGTTCGACCTGACAGGCTCAAAATCATGGGCATTGGAAGTTTCCTTGCATTTGCTGCTGGTGCTGGCTTTGTTGTTCTAATTGAGCTTTTAGATCAAAGAATAAGAAGTGCTTCCGAGTTAGAGGCAATACTTAAACATCCTCCGATCGTCTCCATTCCGTATATAGTGACACCTACGGAAATGGGTAAACGTCGTACCAAGTTAGTTTTATATATTTTGGCGCCGTTCATGTTTGTTATTGTCGCTTTGGTTGCCGTTCACTTTCTCTACCAACCGTTGGATACTTTATTTTACAAAGCCTGGGTTGCGTTAGACAAACTTAGAATTTCACTACTTTAGGGGTTTGATGTGGAACGTATAAAAGAAGCGATTGCAAAAGCAAAAGAGCAAAATCCCGATATCGAGCGGATACCGTCTAAGAGTCCTACGACGTCGAAAACAGCCACGATTGTGCCTGAAAGCGGAGATATTAAGTATCAGCAAACGCGCGTTGTCGACCTTGATATGAAACATCTAGAGGAAAGCAGAATTATCACTCTTGATAGTGAAGATCCAAATTCCATTAGTTTCGATATTTTGAGAACCCAGGTACTTGCAAAAATGGAGGCAAATAATTGGCGTACGCTTGCAATTACGTCGCCAACACCGGAATGTGGTAAAACCGTTGTTTCTATTAATCTGGCTTTGAGTATTGCGAAGCAAACAGATTATACCGCATTATTGGCAGACTTTGACCTTCGGCGGCCTCGAGTAGGGGTATATTTGGGTTTGCCGGATAATAATACTTTGTCAGATTATCTGGACGAGAAAATTGAGTTTAATGATGCTTTAGTTAATCCCGGTATCCCACGGTTTGTGGTTTTGCAGAACCATGATGCTATTCGAAAATCAACTGAGATTCTGACGTCTCCAAAAGTTAAGTCATTGGTTATGGATTTGAGGGATAGGTATGAAAAACGGATCTGTATTTTTGATCTTCCTCCCCTATTGTCAACAGACGACTCTATTGCATTTATCCCACAGGTTGATTGTATACTCCTTGTCGTTGCTAGCGGAGAGACCAAGAAATCCGATGTGACCGAATGCCGCCGTCAGTTGCAGGCCCACAATTTACTAGGTGTGGTATTTAACAAATCGGATGAGAAATCTGCCGGCTACTATTACTAATGCGGCGGGAAAATAAGATAAGCTGAATGTATCGAGCGTTAGTGATGTAAGGTAAGTTATGAGGAACTCATGGAGTTGACAGCGCAAAGAATGAATTGGACGAAGCTTGCTCTACCAGCATTGATTGCTCTGGTTTTCATATTGTATCTTCCAGACGGTGAATTGCTTTGGGATGATTGGATGAATCTTGAAGAATTCAGCCATGGACCCTTAATGCTAGCTGTTTCACTATATCTGCTATGGGCGCGACGTACCCTTCTAGAGACTTATGATACGAGAGGAAATTGGATAGGTGTACTATTAAGCGCGGTTGCCATATTCATATATGCGCTGGCAGTTAAATCAGGCATCGAGAATCTAAGGCATCTTAGCCTGTTTTTGCTAATATTTGGCCTATTTCTGGTGTTTGGCGGTGTTACATATGGTCGATATATCTTGCCGTCTCTAATTTTGCTTCCCTTTGTTGTTCCGCCACCTGCTTTTCTAAATGCAAATTTGACACATGGCCTTCAACTTCTTTCGACAGACATGAGTGTTGTCATGCTGCGTGCAGCCGGGCTTTCCGTTTATCAAGATGGAAACATCATCGATATGGGAACGATCAAGCTAGCAGTAGTTGAGGCCTGCGCCGGGTTGAGGTATTTATATCCGATGATCGGACTGGGCGTAATGGCCGGTATGATATTTGATATACCTCTGTGGAAACGCGGTTTATTCGTCGTTATCGCCGCTGCGGTTTCAATCGTTATGAATAGTGTCCGCATTTTTCTTACCGGGGCTATTGCAGACTGGACAGATACAGCTGTTTCAGATGGTTTTTTTCATCTTTTCGAAGGGTGGGTATTTTTCCTTGTTTCGTTCACGGTCATGATGGTAATTTGCTATTTGACGCTAAATAAGAAGGAAAAATCGACAATTGGACATGGCGTTCTGAAAGTGTCGGTTCCAGCGGAGGCAGTTGTTGAAAAACCAACACCAATTGCCCCGATAATATGTGGCGGCGTATTATGTGCCGCAATGATAATTTCCGTGTTAATTGTGCGAAATATTGAACCGGAAGTTCCTGATCGGCGCCAGTTTACAAGCTTTCCTTTGAAGATAAATAACATGATTGCAGAGGAAGATATTCTTCCTGGAGTAGAGCAGACAATTCTGAATATGAGCGACTATTTCCTGGGTCATTATCGGTCAAAGGCAAAGCCTCCTATTACTCTCTTTATTGGATATTACGAACAACAATCTGCGAGCAATACTCCACATTCTCCACGCGTCTGCATACCTTCAGGTGGTTGGGAAATTGACAATATAACTGAGATTGAACTGAAAAATGGTGATCTGAGCGTACCTGTGAATAGGGTTCTGATTAGCAGAGGGGAAAGTAAACTTCTAGTTTACTACTGGTTCCAACAGCGCGGGAAATATATTGCGAACGAATATAAAGCAAAGCTCAATCTCTTGTTGGGGGGCATGACATCTGCGAGAACAGACGGTGCTCTAATTAGATTGTATATGCCGATAGAATCAACAATGTCGGAAGTATTAGCAGACCAAGAACTTACCAAATTTTCAGAAGAACTGTTTGGTGTACTGCCATCCTTTGTTCCAAACTAAAATCTATTCTCTAATTTCTTGAATGCGAGACCACAGAGGGGATGTCGTATATTAACTGGAAATCAGATTTAGTTAGCGGTTAGCCAGAAAGCTTGATCTTTAAGCGCGTCAATCCCTCCTGTGAGAAATCAGGTGCCCCATCGATAGACAATTGTTTCGGGATGCCAAGTTTGTGCAGTATATGTTTGGTGAGTAGGATGGTGCGTCCACAAAACAGATGATCTTGAGCTTCTCTGAAGTTAGGTAGCTCATTCTTTGTAACCCTTATCACTGGGGTATATTGATTTTAAGAGGTGGCTCTAAATCCTACTCGTAAACCATATCTTTCCCCGGTATAGAATTATCGACACTTTGGCGAATATGGCTTATAAAATACTTCTAATTTGAGAATAAGGCCTGATCATAAAAAGGGCAAATATGCCCTGATCGAATGAAAGTAGATCAAAAATGTCAAAAAAAGTCATTTTGGTAACTGGAGCAGGAAGCGGTATTGGGAGAGCTCTAAGTATTGGCTTTGCAAATGATAAATTTACTGTCATTGGGGTAGGTAGAGACGCAGAAAATCTAAAAGGCACAAAGGCTATCGCGTTGGATGGTCAATTTGACTATTATGCAGCGGATATAGCTGATTTTACAGCAATGTCACAGATAGTGAATGAAATTATCGACCGCCATGACTCGCTCGATATACTTATAAATAATGCGGCGGTTTATCCCAAACAACGGTTTTTAGATACCACACCAGAAGAATGGGCCTCGACAATAAATATTAACTTGAATGCAATGGCAAATTGTTGCCGATTAGTTCTCCCCGGGATGCTTGAAAAGGAATATGGCCGTATAATTAATGTTGGATCTCTTGCGGACCTAAATCCAATAGTAATGTCCGCCGCCTATAGCACTTCAAAAGGAGCCGTTCACGTGTTGACCAGGGCAATCGCCAGAGAAATTGACACACTCAACAAACCAAATGTTCTAATCAATGAGTTTCTTCCAGATAAGACGGAATCTGCAATGAGCGATGTAGGTGGGGCTCCTGATAAAGCATATTTACCAGTAAAAAAATTGATCGATAGGCCATCCGGCAGCCCTTCCGGAAGATCCTATTCTTCTGGAAGAGAAGTGCTTCCGAACCTTGGCCTTAAGATACTGCTAAAGCATGCGTTTAGCGAAAAAATTACAGCGCTTACTAAAGGCCGTTAAATTTTGTCTATTTGCGGACCAAATCGGGCCATTTTTCCACAATCAGGTCTGCAACTCTTATAGCGTTTGCGGCAATGGTAAGACTGGGATTTACACCGGCGCTCGTTGGGAAGAAAGACGCATCTACAACATAGATGTTTTCCATTCCATGTAATTTACAACTTGTATCAATTACAGAATTTTTTTCAGACACGCCCATCCTGCAAGTACCGCAAGAATGCCCAAAATTTAAATTATCCGCACCAGTTAGTAAAAGCGATTTACATGGAGTTATTAAATCCATGATTGCTTTTCTTGAGAGTTTTGTTCTCTCTTTTAATTCAGCGGAGGATCTATATTCTATGCTGACTCCAAATTTGCTGGATGTTTCCAGTTTTACTCGATTAAATTCATAAGGATAGTCTTCTATGATCGAAGCGAAAATAGCAGCGTTTCTTAAAAAGAAGCTCGCGAAATAAGCTGGTACTCTCATCAATTGCAAAGAAATATTTTTTAGAGGCCAGTTCCATCTCTGGAGTTTTTCTGTGAAATACTGAAAGATGTGCCCTTGCTCTATATTCACTCCCACAGATTGAAAACATCCAAGTTTCCTGTCCTGGTGAACATATAAATCATTGAGCGCAATGGTTTTTTTTGGGCCATCGAGGCTGGATGGTTTAGTGGGCCAAACGGCGAAAAAGTCACTGGCATGAAACATCAAATTACGACCCACTTGATCATTGTCATTTCCCAATCCGTTTGGCCAATGCTCGGATGATGAATTTAAAAGAAGGCCGGGGCTACCAATTGCACCGGCTGAGACGACAATTATTTTAGCACTTAGATCTCTTTCTTCTCCATCATGTAATGCCAATACGGATTGCGCGCTTGTTTTATCGGCGTTCAATTTTAGCACCTTACAATTAGTTAAAAGCTGCGCATCATATTTCTGTATAGCGGGAGTTAAGGCGTCGGTCAGGGCATCTGATTTGCAATTTCTTGCGCAGACTTTCCCTAAACACTCATTACAACCTTCAATATATCCAATCCCGACATGCATTTTGTATGGGTGAAGCCCCTTATCCACCCAAGTCTTTAGCAACGCTTCATCACGCTTACAGGCTAGCGGTGGAGGAGGAAGCTCCCCGATATCATCAGCGTCCAGGGGGTCTCGTGTTCCTTTGACGCGGTACATTATCTCCGCTCTTGTATAATATTGACAAAATTCGTCGAAATCTAAGGGCCATTTCTGGGGAATATTTGTCTTTTCTGAATCGAAGTTTTTGATAGAGCATTCAAAGTCAATACGCTTCATACGTTCTAGGGCTGCCCCATAAATAGCTGTCGAGCCACCGGGGCCACTTCCCAACGGCAAATATCGTTTGAACGTCGACCCATCTTTTGCAACGGTAATTTTCTCATTCAATCGGCCCGCATTTTTCAACTCAGTTGCCTTGAGATCATCGTCAAACTGTTTTCGAATTTTATTAAAAAACGAAGTTGATTGAACTGCTTCTGGCTTCAGTGCTTCACCCATCTCCAAAAAGAGAACTCTCATACCCGATTGGGCAAGTTGATGGCCTATTGTTCCGCCCCCCATACCGGTCCCGATAACTATGACATCCCATTGGATTGAGGCTAAATTCTCAAATGTGACTGTATCTTTTTCCAGATCGAACTCCGCTCCCCGCGATGATACATCCGCCAAAATCTATCTCCTGCTAAATAACATTTAAACTCACAACTATAGTATTCAATTCAATATTGAATATATCTTAAACAATAGGTAAGAAAATTATTTTCCAAATGTTCAGTAGGCAGTATCGGATAGAACGCAAGACTATCAAACTTCATGAAAGCTGAGAGTCTGCGGGTTTAGGGAAGCGAAGATCTTTTTCCTCACACTCCTGTGTCGATGGTGTGTACCGGCTGGTGAGCATTGTCTTCTACAACCTGACCTATGTATGCTCGAACCTAGAGTATAAATACCATAGTATTTCGCGTAAATTTACTGAGTTGTGCGGTAGAACAAAACACTCCTAATTTCGTATGGTCCATAAGTACTTTTCCCGTCAAACTACAATTTACCAATTTCAAAGCAGTTTTCTTAGTATCTTCGTAATCTTGTCTTAATTCGGCCAAGATTTCCTTTGATAAATAGACTGCAGAAGGACATCTGTCTTCTAGGATTTTTATCGAAGGTTTTTGATAAATAAACAGAGTATGAAATGAAAGTGAGTTCGAAATTTGTTAGTATAAGTTTATCTAAATTTGTGTATTTATAATAATTATGAAATTTATTTATTTTTATTACTAGAATATTTATAAATTTTTTTATCAAATACTATAAATATATAAATAATCACAAATATTATTGATTAAATAATTATATAAAATTTTATTTAACTTAAGATATATTTTTTATTTTATTTAATAATTGAAAACAGTAACTATTTGTTAGTACTTTTCACTTACTTTTTAAAACCCTAATTTATATAGGTGCGAAGCTTAATATTCTGGGCTGCGCTTTAGGAGAATATAACAAAATGAGTTCTATAGATTCAAATGTAATAGAGGTAAGCAACGCAGCCGAGCTTTTGGCGGCGATGAATAATGCTAGTGGGGGTGATGTAATTACTTTGCTCTCCGGTGACTATGGTAGTGTTAGTCTAAGTAATTATAATTTTGATACGCCGGTTACGATAACCTCTGCGGATTCTGAGAATCTGGCACATTTGGAAAATCTATATATTTACGATTCTTCCAATATCACGATAGAACAATTGGCGGTCTATTCGGAAGACGGAGCTTCTGGTTCCTGGGGAGAGCATCTTACTTCAATACAGAGAAGCTCCGATATCGTCATAAAAAATAATCAGTTTGGCAATGAGGGTCAATCACTGGCGGACAATTTTTATGGTCTGTCTGTGTCAAACTCAACTGGTGTTGACGTGACCGGTAACGAGTTTAGTAATCTCGGCTATGGTGCTCATTTTTCTTATTCACAGGATTTGAACGTATCGGATAATAATATTCACGATATACGCTCTGATGGTCTGCATTTTTCCGGTGTCCAGGGGGTTGAGGTTGCAGGGAATACGATCTCGGACATGTATCCTATGGCTGGTGATCATTCTGACCATATTCAGTTCCAAGGCTACGCTGACGGACCAACAAATTCTGATATTATTATTCGTGATAATATGATTTTGCAGGGAGATGGAGAGGATGCTCAGGGAATTTTCTTGAACTCCCAGCCTGGGTCTCAATACGAAAATGTTCTCATTGAAAACAATGTGGTTTATCAGTCAGGATATCATGGCATTAGCGTTTATCGTGCCGATGGACTTGAAATTAAAGGCAATACGGTTGTATCTCCTCCAGATACTGAGAACTTTGTATGGATAGGTGGTTTTGAAGTAAAAAATACCGTTATTGAGAATAATATCTCGAATGATATTAGGGCTAATGGCGACGACTCTTCCATTACACTCACAAATAATGTGCTTGCAGAAACAAGTGCCTCCGGTGACCAGCTTGCGTATAGCAGTGTATTTACGAATACTCTGGATCGTTATTCAGTAGATCCAGATGATTTCAAAGTAAATTCCAGCTTGACAGTAGGTGCAGATATTAATGCACTGAAAGATACTGACACAACAGACGACACAACAGACGACACAACAGACGACACAACAGACGACACAACAGACGACACAACAGACGACACAACAGACGACACAACAGACGACACAACAGACGACACAACAGACGACACAACAGATAATTCTGGTGACGGAGACGATCAGTCCGATAACCAGGATCAAGTCGAAGTAACCGTATCTGGTGATACTTCTGGCTCTGTTGTAGAAGACGGCTCTCTAACTACATCTGGGGATCTTGATATAGACGGCGGCAGTGGAAACGAAGAATTCTTAGCGGAAAACCTGACAGGGGAACATGGTAATTTTTCTGTCGATACAGAAGGTAATTGGAGCTATACCGCCGTAGATTCTTCGCAAATCCAAGCATTGGACACAGGTGAAAATTTAACAGAAACATTCGTCGTTAAAACTGCAAGCGGAGTAGAGACGGAAGTTGAAGTATTTATCAATGGTCAAGATGAGCCGCAATCAAATGATGATACGGACGACACTAACGACAATCAATCCGGTGGTAACGTAATTGAGGTAAGCAGTGCAGCTGAACTTATGGCTGCGATGAAAAATGCGAGTGGGGGCGAAGTGATAACTTTGCTCTCCGGTGATTACGGTAGTGTTAGTTTAAGGAACTTTAATTTTGACACGCCGGTAACAATTATATCTGCAGATTCAGGGAGCCCGGCGCATCTTGAAAATCTCTATGTTAATAATTCTTCCAATATTACAATAGAGCAACTTGCGATCTACTCAGATGACGATCCTATTGGTTCCTGGGGTGAACATCTTACTTCAATACAGAGAAGTTCGGATATCGTCCTGAAAAATAATCAGTTTGGTAATGAGGGTCAATCACTGGCGGACAATTTTTATGGTCTGTCTGTGTCAAACTCAACTGGTATTGACGTGACTGGTAACGAATTTAGTAATCTTGGCATCGGCACTAATGTGCGTAACTCGCAAGATTTAAACATTTCTGACAATAATGTGCATGATATTGGCTCCAAGGGCTTTTCATTTTCTACCGTCCAAGGAGTAGAAATTTCAGGGAATACAATCACTGACATGTATTCAACGAGCGGCTCTTTAAATGCTATTCAGTTCTATGGTCAAAATGGGAAACAGGCAAATTCTGATATTATTATTCGTGATAATATGATTTTGCAGGGAGATGGAGACGATGCCCAGGGAATTTTCCTAAACTCTCAATCTGGATCTCAATACGAAAATGTTCTCATTGAAAACAATGTAGTTTATCAGTCAGGATATCATGGCATTAGCGTCTACCATGCTGATGGCTTGGAAATTAGGGACAATACGGTTGTTTCTCCTCCGGGTACAGAGAACCCTGTATGGATAGGTGCCTTTGACGTAGAAAATGCCGAAATCGAGAATAATGTCTCGAATGATATTAGGGCTAATGGCGACGACTCTTCCATTACACTCACAAATAATGTGCTTGCAGAAACAAGTGCCTCCGGTGACCAGCTTGCGTATAGCAGTGTATTTACGAATACTCTGGATCGTTATTCAGTAGATCCAGATGATTTCGAAATAGCTTCTAGCTTGTCAGCAGGTGCAGATGTTAATGCACTGAAAGAAAATGATACTGACACATCAGATGCTTCAGCGAATACCGAAGCAGGGTTTGGCATATTTACAGCAGAAGAAGGCTCGGACATTATTGAGTTTACTGATGAAAATGACAATAGTCAGGTTTCTAGCAAACAAGTTGCGAATTCCGACATTGATGCCGACTCTGATGAAAAGTTCTCATTTGATGTAATGGCTTCGGAGCCAGCTGGTACCGTTGGTGATGAAGAATTTATTGAGGAAGCCTCTGGTGCGCAGGCTAATGCTGAGGAAAGCACCAATGATTTCCGTATCGATTTTGATGGCGATCATGCAGTAGACATTCAACCCGAGTTGATTGGGGTTTCTTTATATGAATTGGAAAATTCAGATTTCCTGACTTAACTGTCACTGGGGTATAGAAGCGGGTAAATGTCACCATTTGGTGTTCATTTACCCGCTTTTTTTTGATTACAGCCTTGTAAATTTTCTATATGCGGGCGTTCATTGAGTACGCCTTTAATATATATTTAACTCAAATTTCCTAAAACGTTTAGATAAAATTGACGTAAGAATAGATGTAAACTCTATCATTGCGGAATAACGTTGTGATCTATTTGGTAGTGTTTTGATGTAATTCAGGTGAACAAAAATATCTCAGTTCACCGCCGGTTATGAGAAAGAAATGTAAATCAAGGTTTGATCCAGCTACATTCTAGTAGATCGAGATTTTAAGAAGTATACTTTCGAGAGTACTCTTTTGATCAATATTTAGGGCGGAAAGATGATGCACGATGCTTATAAGCTGGGCGAATGAAACAACAGCACATCCTGTTGGTATCGCTTTGGTTGCTCTGTGCGCGATAGCCACGATAATGCTGCGCAGAAATTATGCGATTATTCCGCTTTTGATTATGATCATGGCGATTCCAAGTGCCCAACGCATTGTTATTGCAACAATAGATTTCAGTTTTATTAGAATAGTGATTATTGCGGCAATTATACGCGTCATGTTTAGACGAGAGTACCTGGGTTTCACTATGAAAGCGCCGGACGTCTATATTCTTGTATCTATGATATGGGGAATATTCGCATATGGAATTTTATATGGCAATGTCGGGGCTTTCGTCTTTAGAATTGGGTATATGCTTGATGCGGCCGGAGCTTATTTTTTAGGGCGAATTTTTATTCGAACCGTAGCGGATCTAAGACGGAATATATTGTTTATAGGTTTTGCTTCTATTCCAATGTTTATAGTTTTCTCAGTGGAAAGAGTAACTGGCCGTAACTTATTTGCAGAATTCGGTGGTGTTCCGAAGTATACCGCCATTAGAGATGGCAGGCTTCGGTGCCAAGGCCCCTTCTCTCATCCGATTATGGCGGGCGTATTCTGGGCGGTGATACTGCCTTGGTTCGGAGCGTTCTGGATGAATAAACAAATACCTCGGATACTTCTGATCATATTTGGTATTTGTTGCTTGGGCATTTTATTGAATACCGCCTCCAGTACGCCTGTTATGTCAGTTTTCTTCGGCTGCTTAGCCATGGCGATGTATGTATTTCGCTCCGTTATGTCGTATGTCCGATGGGGCATACTTTTGATCCTACTTGCGTTGCATATGGTGATGAAAGCACCGGTTTGGCACCTGATTTCCAGAATTGATATTTCAGGCGGATCAACGGGTTGGCATCGATATAATTTAATCGAAAAATTTATAGACAACTTTAATGAATGGTGGCTTGTTGGTGTTCGATCTACCGCTCATTGGGACTATGGGCTTCAGGATGTAACTAATCAATTTATATTGGAAGCTGTTCGCGGAGGGTTGTTGAGCTTTGTCCTCTTTATCCTGTTTATTTATTCCATATTCAAAATAATTGGACGCGGTATTAAGGCGTCGGAAACCAATGGGGATAGATGGGTTTTGTGGGGAGCCGGAAGTGTCCTATTTGTTCATTGTATGAGTTTTTTGGCCGTTTCTTATTTTGGCCAAATGCTGAATGCTTTCTATTTGTTCCTTGGAGGAAGCGTAAGCCTTGCAGTTACAATTATCGCCAATGCACGAAAAAATGCAATGGAACGAGCCCGTAATTTAAATGAAACAACTGGCGATCAGCAGCCAACGCACCAGTTAGCACCACCTATAAGAAATAGGTCCTCTTAGCAGAAAGAATGGTCCTTGGAATGAACGGTCTCAAATTAAATTTTCTAAATGAAAATGAATGGAAAAGGCATATCGCGGAATTTAGCGATCATAATTACAGGCAGTTCTGGAGTTATGGTGTTGAAAGCGCAGCTCGAATTGGAGCGAAATCAGAGTTTGTTGGCATCTTTAATCAGGAAAAACTGATAGGGCTCACGAATGTACGGCTTAAGAAATTACCCATTTTTCCACTAGGGATTGCTTACGTAAACGGAGGCCCTATTCATGTTCGAGATAGCAATGATGCTCAAGCCGAGCAGGATTTTAAACTGTGCCTACAGGCCCTGATTGCTGAATATACTCGGTCTCGAAATTTCGTTTTGAGAATTAAATGCTCTGTATACACAGAAGAAGGAAACGCTAATCGATCTATTATTTTTGAGGATCTTGGATTCCGGAAAATTAATCAATCGGACCAATACAGGACTTTTGTCGTTGATATTGAAAAAGATACTGATGAAATTCGATCTTCACTGAATGGAAAATGGAGAAATCAGCTTAATCGTGCGCAAAAAAATGACTTGACCATCTCTACTGGAACATCCGGACCTTGGTTTCAAAAATTCGAGGATCTGTTTATCCAATTAAAACAAAAAAAGGGCTTTGACGTTTCATTGGGAGTTGATTTCTATGAAAGAGTTCAAGAAGGTTTGTCGGGTGACGATCAATTTTTCATTCAAATTGCGTCTAAAGACGATAACGTGTTAGCAGCCCATGTTGGCAGTTATGTTGGTGATACTGCTGTTTATCTTCTCGGGGCTTCTACGGCAGAAGGTAACCAACTTAAAGCGTCATATTTATTGCAATGGAACGCAATAGTTGAGGCAAAATCCCGAGGCTGCAAGTGGTATGACCTTGGCGGTATCGATCCAGACGGCAATAAAGGTGTATTTCATTTCAAAAAAGGCTTTAACGGCGACGACGTAACTGCGGCCGGGCCCTATGAGATTGGAAACCAAGTCATTATCGGTTTGGTAAAACTGGCAGAAAAGACATACAATTCGCTGAAAAAATCCAAATGAGCGGGCATCAACTAAATGACTTTTGCTGAAAAAATTATTGGAAAGTTCGATCGAAAAATTGCTCGATATGCGCCTATAAACTCTAGAGTTTTGACGTTTGAAAAGCCGGTTGTAAGCTTTACATTTGATGATTGTCCGCGTTCTGCAATAACTGTTGGTGGTAAAATGCTGAGAGACAGGGGGTTGTCAGGAACATTTTATTTATGCGGGGGATTGACGAATGGTTTTGAAAATGAGCTGCCTTGTCAAACAGAAGATGATCTTGAGTATCTTAAAGAAAGCAATCATGAATTAGCCTCACATCTCTACAACCACAAGCGATGTGAAACATTAAGTAAACATGACCTGACTTTGGAAATTGAACAAAGTATAGATTATTTGAACTCAATAACAGGTAACAGAAAGCCTCTTAGTTTCTCTTATCCATTCGGATCAATAAACTTACGCGCAAAAAAGATGATTTCTGATCAGTTTTTGTCGGGGCGGGGTATCAGCCCAGGTTTAAATTTGGGGAAAGTAGACCTATCCTGTTTAAAAGCAAACGCGCTTTATGAAGAGGAGATTACAGAGAAAAGTATTGCTGACCTTATTGATGCAGCCCTGCAAAGAAAAGGATGGCTTATCTTTTATACGCATGATGTTCAAAATTCACCCACTGCATATGGAGTGAAGCCGAAAACACTTGAATTCGCGATGGATTACGCACTTAGAAGAAATTGTCAGATCAGCTCTGTCTCCGAAGTAATGAGTAGCGTTCGATAGTTAAAGGCCAAATTTAAGGGGTCTGAAAGGCGCCAATATCTCCGGTGCCATTTTTTTGTCTTTTTCGCCCTTTGAGATCTGTTTCGGGTAAGTAATCTGGATTTGCTCCTTGTTTCGCGATGCTGTCTGGCGAAAGCTCGAAATCCAAACTCTCCGCATCTCTAAATACACTCTGCGCATTTCTTAGAACCATATTACCCGTATATAAAACACCGTACATTTTTTTCCCAAATGAGCCTGCGATATTGTTTGCGATAAGGGAATCTGTCGATTCTGTTCCATTTTTGTGAGAAAAGATTTGAATCCATGCCGGCCCCGGCCGTCTGGTATTCGGATCATAAACAGTGTTATTTACAATTTTGACATTTTTCGCGCCCATGACACTTATGCCGTGCCAGTGATCTACCACAATGAGATTGTTTTCAATGACCCAGTTTTCATATATTCCATCAAATAAGCCAATTCCCTGCATATCACATTCAGATTCTTTATCTGGAGGTACTGAATTGATAAATGAGTTTCTTCTCAGGATCACATCTGAAATTGTACCCGTACCAACTTTTCCATCCGAACCCTTTGTCCATGATTGAAATCCATCATCATGATTATCATCAACTTCCACACAATTTTTGACTAAATTGTCTTCGAAAATAAGGTGATTTGCTAAACCTAGCATTCCGTCTCCAGAAAAATAATCTACCGTATTCCCGGAAACGAGAGTTTGTTCGCCAAGTATCCATATTCCGTGATTAATATTACGAATTAGATTATTCCTAATTACTATATTCGTACCTTGTGAGAATATTCCGTTTGACGCTTTTGAAGTCCAGTCTTCGTCTGTCCATAATTTGGTATCGGTTGTTGATTTGATGGAGAGATCGCTCAATAAAATTCGATCGCTTTTTTTATCAATTGTAACAAGATGCCGTTTTCTTTTGCCCTGTTCCGATGACCCATTAATTATTAAACCTTTGATGCCCCAGTTACTACTTGCATAAATTTGAATACCACTAAATTGAACATTATGGCCATCCTGAGCTTTTATTGTTATGGACTCTTCATTACGGAGATTTTCAATGATCAAATTTCCGTAGTTTCCTTTCCGAAGAATAACCGTATCTCCACCTCTGACGGTATTCCCCCCGAGCGCGTCTTCAACTGAGTTCCACGGATTTTCTACACTACCGTCCTGTTTGGCTGAATCTTGTGTATTAATATCAACGTAAAAAGTTCGTGAAGATGCGAGGGCATGTGATGGCAACAAAGCAGCGAATAGAAAACTGATATTAAGGTATAAGGCCAAAACAATAAAATATTTCAAGGAACTTATCCCTCCAATTCAAAGCCAGTGTTTTTGAGACAGACGATTGCTTAACTAAGAGTGTCTTTGGTCCGCCAAAGTGTTAATATTATGCGGCAGTATGGTCGATTTGCAAGCGCCATGCTTCAAATGTTTAGCGTTTGGCACGTTTTGTTTTATTAAAAAATTTGCGGCCGTTTGATCAAAATTTTGGCGGGTTCAGGAAAAATTCGGGATTTTATCGCATGGGTATAATGTTCGACCTTTTGCAAACTCAATATTATATCTTGCGAATGCTGACGGGCATCAGTGAGGAGTCGGATTTCTCCTCAACTCAAGCTAACTTCGAAATCATTTACTTGGTGAAGGGCTGGGTCCAGTTTGAATTAGAAATAATCTCTTCAACAAGAATATCTGCTCCTGTTTTTGAAAGATGATCATCATCATAGTAAATGGGAACACCATCTATCTGAACAGCACATCTTCCATCAATATAAGTGTTGCATAGTAAATTTGCCGGATAGATACGAACTATATTTGAATTTTCAATTCTCTCAAAAACTTCGGCGACAAATTTGTTTCGCTTTGTGTAATCACCATAGGGAATCGATATTTCATCGAGGACAGTATTGTTGCTGCCATAGTGGAAGCGATTGAGCTTCTCTACATTAATCCCGGTTTCCGGGATAGAATAGACTAGAAAGAGCGATTTCGACACTTCAGCAATCTTCTCAACATATTTCTTTAGGAATGCCCCCTTCGTGTCAGCGTCGCGGAAAAATTCACCATTTACCAAGACATCACTTTCGAAATATTTGACATCACTTTCAACATGTCCTTCGCTACCCTTGTATGGCATCTCTACAATCAAGCCTTCGATAGGATACAGCCGATAACTCCAACGATTTAACAAAATTACATCAGATTCTTTGGAATCAACATGTTTCAGAAATTCGTCAAACCGTTCGTTGCAATTACTAACAGATGTATTTTTGTCTACTCTCATGTAAGGAATAGGTTCGCATCCATCGAGTTCTATGGAGATCCCTTTTATATTATTTTTCTTGAAGAGCTCATCAAGTGACCAGGAAAGTGCTTGAATATGTGAATCACCAATAAGTACAATTGTCTTATCCGCTTGAGTATCACCAAATTCACATTCTTTTGTCCATTTCAATCCTTGTACAAACTCAGGGATACAAACATCTCCTACTTTAAGTATTTTCTCGCTCATCGATGCATACTCAATGTTAGGTGCATATACAAAACCCTTGTTAAGGTACCCATCCTTGAAAATTCCATAAGCGCCAATTGCACAGAATGAAACTATTCCTATAAGTGAAAATAGAAATATATTCTGACGGTTAACTTTTGATTTTTGTCTAAAAGGATGTTCAACCCATAACCAGCTGAAATACGCTAATACCAAGGATGAAACAGTAAGCCCCAACATCAACACATCGCTGGGAGGTTCGATTTGCCGAATTCGAGCAAATGCAAATAAAGGCTGATGCCATAGATAAGCGCTGTAACTAATTAGACCAATGCCAACAAAGATTTTTGTGCTGAGCAGCTTTGCTGCAATCGTCTCCTTGTCTGCAAACAATACTAAAAGAACTACGCCAAAGACAGGTACTATAGAGTAAACACTTGGAAACGGAGTGCTTTCATCAAATACAAATATGGAAAAAACGACTGCAGAAAGCCCTAAAAGTGAGAGAATATTATTTTTTCTGACGCCTCGACTTTGTACGATGAAGGCTGCTATGGAACCGGCGAACAGTTCCCAGACACGAGTTGGAGCGAGATAAAAATTTGCCGTTGCATAGTTTCGCCAGCCCCATTCACTTAATACAAGACTGATTGCCGCAAATGCGACAATCATCCAAAACACACTTTTCTTACCAAATTTCCAGGCTAAAAAAAGAAATATTGGAAAAAGAACGTAATATTGCTCCTCAACAGCCAAACTCCAAGTATGGAGTAGGGGCTTTTCTTCGGCGGCAGTATCAAAATACCCACTTTCACGCCAAAATTGAATATTGGAAACAAAAAGACTGACAGCTATGAGACTTTTCGAAAAATCCTTCATTTGATTTGGAAGCATCCACATCCAAGCAAATGGTAAGCAGCACAGCATCACAAAAAATAGAGCGGGGAGTATTCGCCGCGCTCTTCTTTCATAAAAGTTAACAATGCTGAAGCGATTGTTCTCAATATCATCAATAAGAATTGTTGTTATCAGATAGCCACTGATAACGAAAAACACGTCTACACCTACAAATCCGCCGCTAAAGAGTTTAAATCCTGCATGAAAGAGAATAACGGGGATGACGGCAAGTGCTCGCAAACCGTCAATTTCGGCACGATATTTCAATAAAACAATCCTTAAGTTAGAAAACTAGATGGCAATTAATCCTTGCTTTGATTTAGACTTGCGCCCGTTAATCAGATCACTTCCATCTTCGCTGCAGGTCAAAATTGATTTTACAGAGCTTACAACATGGTTCCTCATCGCCTTATTTCTACACTTTTGGCTTCGCAAATGTGCCCTCGCCAAACAAAGAACCAATGACATTCCAATTTGGCAAAAAAACTTTAATAAAAGTTAAATTAAAATCAAAAAATTGATAAGTAAATGGCTAAAAGCGATATCGAAAATATAGGAGTCAGATAGCAATTGGTCGTGAAGTTCAACATCGAAGCCGGTCAAGATCATACTTCGGATCTCTATTAGAGCGTATCACTTTCGTCTCTCGTCGCCGGATGTAAATTTCTTAGTAATTTCAGCTACACAGACAAATTAAACAAATTCTATTTTAGTTAAAATAACGAATAATTTACAATGTTGAAATATGGTCCCGAAATACTCCTCGGGGTATAGAGAAATACCGGAAACTGGATTCCGGTGGAATTTATGATCGCGAAAGCCCGGAAAATGAAACCATTAGTGTCAGTAATAATAGTAAATTGGAACGTACGCGATATGGTCCTAGATTGCATAGGATCGATTATCGAACAAACACGATCAACTTATGAAATTATTGTTGTCGACAATGATAGCTCTGATGGTTCGGTAGATGCCATAAAGGACAAGTTTAGTTCCGTAAAAATCATTGCAAATGATAGCAACAGAGGATTCGCTGCTGCAAATAATCAGGCTCTGGCAGTATCGCAAGGTGAATATGTACTTCTGTTAAATCCCGATACTCTGGTTGTAGACAACGCAATTGATAAAATGCTTCAGTGGATACAGCAAGATTCTTCTATTGGCTGCGGTGGATGTCAAGTTTTTGAATCTGAAAACGTAATTCAAAATACATGCTTTAGCGACATGACTGTCTGGAGCACGTTTTTGGTGCTAACCGGGTTGGCTCGAGTTTCGAAATCGAGCCGGTTCTGGGGTAAGCCACATTATTATTGGTGGGATCGCCGTACGGAAATGGAAGTGGATGTCGTTTCGGGAATGTTCATGCTTGTCCCCAGAAAGGTGCTTGAAGAGGTCGGTGGTATGGATGATGATTTCTTTGTTTATGCTGAAGAGGCGGATTGGTGCCGTCGTATCCGAGCCCATGGGTATAGGTGCGTTTTCACACCATTAACACATGTTGTTCATAGGGATGGTGGGAATAAGAGCACAGATCAAATACTTGCTAAAATGTATGTACAGCTTCAGAAAAGTAAATTGATTTATGCGCGAAAATACTACGGACTACTTGGCTATTTAGAATTTAGGTTTTTATATTTTGCCTCGATGCTTATGCGTAGTGTTTTGTTTGTAATTCTATCCCTTTTTACTCAGCAAGGAGGATTTCGCACAAAAGCATTTCTTGCGATACAAGGGTTAAAATTTCATACGTTTGGTAAGGAGCCGTCGAAGTAAGATGGATTTTGACCAAGATACGACTGCAAGCAGTCAGCTCTCGCTTACAATATTGCAGTCTGTTGAAGATCTCATCCTACATCAGGAAGAATGGGACCATTTTGTCGAAGCTGTTGGCAGCGATGTTTATTTTTTGGTCGACTGGCTTCGAACTTGGCTGAAATTTTATGGAAAAACCTGTGAAATAAGATTTTATATAGCCAAACAGAATGAGCAGATAGTTGCTGTGCTTCCTTTTTGTATTGAGCGCATTCGTATTGGGTTTGCTTCAATTCGGATAGCAAGATTTGTGAGCTCATATGGGACAATAGTTGTATTTTCTCCCCCAATTCAAGCTGGAAAAGAAGAGCCTGTAATAAAATTGGCAGTTTCTGACCTACTCGCAACGGGAAATTGTGACGCTGTCTGTCTTTCACCACTTTCTGGACTAAGCTCTTTATCTACAATAGAGAACTGGAGTGAGGTTTTTGATGGAAGAATTGATCTGTTAGAAAGAAAAGATGTGGGGGTTCATACTGTATTTGATTTGCCGGACACGTTCGATGAATATTTAACATCATTGGGCAAAAGCCAGAAAAAGAAATATCTTTACACAAACCGCTCATTGTCAAAAAAGTTTGACGTTGAAAATCGACTTATTGAAGATCAAGAAGCTGTAGATTATTTCGATGTTTTTGTGGATTTTCATACTAAGCTTTGGAAGCAGGTCGGTAAATTGGGTCATTTTGGCGAATGGCCGGATGGTCTTGAGTTTAATCGAGAGCTTGTTCGTACGATGGCGCCCAAGGGACATATCAAATTTTTTGAATTGTCCGCTGGCGAGCGTCTTTTGAGTGCCGGTTATAGTTTTGAACTGGGCTCATCGTCATTCAGAAGGCTAACAGCGCGTGATCCAAGCCAGGAGTTAAAGAAATTTGCATTGGGTCGCATCGGATACGTCAAAAATCTAGAGTTTTTAATAAATGAAGGCAAAAATTTCGCGGAAACCGGGCCGGGCCATTACGATTACAAATTGGCGCTTAGCGGCCAAGAATTTCAGATGAAAAGATTGATATTTACGAATACTTCTTTGGCTGTTGTCGCCAGAACAAAGCTGTATTTGTTAATGTCTGAATATCTAAATTTTTTCTATTATCGTCTTTGGTTTAAAAAATTATCTCCTAAGCTCCGATTACGAAGCAGGCCGTTATGGGCCTTTTGGGTAAAGGCGAAATTGTGATGGCTCGAACCCCACAAAAAATAGAATTCTCGCGATCCACAGATTGCGATTTCAATCATTTGGTCGGGAGCCGTCAAAGCAAGATGGATTTTAGTCAGGATACTGCTGCAGGCGGTCAGCTCTCGCTTACCATATTGCAGTCTGTGGAGGAACTCATCCAATATCAAGAGGAGTGGGACCACTTTGTCGAGGCTGCTGGCAGTGATATTTATTTTGTGGTTGATTGGCTTCAAACCTGGTTGAAATTTTACGGAAAAAACAGTGAGATTAAGTGTTACGTAGTCACCCAACAGGAAAAGATAGTAGCTGTATTGCCGTTTTGTATTGAACGCCTTCGAATTGGCTTTATTTCAATACGAGTTGTAAGAGTTGTGGGTTCGTACGGGACGATGTCAGTTCTTTCACCTCCTATTGAGCCTGGTTTTGAAGTTCCGGTGATGAAGGCAGTACTCTCTTCATTATTCGCCAACAATAAGATCGACGCAGTCTGTCTTTCGCCTCTTTCAGGAATTAACCCATTATCATTGATAGAAAACTGGGATGAGGTTTCTGACAATAAGTTTGGTTTCCAGGAAAAAAAGGACGTCGGAATCCACACTGTTTTCGATTTACCTGATACATTTGACGAGTATTTGCACTCTTTTGGAAAGAGCACGAGAAGGAGTTACAATAAAAGTAACCGCTTGCTTTCGGACGATTTCAAAATTGAGAATCGGATAGTTGAAGGGGAAAGTGCGGTAAAATTTTTTGACAATTTTGCAAGCTTGCATACGAAACTTTGGAAGCATGTGGGTAAATTGGGTCATTTTGGAGAATGGCCGGACGGCCTCGAATTTAATAGAGAACTCGTTCGCAAATTGGCGCCTAAGGGGCAGGCTAAATTTCATGATTTTTCTGCAGAAGAAAAACCGTTATGCATGACATATTTGTTTGAACTGGGCGAGATATCCTATATGAGATTGTCAGCTCGAGATCCGGATCCAGAAATGATGAGATTTTCTTTGGGGCGCGTAGGACATGGTAAATGTCTGGAATTTCTAATAGATGACGGTTTGAAGCTTGCTGAAGCAGGTCCGGGGCATTACGATTACAAAACGGCGCTTGGCGGCAAAGAATATCAGATGAAAAGGCTGATATTTACAAGATTTTCATCGAGGGTGAGGATGAGGATTTATTTGCTGATGTCTGAATATCTGGATTTTTTCTATTATCGTCTTTGGTTTAAAAAACTATCTCCTAAGCTCCGATTACGAAGCAGGCCGCTATGGGCCTTTTGGGTCAAGGCTAAGTTGTGATTAATCAAGTTCCCGTGGAAAGCAAATAGCAAATGGCAAGCAATCCCAGGAAGGCTCTCAGTTGGTCTTTTGCGATGAATATGTCTTCGCTCGGAATCAGCGGTGTGATGGCTTTTATATTAGCCGCAATACTGGGCCCCGAAAGTTTTGGAATTGTTGCAATTGCCGGAATTTTTGTTTTCTTTATACAGATCGTGGCGGGCCAATTTCTCAGCACAGTTATCATTCAACGAAAAGATTTGCAAAAAGGGCATTTGGACACAATTTTCTGGGTGAGCATTGTCTGGTGTCTGCTAATGTCTGTTGTCGCTTATTCTGCGTCGGGATTTTGGGGGAAAATAAATAATACGCCAGAGGTGACTAACGTCATTATTGCCATGGCGCCGCTAATATTGCTGAAAGGTTTGACGACGCTTCCGCTTGGCATGCTAGTGAGAGCAATGGATTTCAAGCATCTTACATATATACATGTAATCGGCGGAATCCTTGGTGGATTGATCGGCGTTTACATGGCGTTAAACGGGTATGGAATATGGGCGTTAGTCGTTCAACAATGGGTTGGAGTTGTGATTTTTATGACGCTCGCCTGGTTTTTCAATCCGTATGCAGTTGGGTTCGATATTTCCTGGAAATATTTAAAGGATGTATTGCCTTTTGCTGGCGGGGCATTTTTAAACGAGATGGGTGGTTTTGCGCAGTCACGTATGGAAGCTATTCTAGTCGGAATCCTCTTTGGTCCTATCTTGATAGCGTTATACCGGATCTGCGATAGATTGGTTGATATCGTAAATTCTCTTCTTTCCCGTTCAATTGCCGTTTTTATACTGCCATACGCCTCACAGCATCAAAATGATACTGCAAAATTGGCGCAAATTGTTGAGAAGTGTATCCGATTGAGTGCAGGATTATCATTTCCAATTCTAGGCGTGCTGGGTGGAATGTCATCCGTTGTTTTGGAGATTTTGGGGGATGAGTGGGCGGTGGCCTGGCTAGGCTTGATCATGTTATGTGTTGTCGGAGCCGTGCAGTCATTTTCTATACTCACCCCTTATCTATTGCAGGCAATTGGAAAGCCAGGAATAGGGGCTGCTTTAACATGGGGAACAACTTGCACAAGCGTTGTATCTTTCATTGTAGTAGCCCATTTTTTCCGAGATGAAGCCGTCGAATACCAACTAGCTGCGTTGGCGGGAATGCGCGCGTTGGTTTTTGTTGTAATAAATGTTCCCGCTAATTTTTTACTTATCAATTGGACCGTGAAATTTCCACCCGGATATCTTTCCAAGTTACTATTTGCACCATTATCTTCATTTTTAGCCGGGCTGGCGAGTGGTTATGTTCTATTGAATTATTTAATTCCGGAATCATGGGATCTTTTTGCTCGGTTTGTTTTGAGTGGCTTTGGATCAGGGGGAATTGCAATTATTACGCTGTTATTACTGGATACTTACATATTTAATATTTTTACAGGCATTTTAAAAACAGCAAGCAATCGGTTCTTCTCAAAAGGAATATAGAGTAAGAGAAGATCTTGTTTGAAAGAACACGATATATTAACAAGAGCCAGGTTCTTATGATAGCATCTGATAGTACATATAGGATGGTGTTGGAATGTGTAAGAATTCTATTAGTCAAACGAGTGAAACAGAAAATCTAAATTGATACCCTTCGCTTGGGGTGATTTTCAGTTATATCACGGTAAGGTTTTATTGTTTTTTGAATTTTTTCGCCTGGCTTCGGCTCACATAGAAGGTGAAACATATTTGGCAAAAATTAACTAAATATGTAGGTTTGCTGTCTATTTGTAATGTTGGAGAAAGATGAACATATTCTATCTTCTTAAATCAGTCAGTAGGTGGAAGCGACTTTAAATTGTATGGATTTATCGAGGCTTAGCTATTTTACCGCATCGCTTACAAGAAATATGAGCAAGGGTTTCTAGTTCCATGAAAATAAGACCAGTCATTTTATGCGGTGGGTCCGCTACTCGGTTATGGCCTGTTTCTCGCGCGTGTTTGCCAAAACCCTTTGTGCCTTTGGTTGACGGCCGTACAACGTTTGAAATGACACTTGAACGAATTGCCGACGACAAACTTTTTTTATCCCCACTGATTATTGCAAATCAGCAGCACAGGTTTTTGATTGGTGAGGCTGTGGAAAAACTGGGCACGAAAGCACAGATTGTTCTGGAGCCCGAGCCGCGCGATTCAGCAGCTGCAATTGCGGTTGCCGCTATTCTGGCAAATGAAGAGGATCCGGACACGATGCTGTTGGTTCTTGCATCGGATCATGTCGTGAACAACCTTGCCGAATTTCGAAAAACCGTAAAGGAAGCCGCAAAAATTTCAGCGCTTGGCCATATTACAACCTTTGGAATAGAGCCACATGAGCCCTCCAGTGAATTTGGTTATATTCAAATGGATGAGAACCAGCCAATTGATAAAAACGGATATTCTGTAAAACAGTTTGTGGAAAAGCCGGATAAAAAACTAGCCGAGAAGTATCTGGCAAACGGATTTCTATGGAATTCGGGCAATTTCATGTTTTCCGCGAAAACTATGCTAACTGAAATGCAGACACATTGTCCTAAATTGCTGGATGTTGCCGGTAAATCAGTCGCAAACGCGAAAATTGACCTGGACTTTCTCCGGCTCGATGAAACGTCTTTTTCTCAATGCCCAAAACTATCCATCGATTATGCGGTGATGGAAAAAACCAATGTCACCGCAGTGGTTCGCGCTGGATTTGACTGGTCGGATGTGGGGACCTGGGAGTCCATTTGGGACCTATCCAAAAAAGATAAACAAGGAAATGCTTCGAACCAAGAGGCCTATATCATGGGCTCAAAAAACTGTTACGTTCATGGCGACGGGCGGCTTATGGCACTTATTGGATGTGAAAATCTAATTGTAGTGTCCACAAAGGATGCATTGCTGGTTGTCGATCGAAATAATGTATCTCAGGTTAAGCAGCTCGTTGAACAGTTAAGATCAGACGAGAGAATTGAAGTCGTGGAAAATCTGCGAATGTACCGGCCCTGGGGTGATTATGAGACACTTGATTTGGGTAGCCGGCATCAGGTCAAGCGCATTTCCGTAAAGCCGGGAGGCAAGCTATCGCTCCAAAAGCATTTTCACCGGGCGGAACATTGGATTGTCGTTAAGGGAACGGCAAATGTAACGCGAGGATCTGAGACATTTCTAGTATATGAAAACGAAAATGTATACTTACCGATGGGCTGTGAACATAGACTGGAAAACCCCGGAAAAATATCTCTTGAGCTCATTGAAGTTCAAACAGGTGCCTATCTCGGCGAAGACGACATTATCAGAATTGATGATGAGTTTGGCAGAACATGACGGCATTTTTTACACGGTTACAAATCAAAATCATTTAAATTAGTTTTTCAAAATGGATGAAAAGTATGCGTATTGCTATTTTTGGACTTGGGTATGTCGGCTGCACGGCCGCATGTTGTATCGCAAAGCAGGGACATCAGGTTGTTGGTATTGATGTCAATGAAAAGAAAGTTGCGGAATTCAATGCTGGTATTTCACCCATAAGAGAGCCCAAGCTTGATGAATTATTAAAGGAAGGCGTCGCCTCCGGCAGCCTCTCGGCAACGACCGACATACCTGAGGGCTTGTCTTCTTTTGACATGGCCATCGTTTGTGTCGGAACGCCAAGCAATATTGATGGATCTCACGACATGGGCTTCATTGCAAATGTAACCAAGAAGCTCGCTTCTTCACTCGACCTGGATCGGGAGAGTAGCTTGACGATTGCCTTCCGTTCGACATTTCGGCCAGGGACAATAGAGCAGCTTGTTTCTCCAATTTTTGAAACCAGTCTCGGTGCCGAGGGAATGAAATCCATTGAGCTTGTCTATAATCCGGAATTTTTGAGGGAGGGAACTGCGATTGACGACTATTTTAATCCGCCCAAAATAGTTATCGGCACATATGATGGTGAAGCCTCGGCAAATATGGAAAAGCTCCATGAAGGTATTGATGCAGAGGTCTTCTATACGAATTATCGGGAAGCTGAAATCACAAAGTTTGTCGATAACACATGGCACGCTGTTAAAGTCGCCTTTGCTAACGAAGTTGGCCGTGTATGTCAAAAAATGGACATAAGTGCCCGAAAAATTCATGAGATATTTGTCTCGGATACGAAACTCAATATTTCAAGTTATTATACACGTCCAGGAGGCGCTTTCGGCGGATCCTGCCTTCCAAAAGACGTTAGGGCTTTGCAGAAAATTTCGCTGGATGTGGGTGCCGGTACATATTTAATAGATTCCTTGTTGCCGTCAAATGACACTCATAAACTGTTTCAATTTCAGCAGGCCGTTGCCAACCTGCCCGCTGGAAGCAAGGTACTTCTTGTCGGGCTGGCGTTTAAAGCCAACACAGATGATCTAAGAGAAAGCCCTAATCTTGATATGGCTCGCCGTTTGTTGGAAGACGGTTTTGAGTTGGATGTTTACGATGAAAGCCTGGATGCCTCGCGCCTAATCGGCCAAAATCTAGGATATGCTTATTCGCATCTGCCAACACTTGACAGGCTGTTGGTTACTAAGGAAATCGCTGAAAGTTCAGACTACCAGCTGGTAATTTCGGCAAACGACGATTTCGGCAAGCTGGAAATTAATTGTCCGCAAAAAGTAAATATCGGTACAATTTCATGAATATAAATCCGCAAGAAACATATGACATAACGCTGGATGACAAAGCAGATGAGACAGTCGATCTGTCTCTTGAACAACCGCTGAAAAACAAAAAAGTTCTGATTGTTGTCGAAAATCTTCCTGTTCCATTTGACCGTCGGGTCTGGCATGAAGCTCTTACCTTGAAAGCTGCCGGAGCGGACGTCTCAATCATATGTCCGACCGGGGTTGGTTTTACGGACCGCCGGGAAGAATTGGAAGGGATCCATATTTACAGGCACCCGCTCCCACTCGATGCGTCAGGTGCGCTGGGGTACCTTGTTGAATATAGCTGTGCTTTATTCTGGGAATTTGTTCTGACATTGAGGGTTTATTTTACACGTGGAATTGATGTTATCCATGGCTGCAATCCCCCGGACTTAATATTTTTAGTCGCACTACCCTTCAAGTTACTAGGGGTAAAATACCTGTTTGATCATCATGACATTAACCCCGAACTATATGAAGCGAAGTATGGTAAGCGAGGGTTTTTCTGGAAATTGATGGGCATATTTGAAAAACTCACATTCAAGGTAGCGACGGTTTCAATTGCAACGAATAACAGCTACCGCGAAATCGCTGTAGAGCGGGGCAACATGTCTCCCGACGACGTATTTGTTGTGAGATCAGGGCCTAACTTGAGCAGGATTCAGCGCCTGCCGCCGAATGATGCCTGGAAAAATGGCCGGCAATTTTTAATTGGATATGTGGGCGTCATGGGTGAACAGGAAGGCATTGATTTGCTCCTTGAATCCGTAAAGCATATTGTCTTTAGCCTTAAGCGAACAGATATACAATTTTGCCTGGTTGGCGGCGGATCCAGTCTTGAAAATTTGAAATCCTTGTCACAGGAAATGGGGATTTCGGAGTATGTAACTTTTACTGGCCGTGCGCCCGATGAAACATTATTTGAAGTGTTATCTACTTCCGACGTCTGTGTAAATCCGGACCTCGTAAATACGATGAACGATAAATCCACGATGAATAAAATCATGGAATATATGGCATTCGAAAAGCCGATTATACAATTTGACGTCGTCGAGGGACGGTTTTCTGCGCAAGAGGCGTCCTTATATGCTGAGCCGAATAATCCCGTTGATATGGCGAGTAAGATCATTGAATTGCTGGCCGACCCGGACCGACGGAAAAAGATGGGAGAATACGGTAGGCAACGTGTAGTGAATGAATTGTCCTGGTCGCATCAGGTTAAGCCGTTACTGGAGGCATATAAGCGCATATTGAAAATCTGACATGGCGGAAGTTCTGTTACCATTCTTGCAACATACCTTAAATCTGTTTTGTATCTCTAGTCATGGAAAATGCGTCAGAAGCTTTATTTGACTATTGGCCAGGCCCTCTATTGTTCGGGTGGAATTAGCCAATTATTAATGTATTCGATGGTATTGAACTAGTTGTATTTGCTGGAGTTACAGAAGATTTCGAGAATATATGTTTAGGTGAAAAACATGGTGAGACGGGTTCGTAAAAGCAGCAGGAACTTGAAATCAAATTTGTTGGATACTGGAAAAGAAGGAACATGATCAGATCAAAATCGGGCGCCGCTATTGACGGAGTGATCTGCTTTGGTGGAGAGGACTGGTGGTATCATAATCACGGTCATTACGATTTACAGATGATGCGGGAGTTTAGTCAAAAACTGCCAGTATTGTATGTGAACTCCATAGGTATGCGTGGCCCAAAGATTGCCGAGGGCGCAATGTTTTTCAAACGCCTGCACCGGAAATTCAAAAGCCTTCTAAGAGGGCTGGTGAAAATTCGAGAAAATTTCTTCGTCAGCAGCCCGATTACCCTGCCAGCGGGAGGCGACGGTAAATTTAGTGCTTGGATATCCCGCAAAGCGTTAGCAATACAAGTTAAAATGGCGGCCCGTAAATGTAATATAAAAAATCCGCTGGTTTGGGTCGCCTGCCCACCCGGCGTCACCATACTTGATGAGCTAAAGCCCGAACTTACGGTTTATCAAAGAACAGACCGTTTTGAAGACTATAAAGATGTCGATCCAGTAAAAATCAAATCTTTCGATAAACAGCTTAAGCAAAAATCGGATATCGTGCTTTTCTGTGCGCGCGAACTTTTCGAAGCTGAGAAAAATGAAAACTCTTGCTCGGTTTTTGTTGATCATGGTGTAGATTTCGATGTTTTCGAAAAGGCTGGTATCGATGCGGATAACGGTTTGGGGGAACCGGAAGATATGGTTTCCATTAAAGGACCGCGTGTCGGTTTTATCGGCGGAATAGATTCACACACCTTTGATCCTGATTTATTCGTCGATGTTGTCAAAAAATTACCGGATGTAAGCTTTGTTTTGATTGGAGCCTGCTCACTTGCGGAGGATTGGTGCCCATATGATAATGTTTACCAGTTAGGGCGGCGGCCCTATGAAGAAGTTGCCAGCTATATGGCGGCTTGTGATGTCCTCATCATGCCTTGGAATGACAGCGACTGGATAAAAGCCTGTAACCCGGTGAAAATGAAAGAGTATTTAGCTGTTGGACGACCAGTAGTGAGCACTTATTTTCCAGAAATAGAATATTTTAGAGACCATATTGCTGTTGCAAAAGACTCTGATGATTTTGCCTCCCTTATAAAGGATAACCTGGAGAATCGCGGTGATAAGATCTCTCGTCGTGAAAGAGTGAGAAATCACACCTGGAATGCTAAAGCGAACGAAGTATGGAAAGAACTCTAAAACATACATATTCAGTTTCTAGTCGCCGGGAATCGTTGAGATATTAAGTATATCTTGAGAAATTTGTATTAATATTTACCTATGTATAGTTGAATTGCAGTATACATTGTTCTTTATGCTGCGACGCTTCCATTTTTTATAAACCAAAAAGTGAAGCTGTGATGTTATAAGATATAAACGCAAATGCCGAATAAAGATATTATTGAGCTGGTAACTTGAACTGGCGATTGAGGAAACAGGATTGCTAAGATGATTGAACGGATTGCACAATTTAAATCAGGTCCCGCTTTGATTTTTGCAAGTTTGCTGATGTTGGTTTTAGCAGCCTGTGATTCACCGGAAGAAAAAGCTAAATCCCATTATGAATCGGGAATGGCGTTCGTTGAAAAAGAAAATTTCATCAAGGCGGGTATTGAATTTAGAAACGCCCTTCAACTCAAGGAAAACTATGCAGATGCATGGTATGGTCTGGCACTCGTTGAAGAGAGTGAAGGCAATCTACGGCTATATGCAGGCGATATCCTTAAGGCTATTGAACTGGATCCCAAACATGTCAAAGCCCAATCAAGATATGGGAAAATCATGCTCCTCTCCGGGCGGCTTGAGGATGCATTAAAAACAAGTGATCTGGTAATGGAACTGGATCCGAATAGTGCAGATTCACTCGCATTGAAGGCGGCGGTTTTATTTCGGCTAGATGATAAACCCGGCGCTGTGGCAGCTGCAACGGCGGCGTTGAAAATCGATCCTTCTAATATCGATGCCGTGACGGTGTTGGCGGCAGAAAGATTAGACGCGAAGGAGCCGGCAGGTGCTGTAACGATAATTGATGAAGGGCTGCTGCATCGTCCTGGAAGCACACCGCTTCAAATTGTAAAAATGAGGGCATTGACTGCACTGGATGATGATGAGGGAATTATCAGTGTATTCCAGGAACTCATTGCTGAAAATCCGGAAAGCAAAGAATATAGACAAGGGTTATCTTCCTTCTTGGAATCGAAAAATCGTTTTGCTGAGGCTGAAACCGTTTTGCGGGGCATTGCAACTGACAATCCAGAAGATATCGATGCAAAACTCGATGTTGTTAAATTCATCCGTACGACAAAGGATGATTCAGCTGCTGTTGCGGAGTTGGAAGGCTTGATTGCAGAGTATCCGGAAGTGTTTAGATACCGCTTTGCGCTTGCTGAACTCTGGGCCAGGATGGGTGATGAAGACAAGTCGCAGGCAATACTTCAATCAATAATCGATAATGCAAAAGTTGCCGAAGATGCATTGATCGCCCGGAACCGGGTAGCCCGAACATATCTGACCAAAGGTGATTTGGCTCAAGCCAGAATTCTGGTAGATGAAGTTTTGGCTACCGACGCGCAAAATGCCCAAGCTCTGGTTATGCGTGCCGCTATGCAAATTGACGAAGGCAACATAGAAGACGCAATTTCTAATTTGCGATCTTCGCTCAAGCAAAATCCTGATACCGTTAATACATCCATATTGCTGGCAAAAGCTCATGAAATAAATGGTGCTTTTGAATTAGCGGAAGATAGATTGGCGGCAGCTTATCGATATAGCAAGCAGGCACCGGAAGTGGGCTTGGCGTACGTGCAATTCTTTTTGCGCCAATCCGCACCGGAGCGGGCGGAAGACCTGTTACAGAAAATGATTGCAAGAAATCCGAGGAATACGGATGTGTTAAAGGCTATGGCACAATTGCAATTGCGAAAACAGAATTGGGGCGCAGCCGAGGAACTTGCGGACAGAATTAAGGAAATTGATGCGACGGATGTCATTGGGCTTCAGATAAGCGGGGCTGCGGCCGCGGGATTACAAAAGGCAGATGACAGTGAACAGGAATTTGAAAAAGCATATGAGTCTACTCCGGATTCAGGACAGACCATGTTGTCACTGGTTCAATCCTACCTTAGAAATGGTAAAGTTGACAAAGCAGAAAGCTTTTTAAACTCGGTTCTTGAAAGAAGCGAGGATAATTACCTGGCAAAAATGTTGCTGGCACAAATTGCGCTTGGTAAGGGAGAGCGTGAAAAAGCGGAAACGGAATTTCTGGACCTGATTAAAAATGACCCCGATCGTCCGGAAGGTTATATGATGCTGACCAGATATTATCTGGCGAGCAACCAGCAAAATGAGGCGCAGGACGTTTTAACGGCCGGATTGGCGGCGCTCCCGGATAATTTTACCATGAACTTGACGCAGGCCGGGCTCTTTGAGGCGAACGGTGAAGCTGATAATGCAATTGCCATATATGAGAAGTTATTGGTCACCAGGCCTAATTCCGAAATAGTTGTCAATAATCTGGCCAGCCTGATTGCGGAAGGTGCGGAAGATGAAGAAAGTCTGCGAAGAGCGTATGCACTCGCGAAAAGATTCCGAAATACGAAAGTTCCGTTTTTTAAAGATACATTAGGCTGGATACATTATCGTTTGGGTGAATATGAAATGGCGACCCCGCTGATTAAAGAGGCCGCGGAAGCTCTGCCGAATATGGCCATCGTTAGATATCATCTGGGGTTGGCCCATAAGGCGGAAAACAACTTTAATGAAGCAGAAAAAGAACTTGAAGCAGCTTTGAAGCTTGCTGAACAACAAAATTTTTCTCAAGTGGAAGAGGCCAAGCTGGCGTTGGAAGAAGTCCGCGCTGCCAAGGCAAATTAGCTAAACTATTATTTTTGAAAACCATTTTTAAATACCTGGTTTACCCGGTGGAAGAATGCCTGAATGTATAGAGAGTTTTACGGATTAACCCAAAAACCATTTTCAATCTTGCCGGACCCCCATTATCTTTACTGGGGCCATAGTCACTCGCTCGCTTACGCCATGCTGGAATATGGCGTTATGAATAGGGCGGGTTTTACGGTTGTAACCGGTGAGATTGGCTGTGGGAAAACAACACTTATCCGGCATCTGCTAGAACGGCTTGATGAAGAATATACAGTGGGCCTGGTTTCCAACATACAGGATGGTGAGCTGCTTCAATGGGTTCTCATGGCCTTTGGGCAGCCTTACGAAGACAAATCCCATGTTGCCCTGCATGATGAATTACAACAGTTTCTAATTCGCGAGTACGCAGCGGGTAGGCGTACCATATTAATTGTTGATGAGGCGCAAAATCTTGGGCCCAAGCTGTTGGAGCAGCTTCGCCTCTTATCAAATATTAATGCTGATAATGATCAGCTCCTCCAATTGATCCTTGTCGGGCAACCACAGCTGAAGGGACTTTTACAAGCCCCGGAACTTGTTCAGTTCGCGCAGCGCGTGGCTTCTGACTTCCATCTTTCCCCGCTTTCCGCCGATGACATAGAAGTGTATGTAGCGCACCGGTTATTGGTAGCTGGCCGGGAAATGCCTCTATTCACGCGCGAGGCTTGCGAAAAATTATTTGACGCGAGCCGTGGTATCCCAAGAATAATCAATATTTTATGCGATACATCTCTGGTTTATGGATTTGCCAGAATGGCACCTGAAATTGACGCGAAAATTGTCGAAGAAGTAATTGAAGACAAACGAAAGCATGGCATTTTTGATGTCGGGCCGCCAAAAGAAACCAGTTCCGATGACAATATTGTCGCGCTTGATAACAAGGAAGAGAATCCGGAAGACAAGCCGGCGCTCGTTATTCACGATAAGGAATTGGCGAAGCTGATTTTCAAAAAGCTCCGCCCTCACACCTGAGCCTTGTATCTGAAGTGTCGTTATGTCTCTGTGGAGTAACTTAGAAAGATTTGTTTAGGGACACAGAGATGACATTTTCTTTAATGTTATCCGCTGCAATATCAGCATTCCGGTCATAATAGTTATAAGCCAATGAGCCGGTAAAATTATCACCGAACCTGTAATTTAGCGCCGCCCCTGCTCTAATAGTTGTTTCCGCTTCTCCTGGGGTTTCCGGTTCAATGATTTTCGACCATGATCCATCGACTGAGAGGCCGAGTTTCGGGGAAAGTTCCCTTGAATAAAAACCGAAAAACGACACCGTTTCATCATTTGTGTTGGCCGTTAAAAAGTCTCGCTTTTCATATGTCGCGCCTGCTGAATACCCATTTAGCCCACGCGTACCTCTTATCCCAACATCGAAAGTTTCATATTTGGTCGTTGTGCCGACAAAATCGGAATTCGAGAAATTTGTGTTTACAAGCTCACCATCTTCATCAAGCACATCTCTATTGGTATAAGCCTGGCCGCCCGTTCCGACATCAACTACATAGGACGCTGTGAGAATCGCCGCGCTGGAGACAATATAGGAGAAATCCATGTTCCAGATACCACCGCCATACCGATAACCGTAGCCCAGGCTCAAATCTGTTCTTGGGCCGGGTGTGAGGCGAACGCCAGCACCGATAAAGGCGCCACTGATGTCATCGTTATCAATATTTTCGCCGTCAAATTCGTCATATCCCGTTATACCGAGTAGCGCGACATTTCTATTTATCGAATATTGGCCGGAAGCAACAAACGTTCCGCGTTTTAGATCATCGCCATCTTCAACAACCGTATCTACGCCAAATGCTTCAAGAGACCAGCTGGTTCGACTAAAGTTTCTGCCACTTTCCAAGATCAGATTAACTTCATTCGTTGTTTCATTGCCGGGATTGTCGACAGCCCCGCCAACATCTGTCTCGTCAAATCTAAGCTGGGAAAAACGATACCGGGCGATCCCGACAGCAGTTCCACCAAACCGTTGCAAATAATAAGGGCTAATACTGTAATTTAGAACTTGGGTTTGGCTATTTGATAATGTTCTATCAATCGCGGAAGACGCCCCGGTAGTCGATAAGTCTTCAGGCGTATAGGCAATTTGACCATCGATGAAAAAATGATCCTGAACAAGTTCTGCGTTGGCACTACCCAGCAGATTATGGCGAAATCCATTTAAATCTGAGGTATTTGCATAAATATCGTAAGCGCCATCATAAGATGTAAGTATGTTAAGCCGATTGCCAATACCATCAAGCGTAAAGCCGGCGTTGAGTGTCGTGATGAAATCACTTTCTGTATTTGTCGCTGTGGACAAAACGTTATCAGTGTAGGCTTCCCTGATCCCCACAAATGGCGTGAAGATCCAGTCTGCAGCCACTGCTGTTGACGTGCTTACGACAGCACTTCCCAGCAAGCCAAAGCTAAAAACACTAGCTTTTAAAGACCGTAATCCGAAAACTGATGGACGAGAAGACATCACGATACGACTACCTTTTTTATGTTCCCAAATGCCAAATCATCGGCAATATCAATAGCGCCTACTCTAGAACCAACTTTCCGGGATGATAAGTATGTCACCAGGCATTAAGGGAACATTGGCGCTGACATCACCGTTCAGGAGAAGGTCGTCTAGACGAACGCCATAAGATTTTTTCTCGCCACCCTCTTCACGAACAATAACGGTCCGGTTGCCGGCGGCAAATTCAGTCATACCACCAACTGCAATCATTGCATCCAGAACAGTCATGCGATTACGGAAGGGAATTGCCATTGGTTGCGACGCTTGTCCGACAATTCGGATTTGCTGACTGAAAGGGCCGTTAAATGTCAAAACACTGACCGTTACAAGAGGGTCTTTCACGTATTGGCTGAGCTCTTTTTCCAGATCTTTAGAGAGCTGTGCAGAAGTTTTTGAGGCTGCAACCATGTCATTGACAAGAGGTGTTGAAATTCGACCATCTGGGCGAACGGGAACCGTGACGGAAAGATCGGGGTTTTGCCAGACAAAAACATCCAATTCGTCGTTCGGTCCGATAATGTATTCCGCAGACCCCGAAAGAGTGACCGGTGCTGTTGACGCCGCTTCATTTTGTGCTGAACAAGCCGCAAAAAACAGAGCTAGTGATAATATTAATGTCCGGGTGGCAGCGGACTGAATTTGTGTAAGCGTAAACACTTTAATGCCTCCCCCTAATGAATTGCATTCTGAACTATTCGCCAGAACTGGTTAATCTAAACAAACAGACGGTGTTTCTCAGTCTTTAGCACAGCCAAATTCAATTTTCTAAGCTAAATGACATAATTTTGCCTAGTATTTCTCCAATAAGGGCCATAATGCAACATTATTCCGTAATGCAATTATACTTGATCATCAAGATACATTCCAAAAATGACGATCTGCCACTGCAAATTAACGATTTGGCAGCGTTTTATTTGTAGTGTTTCTTCTTGATTGGGCATTGGCAAAAATGGCTAAAATCGGTATGATTTACGATGAATACAAATTTTGAAAATCGGGGAAAGAGTGAGTAACAACAAAAACCCGCTGCTTAAAGAGACTCTCGACAAATGTTCACGGGTTTTTATTGTGATTGCCGTTTTTGGATTGGCAATAAACATGCTCATGTTGACAGCACCGCTGTTCATGATGCAGGTCTTTGATCGCGTTATTACCAGCCGCAATACAGATACGTTGATACTGTTGATGTTGATCGCCGGATTTGCCTTGCTGACTATGTCGCTTCTTGAAGGGGCGCGTACATTTGTTCTTGTCCGAATAAGTAGTTGGCTGGATCAGCAAATAGGCGGTGCGGCTCTCACGGCGAGCATTGTATCGACCTTGACATCCGGTAAAGATGCCAGTGTTCAGGCGCTACGCGATCTCGGGAATTTTCGGTCATTTTTGACCGGCCCGAATGTTTTCCCCATATTGGATGCTCCTTTTGCCCCGATCTTTTTGGGCGTTATGTTTCTATTACATCCACTCTTGGGATGGATTTCCGTTATTGGCGCAATTGTATTGTTGGCGATTGCCATTGCCAATGAGCGGGCGACGCGCAAACTCCTGAATATGTCCGGTGGTCAGTCCATGGTCGCCATGAAGCAAGCGGAAACGGCGTCTCGCAATGCCGATGTAGTTGAGGCAATGGGTATGATGCCGCAACTTATTCAACGCTGGAATGACCGGCATGCAGATGCTCTTGCGATGCAAGCTTCCGCCAGCGATCGTGGTGGCATGTTCGCTGCGGCGTCCAAACTAGTCCGCGTCATGTTGCAAATTGGTGTCACAGGAGCAGGCGCCTGGCTTGTGATTCAGGCTGAAATGAGTCCCGGATCAATGATTGCAGGCTCGATCATAATGGGCCGTGCTTTGGCGCCGGTTGAACAGGCAATTGGTTCTTGGAAGGGCTTCCTGTCCGCGCGGGCGGCGTATAGCCGGCTAAAGAAGGAACTTGATGAAAGTGCCGTTCGTGAAACTGCGATGCCCTTGCCCAAACCGAAAGGCAGTATCTCGGTTGAAGGGTTGAGCTACACACATAAAAACACAACGGAGCCTATCCTTCGAAATATCAATTTCAAAATTAATCCCGGGGAAATTCTTGGAATTATCGGTCCAACCGCTGCAGGGAAAACGACGCTGGTCCGAATTCTAGTTGGAAATTTAAAGTCGAGAATTGGATTTGCCCGCTTGGATGAAATGGATGTGGCGGAGTGGGGGGCTGATGATCGCGGAAAGCATATTGGTTATCTGCCTCAGGATATCGAACTGTTTTCCGGCACAATTCGTGAAAACATCGCCAGAATGAGCGAAGGCGATCCCGCAGATGTCATTGCTGCCGCCAAAAAAGCGGGTATCCATGAAATGGTTCTGCGGATGGAAAAGGGGTATGAGACTGAAATCGGCGAAGGTGGTGCTGCTCTTTCCGGCGGCCAGCGTCAGCGTATAGCCCTTGCCCGTGCCCTTTTCGGTGATCCAAGTCTTTTGGTATTGGACGAGCCAAACGCAAATCTTGACAGTGTTGGCGAAAGTGCCTTGATGAGCGCGATGGAAAACCTGCGCGCCGAAGGAATGACAATTATCGTTATTGCTCATCGGCCCAATATTCTTAAGCATGTGGACAAAATCCTTGTTTTGAAAGATGGCATGCTTCAGGACTTCGGCGGGCGGGATGACGTCATGATGAAATTACAAGGCCCGCAAAAATCTCTGCCTGCGCCAAGAACTCAGCAGAGCTTCACCGCTCGACAGGAGAGAGAGGATGTGGACCGGCAGGGTATTGTTTCACCTAAACCCTTTGTACATGAGACAGTGAAACCTAAACATTATTCGGAACCGGCAGAGAAGCCAAAGCAAAATGGCGTAAAATGCGCCCGAACCCCCGCCCCCGCCAATGGTACGGAAATCTCTGTTAAGCCTTTGCAGCCGGGGAATTTGCAACTCAATGGGGCGCCTGCGAAAATTAAGAGGAAAGCCGCAGTTTTGACAATGGGACCGAGTGACAAAATCAAAACGAAAATTCAATCGCTGACAACACACCCGCTTAGCGATGCAGAGATATCGAGAATATATGCAATGTTTGTAAAAGGGGATCAAAAGGGTGCCTTGAGCTACCTGGAGGACCTTAAGAGATGATGGATGTGCGTGGGCCGATAATATTCGGTTTAGTCGTTATTCTAATATTTTTTGGCGCTTTTATGGGCTGGGCCGCCTTTGCGCCTTTGGGCAGTGCTGCCATAGCGCAAGGCACTGTGAGCGTTGAAGGCAACCGCAAGTCCATTCAACATCTTGAGGGCGGAATTGTCTCTGAAATTAAAGTCAAGGATGGTGAATTCGTCGAGGAAGGTCAAATTCTGATTATTCTTGATGAAATTCAATCGAAAGCGTCCATGGAGATTGTGCGGGGGCGCAGGACTGTTGCGCTAGCGCAAAAATCCAGGTTGGAAGCAGAACGCGATGGTCTCGATAAAATTCTTTTCTCCGAATGGCTTGAGGAGAGAAAATCGGAGCCCAACGTACAGGAAGTGATGCAGGGTCAGCAGAATATTTTTGAATCTCGCCGCAAAAGCAGATTGGGGCAAATAACAATTCTTGAGCAAAAAATTGCCCAACTGGACGAAGAAATAAAGGGATTGGGCGGACAGGTCTTTGCGTCGGATCGGCAGATAAAGCTCATTAGCGAGGAAATCAAGGATGTCGATAGCCTGGTGAAAAAAAACCTGGCAAAGCGTCCACGTCTTCGCGCATTGCAACGCAATCTTGCGGAACTACGCGGAAACCGCAGTCAGAATTTATCGAAAATTGCCCAGTCGCGGCAAGCCATCGGTGAAGTAAAACTGCAAATAAATGAACTGCAAAATAGTTTGATCGACGAAGTCGTCGGCGAGTTGCGGGAAATTCAGGCAGAGTTATTTGATCTGGAAGAACAATCCCGCGCGTCGGAAGATGTGTTGAGCAGAACGGATATCAGGGCACCTACGGCCGGCTATGTTGTGGATTTGCAAGTCCATACTTCAGGCGGTGTGATTGCGCCAGGCGCAACTGTGCTGGATATTGTTCCGGATGACGTGACGCTGATCGTGGAAGCCAAAGTTAGTACTGGGGATATTGATTCTGTCTTTATTGGCTCACCGGCGCAGATCCGGTTTCCAGCCTTCAATCAACGCGTCTCCTTACCGGCGGAGGGGACGGTGATAAGCGTCTCCGCCGATAGCCTGGAAGACGAAAGAACGGGTACCTATCATTATCTTGCCAGGGTAAAAATTGACAACCTTAAAAACGCGAATATCGAGGTTACACAATTGCGTCCCGGCATGCAGGCTGACGTTATGATTACGACCGGCGAACGCACTGCACTTGACTATTTTGTTGACCCAATAATCCTGAGCTTTAATAGAGCGTTAAGGGAAGAGTAAATGGTCCATTTCCTTCAAAATAATCGTAGGGAATGTTATATCGCGCAGTAATTTGTCAAGAATTAGCACCTCTTTTTCATCAAAAGTTTGAATAATCTTCTCCCTCATCCCCCAAATGAGGGATGCAGGTTCTTTCAAGATGTCCTAATTCTGTAATCAACATAGAGACAGAATAACAGAGAAACCATCGTTTTTGCATGGACATAGGAGTTGCCACCTTGAAATTTAGACTATCATGCCAGGTCGTGATTTTGACAACGATGTTGCATATGGGTTCTGTCAGCGCAGCTCCGCTGTCAACAGGGGCAGCTCAAACACCTGATGCAGCCAACCCTGCTGTGCAGACACAACTTAATATGACCGAGTATTCCGAGGTCGCACAGGCGCCGATGGTAAAAGCTGTCGATAGCGCAGGTACAAAAGGCGTGTTTAGTAACATGGCAGATGACTTAAGCACAGGCAAGATCCCGTTTTCTCCCGCGCTGATATTGTTTGGCTTTGCCCTTGCAGCAATTGGCTGGATGGGTCGCAAGCGAAAAAAGAGTTTCTTGGTTAAGGATTGAATTTAAGGATATCTGAATTTTACAAAGCAAATTTTTAGTGAAGCAAAGCCGATTTATTGGCGGAGGTTCAAGTTTTTTTGAGAAGTAAATTTTTAAATACATATAAAATGGTGGCCTTCTGGGCTACCATTTTTTTTGCCTCAGAAGATAAAAAAAATATTGGTTAATGTGCTAAAGTCGGGCTTGGATTAGATTAATGAGCCCGAATGTTATCAGGTCACTCCTACTTTAAGGTCACTGCGTTATGGCGCTGCCGCGAATTTCAACCATGGTGTCGAAGCTGACACACAAAGCCCAAGGCGAAACTATTCCGCTGGCGGATGCCCGCATGCCTGCGGATGAATTAGCATTTGTTATTGGCGATATTCATGGGCGGAATGACTTGCTTCTCTCGGTAATTGAACGCATTACGACTCACGAATATGTTCCGGATTATCAAAAGCGACATATTGTCTTTCTCGGTGACTATGTGGATCGAGGCAAGATGAGCAAGGAAGTTATTCAGACTCTCATTGATCTCGATCTCCCCGAATTCAATATCGTGACATTGGACGGCAACCATGAAGCCTCCATGAGAGGATTTCTGGAGAACCCGGTTAAGGGTAAGCGATGGCTGCATTATGGCGGCGATGCTACATTGAGAAGCTATGGAATAGATGTTTCATTGGACGACCTGACAGAGGCGGATTTGGTCGCAAAGTCGGCAGAGCTCGAGATGGCATTGTCCCCGAGCCATAAAAAGTTCCTCTACGGCCTTACCGGTCATTATTCGTTGGGAGATTTCTTTTTCACCCATGCGGGGATAAATCCAAAGCGCGTTCTTGCAGAGCAGTCGGAGCGTGACTTATTATGGATCAGAAGTGAATTTCTGACCCATGACGGCTTATATGAAAAAGTGATTGTTCACGGTCATAGTATTTCCGCCCAGCCAGAGTTCAGGGATAATCGAATTGGAATTGACACCGGTGCGTTTTATTCGAATGACCTGACTTGTCTTGTGCTTTACGGAAACAGCAAAAAAATACTGTGATGTTGATAAGGCGCGTTTTTGTTTTACCGATAGTGATATTCGCCTTCATGTTTCATCTGCCAGCGGGCAGCGAGAGTGCAGAGCTCAGCAACTTTCCGAAAAGTATATTCGAACAAGATGATTTTTTCCCATTGGCAGTTGTGCTTCAGGATCCGGAAAACGTAGAGCGCTACCAGAAACTAGGCATAAATCTTTATGTCGGGTTATGGAAAGGGCCGACGGAACAACAGCTGGCTCGCCTCAAGAAAGCCAAGATGCCAGTCATGACGAAGGTAAATGAGGTTGGTCTCAACAGTATCAACAACACTATCATTGCTGGTTGGTTGATGCAGGATGAGCCGGACAACGCACAGCCAATTCCGGGAACAAAAAAACACGGGCTGCCAATCCCTCCCAAAGAAGTGATCAAATACTATCAACATATTCGAAACCTGGATCCTAGCCGACCGGTGATGCTCATTTTGGGACAGGGGGTTTCCTGGGATCAATGGTTTGGCCGTGGGGTCAGAACAAATCATCCGGAAGACTATCTTGAATATGTGAAGGCAGGAGACATTGTCAGCTTCGATATTTATCCGGTCACACATCAAAGCCCTGAAATTTCAGGTCGGCTGGATATGGTTCCCAAGGGTGTGGACCGCCTCATCCGTTGGACAGATGGGCGCAAGCCGATCTGGAGCGTTATTGGAGCCAGCCGTATAAATAACCCTGATATCCTGCCCACTGGCGATGAGGTTCGGCGACAGGTTTGGCTAAGTATTATCCACGGTGCCCAAGGGATCATTTACTTCGTGCATCAGTTTAAACCGAGATTTGTCGAAGCGGGGTTATTGCAACATAAGGACCTGAGTGCGGCAGTGAAGGATATCAACCGACGCATCACTTCTCTTGCTCCGGTGCTCAACAGCGCTCAAATAAGGAATGCGGTGAGTGTCGAGGAAGCGGGCAAGGTTCCGGCGGTGACCGCATTGGTCAAGCAGGACCGATGCAATCTTTATATTTTTGCGGGATCGAAGAGCCGATTGACCGTGGAGGCAACGTTTCACGTGAAACATAATATTATTGACCAGAATTTTACGGTTTTTGATGAAAGCAGATCTGTTTCCCTGAAAAATAAAATCTTCCAAGATACATTCGATCCCTATGCAGTGCATTTATATCAGCTTAAGAAGGATGTTCCGAACTGCCGGTGACCTTACTGTCCGAAACCGATTTAGAGGGAACTAAATCAGTATTTGCTAGGCGGGACGTCAAAATCCAATACTCTTTCTGCGATTGCCGAAGATTGCGTAAAATTTTCATCTGCTTGTTGACCGGATACCGGTAAGCATAAAGTCCTTGCCTCTGTTTCCGCAAAAGCCATCCTCAAAAACGAGAGAAAAAGACGACCCGGCCCGCCTTGGATAGCTACAATCAAACGTTTGTTATTTTTAGCGCGCTACAACAAAATAATTCTCTTATGTTCAAGTTCAGAACGGCTGCTCTCTTGATTTAAGGCCATGGCAATCTTAGCCTGCGCCTTTCTTCTCTCCCTCCTATCACGGCAATTTGTATCGTAAATCTTTCCTCTGCATATAATTTAGGCAGAGGATATTTAACGCATTGATAAAACGTGACTTTTTACAAAGTATTTTTCATTGCATTTTATTCCTTAAAGGATAATTTAATTAAAGTTTCTTAAAATGCGTGACGGAAACATGATCTTATATATGTGCTGGGAAACGTCGAAATGGTAACGAAAGCAGAAGAGTTAAAGACCGAGAAAATTGAAGAAGTTCTATCTATGGTAGCAGATCGGCTGGACAAGAAAAAAGCCGATGACGTGCAGGTATTTGTGCGCCACTACTATGAACGCCTCTCTCCTGAGGATATTCTCGAGGTCTCGGCGGAGCATCTCTATGGATCAGCATTATCCCTGTATAAATTTTCTGAAAAGCGCCCTCCCGGAAAGGCAAAATTACGGGCTTTCAGTCCAAACCTGGAAGAACATGGCTGGAAAACATCCCATTCTGTCATTGAGATTGCCAACGATGATATGCCGTTTTTGGTGGATAGTATTACGTCAACTTTGAGCCGTAGAGGGTTGACCGTTCATTTGGTTATTCATCCCGTTCTAAATGTGGAGCGGGACGAAAAAGGGAAGCGCAACCGCATCTTTGACACGCCACCGACAGCTCGTCAGAAAAGTCAGCGCGAAAGTATCATGCATTTGGAAATTGATGAACAATCAGATCCAAAAGTCCTTTCGGATATTGAGCATGAACTTAAAAATACATTGTCGGATGTCCGGCTGGCAGTTGAGGATTGGAAGCCTATTCTGGGCAAAGTCGACCATATCATCAAAAGCCTGACAGATAATCCACCGCCTTTGGAAAAAGAGGAAGTGGATGAAGCGCGCGCGCTGTTAAACTGGATGTCAGACAATCATTTTACATTTCTCGGCTATAGAGAATTTGAATTTGGAGAGGCGGCAAAGGGTCGAAAAGACAGTTGGGATATCGTCAAGGATTCCGGTTTGGGGATATTACGTGATCCAACCCGTCGCATAATGACGGGAAACCGGGAAATGACACCGGAAGTAAGGGATTTTCTGCGTCGTCGCGAATTGATCATTGTTACCAAGGCCAATATCCGCTCTACGGTTCATCGTGCCGTTCACCTGGATTATGTTGGCGTTAAAAAATTCAATAAGAAAGGCGAGGTTATCGGTGAGTATCGTTTTACCGGGCTGTTTACCTCCGCTGCCTATAACCGCATTCCCAGTGATATTCCGTATTTGCGCCGCAAGGTAAAGCAAACTCTGGAAAAAGCCGGGCTGGCGAAAAGCAGTCATGACGAAAAAGCGCTGGCCCATATTCTGGAGACGTACCCACGCGATGAATTATTTCAGATTTCTGTCGATGATCTATTCAAGACATCCTCAAAAATCCTTACCCTGCAGGAGCGACCGCGAATTAGCGCCTTGATCCGGCGGGACCGGTTTGAGCGCTTTGTTTCCGTGCTGGTATATGTACCACGGGAAAAATTCAATACGGAACTTCGCAAGAAATTTGCGGATATACTGGCAGATGTCCATAACGGCACCCTGTCCTCACATTATGCGCTGGTTGGGGACGATGCGCTGGCCCGCATTCATTATATCATCGCGCTGAAAAGCAAGCATAAGCCGGAAGTGGATGTTGTGGATCTGGAGCGGCGACTGGTTGCCGCTGCAAGAGAATGGTCTGACGATCTTTATGATGCGTTACTGGATAAATGGGGAGAGGAAAAGGGTCTTCGCATGAAGGCCCAGTACGGAGATGCCTTCCCGGTTGCCTATAAGGAGCGGTTCAATGCAGAACTGTCACTGCATGACATCGAAAAGACCGAGCGTGTTCGAAAAACCAAGGACGTCGAGCTAAACCTGTACCGATGGATTGATGATCCGGACAATAAGGTCAGGTTTAAAGTCTATAGCCCCGGAGAGCCGCTTTCCCTGTCGGACTGTCTGCCGATGATGGAGAATATGGGGCTTAAGGTATTGTCGGAAAATCCGTATTTTGTCTCGATCGGGGGAAAGGAAGAGGCGATCTGGATTCACGATTTCGAACTTGTAGAACCAGGCGGGCAAGCGCTCGAACTCCATATTCTGAAGAAAAAATTTGAAGAAACTTTCGAGCGTGTCTGGAAAGGGAAAATGGAAAGTGACGGCTTTAACCGGTTGGTTATGCGTGCCGGATTAGCCTGGTCAAATGTTGTTGTTCTGCGGGCATATGCAAAGTATCTGCGGCAAGCCGGCATCACGTTCAGCCAGTCATATATGTCGAATACCCTGTCGGAAAATGCCAATATTTCAAAACGATTGGTTGAGCTATTTCAAGCCCGCTTCGATCCGTCATTTCCCGAAGACCGGACCGAGAGTGTATCGCGTATCCTTAAGCATATCTGGGATGAGCTTGACCATGTGGCCAGCCTCGACGATGATCGTATTCTGAGGCGCTTCGTCAATTTGATTATCAATACATTGCGGACAAACGTGTATCAGAAAGATGCCAGAAACACGGACAAATCATATTTCTCTTTCAAATTAGACAGTCAGAAACTCGACGATTTACCACTCCCCCGACCGCATGTGGAAATCTTCGTCTATAGCCCGCGCGTTGAAGGTGTCCATTTACGGGGCGGCAAAGTTGCGCGTGGCGGGTTGCGCTGGTCCGATCGCCGAGAAGATTTCAGGACAGAAGTCCTGGGCTTGATGAAAGCACAAATGGTCAAGAATACGGTTATTGTTCCCGTGGGGTCAAAAGGCGGATTTGTCCCCAAAAGGCTGCCAAGTGGCGGCACTCGTGAAGAGGTGCAGGCTGAAGGTATTGCCTGCTACAAGACCTTCATATCCGGACTGTTGGATGTAACGGATAATTATGTCGGTGGTGAGGTTGTCCCGCCGGAAAATGTGGTCCGGCATGACGCAGACGATCCCTATCTCGTCGTGGCGGCAGACAAGGGTACGGCAACATTTTCCGATATTGCCAATGAAGTCGCAATTTCCTATGGCTTCTGGCTTGGCGATGCGTTCGCCTCTGGCGGTGCCGCGGGGTATGATCACAAGAAGATGGCCATTACCGCCCGCGGTGCATGGGAATCCGTTAAACGGCATTTCCGCGAAGTCGGTCATGATATCCAGGCAAAGGATTTTACAGTCGCCGGTATCGGCGATATGTCCGGTGATGTGTTCGGCAATGGCATGCTGCTGTCCAAGCATATCAAGCTGGTCGCGGCTTTTGACCATCGAAACATTTTTATTGATCCGCGGCCGGACGCGGCAAAAAGTTTTGCCGAACGCGAACGCATGTTCAAATTACCCCGATCTTCCTGGGAAGATTATAATGAGAAATTGATTTCCAAGGGTGGCGGTATATTTGATCGTAAAGCGAAAATTATCAAACTTTCGCCGGAAATTAAAAAACTTCTGGATATCAAGAAAGCGGAAGTGCCGCCAAACGAATTGATGGTTGCCATTCTTAAATCCAAGGTCGATCTTCTCTGGTTCGGTGGTATTGGCACATATATTAAGTCTGCGGATGAAAGTAACGGTGATGCCGGGGATCGGGCGAATGACGCCATCCGCGTTAACGGGAGTGAGGTTCGGGCGAAAGTTATTGGTGAAGGCGGTAATTTGGGAGTTACACAGCTCGGCCGAATTGAATATGCAGAAAGCGGTGGCCGCCTGAATACGGATGCCATCGATAACTCAGCCGGTGTGGATTGCTCCGACCATGAAGTAAATATCAAAGTTCTGCTGCGCGCCGTACTCGATGACGGGGAGATGACTGGTAAACAGCGGGACCGGATACTGGTCGAGATGACCGATGATGTTGCTGATCACGTTTTGCAGGACAACTATTTGCAAACCCAGGCGCTAACCACATCTGAGCGGCAAGGCCTGAATAACTTTTCCGAAAATGTCCGCTTTATGATCGGTCTGGAGAAAAAGGACCGCCTTAACAGGCATGTGGAATTTCTTCCCGATGATGAAGAGCTGGCTGATCGGCAGGCCACCGGGCGCGGCTTAAGCCGGCCGGAAATGTCGGTGCTGCTGGCTTATGCCAAAATGACGTTATATATTGATATTCTGGAAACGAAACTACCGGACGATACCTATTATGACAGCTGGTTGACGGAATATTTCCCGCCACAGCTTCGTAAGAAATATGCGCCCTTTATCTCGAGCCATAGACTGCGCCGGGAAATTATCACAACAATCATTGTCAACCAGTTGGTCAATCGCGCTGGCCCGACTTTTGTCATGCAGATGGTGGAAGAAACGGGAAGCCGTCCGGAAGAAGTTGCCCGTGCGTTTGCCCTGGTTTGCGATGTGTTTGACTTGAATAGTCTATGGGCAGGTATTGAGGCGCAGGACAATAAAATCTCGAGCGATATCCAGGGACGGATGATTGATGTAACGCAGAAACTGGCACGCCGGGCGACACTTTGGTGTCTCCGCCGGTTGTCCAGCAGCGTTGACATTGCCGCAGAGGTTAAACTGTTATCTGCAGATATGCGGAAACTTGAACGTGGCCTGGAAGGCTTGTTGAGTGACGAGGGACGCAATCTGTTCGTCGACCGGTCCGATCAGCTGATTTCAGCGGGTGTTCCCGAAGATCTTGCCCGCCGTATGGCCGCACTGGGTCCATTGAGATCGTCGCTGGATGTTGTTCAAGTGGGCAACAGCAACACGCGACCCATTACGGAAGTGGGAGAAGTCTATTTTGCCGTTGGAGCCGAGCTTAATCTGGATTGGTTGCGGTCGGCGGCCGAAGGAATTGAACCTGAAACCAACTGGGACCGACTTGCCATTGCGGCGATAATCGATGATCTTTATGGCCAGCAACGGGCGCTTACGAACTCTGTTTTCGTCGGATCCAACGGTCATGCCGGGCGGCAAGCATTTGAACATTGGGTAAAACAGCATCAAACGCCAATCAAACGGTCTTCGGAGCTGATCAAGGAGTTTAAAACCATGGGCGTTCTGGATGTTTCCAAATTGGCCTATGCTAACCGTCAGTTCCGGTCCATGATCAGTTAGGGGTAAGATTGTTTCGCACACCTGATCAAGATTGAATAAGCTGTGACAATGGCGTAGCTTGACGGGACTGCGTATCCAGTCAAGGAGGGGATCATGGGGGAAAGTCGGACAGGAGAGCCGGAAGCGAGCCGCCTCGGAAAATTTTCGTGGGCCATGTTCGACTGGGCCAATCAGCCCTATTTCACGGTTGTGACAACCTTTATCTTTGCGCCGTATTTTACCTCCTTTGTGGCCTCAACCCCTGCGCAAGGTCAAGCTTACTGGGGCTATACGCAAGCCGCGGCCGGAATTCTAATTGCCCTTCTCAGCCCGGTTTTTGGCTCTATCGCCGACGCCGGAGGGGCCCGGAAACCCTGGATTGTTTTTTTCTCGATCATGTGCGCCGTCGGCGCCTTTGCTTTGTGGTGGGCGGTTCCAGGGCAGCAAAGCGGGATCATCTGGATCCTTATTGCGATCGTAATTGGCACAATCGGTGTTGAATTTAGTCTGGTCTTCAATAATGCCATGTTGCCCAATTTGGTGCCCCAGTCGAAAATGGGACGTTTGAGCGGTTTCGGTTGGGGGCTTGGATATATTGGCGGGCTTATTGCCTTGTTTATAGTTCTCCTTGGCTTCTCCATGCCGGCAGAGCCTTTGTTCGGATTGGATAAGGCGACACATGAGCCTGACCGGATCACCGGGCCGATGGCGGCGGTTTGGCTGCTGGTTTTCATTATCCCGATGCTGTTATTTACCCCGGATACAAAACCAACAGGTATCTCCAAGAGGGTGGCCATCAAGCAGGGGCTTACTTCGCTGGCGAGCACTCTGCGAACGTTGGGAAATTACAAGAATATTGTGTTTTTCCTGATTGCCCGGATGTTTTACAACGATGGCATTTTAGCATTGATCGGGTTTTCCGGCATTTATGCGGCAGGCCTGTTCGGTTGGGAAACGACCCAGCTTGGCATTTTCGGCATCTTGATAATTATCTTTGCCATCGGCGGCTGCTTTGTCGGTGGCTGGCTGGATGACAAGATCGGGTCCAAGCCGACAATCGTCATTTCGGTTTTAGGATTGTCATTTGCCTCCATTGGCGTGTTGTCCATCAGTCATGGCCAGGTTTTGTTCGGCCTTCCGGCAGCTATGCCCGTTGAAGGCGGTGGTTTGTTTGCAAGCCCGGCAGAAATGGTCTTTATGGGCTTTGCCTTTATTATGGGACTGTTTTTCGGCCCGGCGCAGGCCGCCAGCCGGACATTGATTGCGCGCCTCTCTCCACCAGATAAGGTCGGGGAATTCTTTGGCCTGTTTGCTCTTTCCGGCAAGGCAACCGCTTTTGTTGCACCGTTGACAATCGGCATTGTGACGACGGCAACTGGACAGCAGCGGCCGGCAATGATTGTGATTTTTATTCTGCTGCTGATCGGTGCCGCCTTGATGAGCTTTGTCCGCGAGCCTGAACATTAAAACTTGGGATCAGGAGACGGAGACGGCTGTTCCCGAAACAACGACCATAAGCATGCTGTCGCCTATTACCTCAACATCAACACTGACACCAACAATGGCGTTCGCGCCCAATTCCTCCGCTTCTTCTTGAATATCTTCGAGGGCATGGCCTCTGGCATTCTTGATTTCCTTTTGATAGGCATCGGACCTGCCGCCGATCTTGTCGGTTACTTTGGCGAAAAAATCGCGAACGAAATTGGTGCCCATAACCGCTTCACCAGCAACAACGCCATGATAAGCCGTGATCGTTTTTCCTTCAACGGATCCTGTTGTTGTAATAATCATTCGCGCGCTCCTTCAATTCGAAAGTGGTTTAGTGCCTGAAATGCCGCATACCCGTTAGGACCATGGCCAGACCGGCGGCATCTGCTGCCTTTATAACATCGTCGTCGCGCATGGATCCACCGGGTTGTATAACAGCGGTCGCGCCTGCTTCTGCGGCGGCCAGAAGGCCATCTGCAAAAGGGAAAAATGCATCTGAAGCAACGACAGAGCCTTTTGCCCAGGATATTTCGTCACCCGCATTCTGAGCTGCTTCAAGGGCTTTACTTGCGGCAATTTTAGAGGAGTCAACCCGGCTCATCTGGCCGGCGCCAATGCCGACGGTTACGCCATCTCGAACATAAACGATCGCGTTGGATTTAACATGCTTGGCAACAGTAAACGCGAATTTCATATCGGATAATTCCTGTTCTGTCGGCACTTTCTGACTGACAACTTGTAATTCGGCTTGTGCTGTTAGCTGGTTATCGCGATCTTGAACCAGGTATCCACCAGCCAGGGATTTGATTAGTTGACCACTTGTCGTGGGTTCTGGAAGTCCGCCTGTCAGCAGCAACCTGAGGTTTTTCTTCGATGCGATGACAGCCTTCGCGTCGTCGTCCGCATCCGGTGCAATAATTACTTCGGTAAAAATTTTGACAATTTCCTCAGCTGTCGCCATGTCCAAAGTCTGATTTAACGCGATTATGCCACCAAATGCTGATGTTGTGTCACAGGCGAACGCAGATTTGTAAGCTTCTGCCAAAGTCGAACCCAAAGCAACGCCGCAAGGATTGGCATGCTTTATAATGGCACAAGCGGGCCCAAAAACATTCGGGTCGAATTCCGCAACCAATTCGAATGCAGCATCAGTATCATTGAAATTATTGTACGATAGCTCTTTGCCCTGCAATTGTGTCGATGACGCGACGCCGATCCGGTTTTCGTCATTCGAATAGAAAGCTGCCTGTTGATGAGGGTTTTCTCCGTAACGCATAATTTGCTGCCGGGTTCCGCCGAACACCATACGATCAGGAAACACCTCTCCTAATTGCGTCGCGTACCATGACGAAATTGCTGCGTCATAGGCACCGGTGCGTGCATAGGCTTTGGCGGCCAAACGCTTGCGCAGTTCGATACTGGTCTTACCATTATGGGCCATTAATTCTTCAACGACCGGGCCATAATCCTCTGAATCGACGACGACGTTTACGAAACCGTAATTTTTGGCAGCGGATCGAATCATTGCCGGACCGCCGATATCTATGTTTTCTATACAGGTGTGAAAATCGGCACCTTTTGCAACAGTCTCTTCAAATGGATAAAGATTTACAACCACGAGATCGATTGGTCCAATGTCATGCTGGTCCATGGCAGCCATATGATCGTCGTTATCTCGAAGACCCAAGATACCGCCATGTATTTTTGGATGGAGAGTCTTGACCCGTCCATCCATCATCTCTGGAAAATGAGTATGATCCGCAACTTCGGTGACGGAAATTCCAGCATCCTGCAACATTTTAGCACTTCCACCGGTTGATAGAATTTCAATATTTTGTGCGATTAAGGCGTTTCCCAGATCAATAAGCCCTGCCTTATCAGAGACAGAAATGAGAGCTCGTTTCACGGGTTGAAGATCACTGGCGGGCATGGAGGATAATATCCTTGATGAAGGTAATTGAAGACATGCTGGCGCTATAGCATGACGGGCAGGTTTTCGGAACAAATAACGAAAAATACTTAGACATTCTCTTCTTGCGGCAGTACCAAAGACGTGTAAATCAAAATTGGATAGAGACTTTATGGCGCATTCTTTATTGGCGGCCTTACATGGTATGGACGAGGTCAGTAACAAGACAACTATCGCAATTGTTGGTCTTGGATATGTTGGGTTACCGTTGGCGGTTGCACTTGCGCGGCAGTTTACAGTTATTGGATATGACGTTCATGAAGAGCGTGTTCAGGAACTTCGCCAGGGAATGGACAGGACATTTGAGATTGATCCTCCGCTGTTACGGGCAAGCAGCATGGTTTTTACGACCGAAATTGAGGATATTGCCGATGCTGATATCCATATTGTTACTGTCCCGACCCCAGTTGACGAGAGTAACAAACCCGATCTTACACCGTTGGAAGGCGCTTGCGCCAGCGTCGGCTCTATTCTGAAAAAGGGCGCAATTGTTGTCGTGGAAAGTACCGTTTATCCCGGCGTAACGGAGGATGTATGCGGTCCTCTGCTGGAGAAAAATTCTGGTATGGTTTCGGGGCAGGATTTCTATCTAGGATATTCACCGGAACGTATTAACCCTGGCGATAAAGTGCATACAGTCGATAAAATTATCAAGGTGGTATCGGGGCAAACCGAAGAGGTTACGGATATTCTATCAGATATATATGGCGCCGCGACTTCCGGTGGCGTATTTCGTGCCCGAAATATCAAGACGGCAGAAGCGGCTAAAGTAATTGAAAATGCGCAGCGGGATATTAATATCGCTTTTGTAAATGAAGCTACAATGATTTTCCAGAAGTTGGGTCTTTCGGCTTTCGATGTACTGGAAACGGCTGGAACAAAGTGGAATTTCCTGAATTTTACACCTGGCCTAGTTGGTGGTCATTGTATTGGCATTGACCCGTTTTATCTCGCTCATAAAGCTGGCGAGGTCGGGCATTTTGCAGATTTGATTTTGACGGGCCGGCGTATAAATGATTCCATGGGAAGTTTCATCGCCGAAAGCGTTGATACAAAGCTTGACGGAAACAGTAGAATTCTGATCCTCGGCATTACTTTTAAAGAGAATGTGCCTGATTTAAGGAACACTAAAGTCACAGATATTGTTTCCAGGCTGCGTGAGCTGGGACATCAAGTGGATATTCATGATCCGCTTGCTGACAAAGCGGAAGCCCGACAGTTTCTGGATATTGATTTAATTGAGAGTTTATCAAATCTTACTGGATATGATGCGGTAATAGGCGCCGTAGCGCATTCCGTATATAGAACCCTTTCGTCCTCCGCTCTGGAAGGAATGATGACGAAAACGGGTCTTCTTGCCGATGTAAAGGGGATTTGGCGAGATACAGAATTTTCAGCAGATATCAAGCGATGGCAACTTTAAAGCTGTTCTCGAGCAGCTATTTGCAACTTCAGCTTCATTCCGATAATCGAGTAAGTGCCCATTTAACGAGGACGGGGTTTTCATTCTCCAATTGGCCGGCAATAACTATCTGTTGATTGTGGCGCCGTTCGCCGGGAACACTGCAATAAACGCTCTCCTCCAGTGTAAGCAGGGGAGCACCTGTCAGGAATTTCCAGCCGGAACCGCTCGGGGTTCGGATCAATATATTCTTGCCACCAGCACTTCGCGAAATACTCAAATCAGGGTGGAGATGAAACCGGAGTGTAAAACGGGATCGGCGCGTCGACGGCTGCCTTTCTGGAATGAGTTGGTCCTCGCCACGTAAGGCTAGCCCGCTTGCATCAATAAATAAGCGCCGGCGATGGCGCAAACCGACAGATGATAAATAGCCGCTACTTTCCAGGTCGAGCCAAACATTTCCTTCCTCTTCATTACGAACAACCGCGCTCTGCTCTACTTCCTGACTGGTTGGGAAATCAGCGTTCAAATTGTCAAAACCAAGTGTCGAATGTGCCGCGGTGGACGCAAGGGCCCTCCCCCAGGAGGAGTCCAAATCGCGAGATCCACCACAATTGACAATTAATCGTTCTCTGGCGTAACTGAATTCAAATCCAAGGAGGCCTGAATGTCGAAGATCATGTTTCGTTCTGCCGCCTTCACCGGTTTCAATTATAAGAAGGGCACGTCCTGCTTTGAGCCGTTCAAACCCTCCTTGCGGAAATCGATGTGGAGCCCGGCCTGTTGCATCAGACTGAGAGAGAAGCATATCGCAATACCCCTCGTCCATCTGGCTTCCTCCGTTAAACAGAGCCAGCCTTCCATCCCCATGTTGGAAAAACCGGACTGCGGGGGCAAGTCGATCAATGGTATTATTGAGAATAATTGGAACAATTACATTAGCCGCCATCAGAGTATTGCGTAGCCCGACAAGACGTCCGAGTAACATCAGGTGATGTTCGGGGTTTCTTGAAATGTGGCAGCCATCTGTCATAACGACCCGTCCGACTTCCGTTTCCAGACTGGCCATGATTTTGTCAGTCTGTTTTTGTAAGTCAGGGAAACATAATGTGCCATATAGCAGGGCTTGCCAGAGGCAAAAGCGATCTTGAAGTAGCGGCTTTCTTTTACTTATTCGCGATAAATGTAGATATTGCCGTCTGAGGGAGCGAAGAAACCTGAAATTAAAATCACTGTCCTCTCGTTCCATGAGAAAACCGCTGTAACAAAACCAGTTGATTATTCTTTGAGATAAAACATCTTCATCCCAAACATAGGGTACATATGTTTCAAAGTGCGAAATCCAGGATAAAATGAGCGCTCTGCTATGGCGTTTTGCGGCTTCACTGCCGTTCGCTGAAAAATCTCGGAGCCATCCAAATTCATGGAGCTCCCTGTGCCAAGCAAGCGGTTGCCCTTCTGCGTGCCAGGGTTCCGGCGACGCTAAGAAAAATTCATGGCCCGCAAAATCAAAATGTCCCTGAAAAATATTATCTGCCCGATCACTATCGCCCGGAAAAACATCAACTGGAACAAGAGAGAGTCGTTTGGGAACCCGCGATTTCAGGCTGGCCTGATAGGGTCCGCTGGAGAAAATGATATCCAGAACTGTACGCCGCTTCGGTATGCCTCCTTCATTAGGCAAATTCGCGGCGGCTGTCATGCTCTGCCCAACAACAAATTGATGTTCTCGGCATACTGGCTTGGGCCGCCTTTAAAGGCGGCACTTCCCGCAACAAGTAAGTCGGCGCCCGCCTCGATAACCAGAGGGGCTGTTTCCGCGTTGATACCCCCATCAACTTGTAAATCGATATCACGTCCAGAAGCATCAATCATCGATCGAAGGGTTCTAATTTTGTCGAGTTGGGAGGCAATAAACTTTTGACCGCCAAAGCCGGGGTTGACGCTCATCACCAAAATCAAGTCAACTTCATCCATCACATGTTCAAGTGTTGAGGCTGGCGTCGCCGGGTTTAATGAGATGCCTGCTTTTAAACCATGTGATTTTACCAGTTGCAGGCTTCGATGGGCATGTGGGCCAGATTCTTGATGCAAGGTAATAATATCAGCACCTGCATCAACGAATTCCTCAACAAACGGATCAAATGGTGAAATCATCAAATGACAGTCGAAGGGCTTATCAGAATAATCGCGAATTGATTTTGTCACAGCAGGCCCAAAACTGATGTTGGGGACAAAATGTCCATCCATTATATCCAGATGGATATAATCTGCACCGGCGGCTGTGATGGCGGCGACTTCTTCTCCCAGTTTCGCAAAATCTGCGGCGAGAACTGACGGAGCTATTCTAACGGGTTTACGCATGATATTCCTTTAACATTTCAAGCGGTTCTGCTCAAGCTCATGAACCAGATAATTTAACAAGCCGGGCGGCAAAAAATCCATCCATGCCACCTAAATGCTGGGGTAAGCAACGAATATCGCCTTTTGCATTTATCACTTCGGAAAGCCCACCAATTTCCGCGGCATTGACCGGCTGCCGTTTAAGGCTAGAATCACGCTTCAGCAAGTTGTCGACTTGATGTTCACCTTCTTCAGCTTGTAAGGAGCAAACACTGTATACGAGTATTGCATCCGGCGTGAGCTGCTTTGACGCGGCATCAAGAAGCCGCATTTGCAATGACCCGAGTTTTTCTATGTCCGCAGGTGATTTTAGATAAGCAACGTCTGGATGACGGCGGAGAGTCCCGGTGCTGGAGCAGGGTGCGTCGAGAAGTATACCGTCCAGTTTTTGTTCGGGAGAATAGTTTTCGGCTTCCCCAACCTGTATATCTACGGTCAATTGCAGTCGGTTCATATTATCGGCCAAGCGCTTCATTCGGCCTTTTGACCGATCAAGGGCAATTACCTTGGCACCGGAAGCGGCCAACTGAGCGGTCTTGCCACCCGGTGCTGCACAACAATCCAGAATGGTTTTTCCTTCAACGTTGCCGAACAGAGCGGCTGGGATTGACGCGGCTGCGTCCTGAACCCACCATTCCCCGTCGCTAAAACCCGGCAAAGATGTTATGTCGCTTGCGGCAGGCCGACGCAAAGACCCGTTTGCAAGAATATCAGCGTCGAGCAATTTCGCCCATTTCTGCGGATCGCCTTTAACAGAGATATCCAGTTCGGCTTCCGTCATATTGGCGGCAGCAATTTCATGGGCGGTTTCGTCGCCGTAATGTGCCACCCAGTTTTCCCAAAGCCAAGGCGGCGTATTGTGCTTGGGGACATCCATTTGATGTAATAGCTTGGCTCCTTGCCGGTCAGTGCGCCTGAGCAATGCATTGACCATTCCCCGGTATTTACTCTTTTCCGGAACTAATTCTACCGTATCGTGAACGGCGGCGTGCGACGGAATGTTGAGAAACAGGATTTGTGCGATCCCAATTCGCAGAATATGCCTGATTTCGAATATCTTTTCTGACAAGGGTCGATCCAGCATCTTATCTATCAAACCGTCGATGACCCCGAGATGACGAAGTGTCGTCGAGGCCAAAGCTCGCGACAGGGACCTGTCTCGCGGTGATAAATCTTTGAGGACAGGATTCAGGATCTCTTCCAAAAGCTGATGTTTTTGCAAAACACGTGTCAGAAGATGGACCGCAGCGCGCCTGGGGTTGGTTTGGATGTTATTCATGTCGGTGTCATACGGGAAATTGACCCGGCGGTCTATAGAAGGGTTGGAAATACTGGAAGTCTATGGATAACTGCCCTATTTTTATGCCATAAGACATTCGAGCAATCTAAGCGGACTAAAAGAAATGAAGAACGACAAAAAAGCGATGGACGACGGACAGGAGTCCACGGAAAAAGATACGGAAAAAGCCGGCAATTCAGCCATAAAGCAAACCCAGGCAGATGGTGAGATCGGCGGCCCCAAGGGCCTGGAACCGACACGATATGGAGATTGGGAGCGCAATGGCATTGTAAGCGATTTCTAAGTCGCTTTCCCACGCTCAGATATCCAGATACCGAAAAGAACAAGGATTAGTGCTGTTCCTTGATATATTTCAAATGGCTCGCCCAGGAAACTCACTGCGAAAATAGAAGCGAATACCGGCACCAGGTTTGCAAAAACACCTGCACGTCCGGGGCCGAGAATTTCAACGCCGCGAATAAAGGTGAGCTGTGCGATAAATGAAGGAAAGAGCGTCACCAGGACAACAACAATCCACCCGCTTGAAGTTGGTGCCAAGAAATGTTCAAGCTGAATTTCGACAAATGTGAACGGCAACGACGTAACAAAGGCTGCCGTCGCCATTATGGCGAAAAAACTTAAGGCGGAAACGTCGGGCTTGAAACGAAGGCCAACGGTATATCCGGCATAGAGTGCACATGCACCGAGCATCATGACATCACCGCGATTAAGTTCAAGGCGGGCCAATCGCTCCAGGCTTCCGCCCGAACCTACAATGATCACGCCGATGATGGTCACAAGAACCCCGATGATCTGCAGGGGAGTTACCTTGTCTTTCAAAGCAAAGAAGGCGGCAGTGATAACAAATACGGGGATTGACCCTTGAAGAATTCCAATATTGACGGCGGTTGTGGAATGAGCGGCAACATAAAATAATGTGTTAAAGCCGGTGAATCCAAGACTGCCCATTATCAGCATGTAAAGCAGTCTTTTTTTCAGGATCGGCCAGTCTCTTGCAACCTGACGACGGGCGATAATTGTCATTAAAATTACGACCCCCAACCATCGCAACGAAACCAGAGCCATCGGCGAGACTTCACCGACAGCAAATTTACCCAATACTGCGTTCATACCCCAGCATAGGGTAGTCAATACCAGAAATGCGTATGCCTGCAGGTTGCTGCCGGCGGTTGGTGCGTTGGGGTTCATGGGGTCCAATTTGACGAAAGATGTTTCTGCGCCAGAAACCTTACGGGATCGGGGGAAAATTACCTAATGCTTTCAGGTCCAAATATTACAGCTTACCCATTTTACAAATATGCTTCCAGGACGCTGCGTCAATAGGAACCACTGAAAGCCGGCTCTGCCTGACCAATGCCAAATTTTCCAATTCCGGGTCCGCTTTTATTTCGGCGAGGGTCACCGGCGTGGGAAAGGTCTGTACAGCCTTCACATCCACCATGCCGAAGCGACCTTTGGGGTCTGTATGATCCGGATAGTACTCTTTGATAACTTCAACAATTCCGACAATGCTTTTCTCTTTAACAGAATGATAAAAAAAACATTGATCTCCTATTTTCATGGCTTTCATATTGTTTGAAGCTTGATAGTTGCGAACGCCGTCCCAGAAGGTCCCTTTCTCGCCTGCGTCCAACTGGTCTTGCCAAGACCATGCTCCAGGTTCCGATTTTATTAACCAAGTATTCATGGGCTGTCCTTGTCTTTGCTCAATTTCGCATGCCAGGATATATTCCCATTTTCTTGGCAACAATTTCCAGCATTATTTCATTTGCGCCGCCCCCGATCCCAGTCAGCCTGAGGTCCCGGTAAGCTCGGGATATCCAGTTTTCAGACATGAACCCCTGTCCGCCCCAATATTGCAAACAGGCGCTGGGGATTTTATTCGCCAAATTACCCATTAAAAATTTAGTCATGGAAGCAAGTTTTGTGACGTCTTCGCCTGCAACATATTGCTCAGTGGTTCTATATAATAATGCGCGTGCAGCCTCCAGTTCACTCTGCATTTCTGCAAGTTTGTGATAGACGACTTGATTGTCCAAAATGGTACCACCGAAGGCTTTGCGCTGACCCGTATATTCAATGGTATCCTCAATTGCCATTTCCATTCCCCGAAGGGCACGAGCGGCGACAAATAACCGTTCTTCCTGAAACTGCCGCATTTGATACGTAAAACCCTTGTTTTCTTCGCCAATTAGATTGCGGACGGGCACGCGGACATTATCGAAGAAAAGCTGTGCCGTATCAGAACAACGCAAGCCCAGTTTGTCCAGTTTGCGTGTAACGGAAACGCCTTCGCTTTTCAGCGGTACAATAATCAGGGACTTGTTCCGATGCGGACCACCCTCTTCAGCGGTATTGCAAAGAAGGCAGATCCAGTCACCCTGCACACCATTGGTTATCCACATTTTCGATCCGTTGATGATATAGTCACCTCCGTCCTTTTTAGCGTGGGTTCGGGTATTAGCCACATCGGACCCTGCCGCCTCTTCACTTACCCCGATGCACCCAACAAGGTCTCCGGAAATTGTTGGGACTAAATATTCCTGCTTGAGCTCTTCGCTGCCATAATTTGTGAGTGCAGGAGTACACATAGTGGTTTGAACGCCAATTGATGTTGAAACACCGTTAGCGCGGATACCGCCCAACGCTTCAGCGAAAACCATTTCATACGAAAAATCCAGATCAAGTCCGCCATATTCTGTAGGCTTGCCGATTCCAAGAAGACCGGCATCGGCCATTTTTTTCATGACATCATGGGCGGGAAAAATGTCAGCTTTTTCCCACTCGTCTACATTTGGATTGAGATCCTCGTCGATAATCCGGGTTACGGTCCGCTTAAGTTCATTATGCTCTTGGGTAAACAGCATAGTACACCTCGTTTCTTGATTATTATTTTCAAATAATAGATCACAAGAAAACAATCGGAGCAACATCTATCCTTGAGGAGAATATTGCAAACTTCAGTGCTTAGACACCGTTGCCGATGGCATGTTTCCAAGGCTTGACGATCACACTTTCGAATAAATTCGCCCCTGCATAGGGATCGCTGGCAATCCAAGCTTTTGCAGCTTCCAGATCACGGTCTTCAAAAATAATCAGACTACCGTTTGGGTTTTCGCCGTCAGCAGTTAGTGTAGGGCCAGCAATTTTTAAGGCATCTCCCTTATTTTTTAGGAATTCGAGATGGTTAGGTCGGGCATCCAGGCGGACTTGCAGATGGTCGGGTTTGTCCGTGCAATGGGCGATAAACAGCATATTTTTTCCTTCAAATCTTTAATTAGAATCCGGCGAGCTTCTCATCTCTAAACGGACGGGCGAGTAAATCTTCAATGGCGCTGGAAACGGCGGTTCCACCGTTCAAAATCTCGTCAACTGCGGCACAAATTGGCATTTCGATACCAAATTTTTCAGCCAACCTACAGATAGCTGAGGCTGTATAGACCCCTTCTGTGACAGCGGTTCGTTCTTGAAGTATCTCTTCCAGAATATCACCTTGCCCCAATGCAGCGCCAAGAGAAAAATTTCTTGAAGTCTGGGAAGTGCAGCAAAGAATGAGATCTCCAAAGCCGGACAAACCCATAAGAGTTTCGGCCCTTGCGCCCAGCTTTTCTCCCAACCGTAATATTTCGGCCATTCCTCTCGTGATAAGTGCTGCTCGGGCGTTCTCTCCCAATCGACCGCCAGCTACAAGGCCGCAAGCGATAGCGAGAACATTCTTTACAGCCCCGCCAATTTGCGCACCGATCACATCATCGGTCAAATACGGTCGAAATGTGGGTAAACCGATTGCCTTCACAAGACTTTCACCAAGTTCTTGATGTCGACAGGCGAGTGTAGCAGCGGCCGGTAGTCCGCGTGCGATTTCTGCGGCGAAATTTGGGCCGGAAAGGATGGCATGGGGATTAGACGGAGCAATTTCTTCCATGATTTCGCTCATCAAGCGCCCGCTTTCCTGCTCTATTCCCTTCGAACACATCACGAGTATCGTTTCGGCCTCAAGTTCTGGCTTCAATCTATAGAGTGTTTCCCGAGCATGCTGCGCCGGTGTCACCAATAGCAGAATATCAGCTTGAGCCGCGTGGCGGATGTCAGAAGTTGCCGTTATACCGGCAGCGAGCGGGATGTCGGGTAAGTAGCTGGAGTTGACATTTTCCGTATTGAGCAAATCAGAATGGGCGCTATGGCGGGTCCACAACACAACATCACTTCCAGCTTTCCTCGCCGTAATTGCCAAGGCTGTTCCCCACGCACCTGCTCCTATTACAGTCAGCTTAGTCATCTGTTTCCCATAGTTGCTTTTATCACGTATTTATGGGGTTTGATTAGCATGAACGCCGCGGAACAAAAAGCACTGAATTGTCTGCAGGTGTTGCTGTGTAAGCAACTTGTGATAAACTGCAAGCCTGTAGATAGAGCCTTAAAAAAATATAATAAAAAACGAGGACTGCAAAAAAGATGACCAAAAATAGCTATGACGTCGTTGTCGTGGGCGCCGGGTTCGCCGGTTTGTACATGCTGCATAACCTGCGTAATCGAGGCTTTTCAGTAAAAGTTTTTGAAGCTGGAGGAGACATTGGCGGCACCTGGTATTGGAATCGCTATCCCGGAGCGAGATGTGATGTGGAAAGTCTCGAATATTCTTATCAGTTCTCAGATGAGTTACAGCAAGAATGGGTCTGGTCGGAACGGTATGCAACGCAGGGCGAAATTTTAAGATATGCTCATCATGTGGCGGACCGGTTTGATTTGCGCAGGGATATCCAGTTTGATACGCATATTGCAGAAATGGATTTTGATGAAGCGTCGAATAGCTGGAAAACTACCACATCAGATGGTGAGACGGTTGTTTCCAGATTTTGTGTCATGGCGACAGGGTGTCTTTCGTCGACGAATATTCCATCAATTGAAGGCCGAAATACCTTTTCAGGAGGGACGTATCACACAGGAAACTGGCCACATACCGAGCCTGATTTTACCGGAAAGAAAGTCGGGATTATCGGTACTGGCTCTTCAGGGGTCCAATCTATCCCATTGATAGCTGAACAAGCCGAGCATCTTTATGTTTTTCAACGAACGCCAAGCTATGCGATACCTGCCTATAATGGGCCTTACGACCCTGAGTATGAACGCGAGAGAAAAGCAAACTATAAATTCTATCGTGAAGAAGCCAAAAATTCTCGATCCGGATTTCTCCTCGCTATTAATGAAGATATGGCGATGGACGTTAGTGATGCAGAAAGGCAGGCAGTATATGAAAAACGCTGGAAAAGGGGCGGATTAACTTTCCTGGGAGCATTCAATGATCTTCTAACAAACAAGGAAGCCAATGATACAGCCGCAGATTTTGTTCGAGGCAAAATCCACGACGTGGTTGACGATCCCAAGATTGCAGAGAAGTTATCGCCGCAAACCGTCGTTGGCTGTAAACGAATGTGCGTCGATACAAATTACTATCAAACGTATAATCGGGAAAATGTAACTTTGCTGGATGTTTCAGAGCAGCCAATTGACGCAATTACGGAAACCGGTATCCGACGTGGCGGAATAGAAATCGAGCTGGATGAGCTGGTTTTCGCAACGGGATTTGATGCCATGACCGGCGCGCTCGCAAAAATTAACATTCAAGGCAGAAATAAAACGACCTTGAAAGAGAAATGGGCTGAGGGTGCGAAAACATATCTTGGTGTCGCTATTTCCGGATTTCCAAATTTGTTTATTATAACAGGCCCTGGCAGCCCTTCTGTTCTGGCAAATATGATGCCGGCAATTGAGCATCATGTGGAGTGGATTTCTGATTGTATAAACCATTGTCGGGACACCAATTGCAATCGGGTTGAAGCGTCCAACGATGCGGAAGAGGCATGGGTTGCCCAGACAAATGAACTTGCCAGCCACACTTTGTTTCCGACGTGTAACTCATGGTATTTGGGTGCAAATATTCCTGGAAAGCCTCGCATTTTTATGCCGTATCTGGGATTTCAGCGCTATTTGGCTGCTTGTGAAGAGATTGTCAATGAGGGCTATAAAGGCTTTTCCTTGTCTTAGATGTCATTGGAGATATATTGTTAGTTGACGTCGTTATAGTACAAATCGCCAATATGGTGCGATTCAGACTATCTTAGAGGGATACTTAGGCGGTTTTGATAAAAAAACTTTGTGAAAGCGCTCGCCCAATCTTGCTTGCAGCTTTTTGTCTTGGTGCGTCATTGGAATTTTCTCGGTTTTCATATGCGGAAACCGGTATTAGTGACACAGAAATTCTATTTGGCCAATCTGCTGCAATTGAAGGGCCTGCTTCTGCACTTGGGCAGGGCATGCGGGATGGTATTTTGGCAGCTTTCCATGAAGCAAATGAAATGGGAGGGGTTCACGGTCGCCGCCTGGCCTTAAAATCCTATGATGATGGTTATGATCCGGGAAAAGCGATTGAGAACGTTAACCAGCTTTTGGAAGTCGATAAGGTCTTTGCCCTAATAGGCGGTGTCGGAACACCAACAGCGAAAGCAGTTCAGCCAATCGCAACCCATGCCAATATTCCTTTTATCGCCCCTTTTACCGGCGCGGCGTTTTTACGAGATCCTGCGTTGCGAAATGTTGTGAATGTCCGTGCTTCTTATGAGCAGGAAACAGAAGCCTGGATAGCGCATCTTACCAAAGACTTGGGGATAACACGGGTCGCGGTTTTCTATCAGGACGATTCCTTTGGGCGAGCAGGCCTTGCAGGGGTCACGAAGGCGCTTGAAAAAAGAGATTTGAAAGTTGTTGCTGAAGGTAAATATCTGCGTAATACGACTGCGATTAAAAGAGCCTTGCTGTCAATTCGCGCCGGTGATCCACAAGCTATCGCCATGATCGGAACATACAAAGCAAGCGCAAAATTCATAAAATTAGCCCGCCAATTGAACATTGATGTTGTGTTTTTGAATATTTCATTCGTAGGCAGTAAAGCTTTGGCAACTGAACTGGATGGGAATGGGGAGAAAGTCTATGTCACTCAAGTGGTTCCTTTTCCAACGGACAATAGTATTCCCTTGGTTGTCCAATATAAAAAATCCCTAAGAAACTTAAACTCTTCCTTGGAACCCGGGTTCGTGTCGCTGGAGGGGTACATAGCGGGTAAGTTGGTTGTCGCAATTTTGCAGAGGTTGGGAAACAAGCCGACCCGTGAAGGGTTTATTGACCAAATAGATCGAAAAGCACAATTTGAACTGGGTGGAATTGATCTTGTGTTCGGTCCTGACGATAATCAGGGCATGGAGGGGGTGTTTTTGACAGAAATACTTGCCGGAGGAAAATATAACGCAATAGAAGAACTTCCAAATGATTGAAGACAATGCGCATAGAAAACGTACATTTTTAGACCTTAAAATCAATGGTAAGCTGTTCCTGGCACTGAGCTTACTGGCCTCGATGAGCGTGATTGCCGGGATAATAGCCTGGTATTCTTTTGTCCATGTTTCTCTGTCGACAGATCAGATCACAAAACAGAGCCTGCCGGAGATGGAATCCGCTTTGAAATTGGCTGAATATGCCGCCGAAATTTCTTCCTCCGCACCTGATCTGATGGTCAATACCAATATGGGAGATCATCGAAAAACAATTGAAACCCTCGATCAGCGAATTGCCAAATTAAGATTGGCCATAGAGAATTCGCCGATTAAGTCCGGTGATATTGAAAAATGGGGAAAACTGAACGAATTAGAAAAGGAATTATCCGCCAGCCTTACACATTTGAAGAATGATGTCGAATTGCGGCTGGCTGAAAAAAGTGAAACAGAAAGGAACACAGCAGAACTTGCTCGGATCCATCAGTCTTTTCTGCTGACGATGGAGCCCCTGATTGATGATGCCGTATTTAATTTTGTTCTGGACGGTGAAAAAATTTCTGCGAAAAGCGGCGATAATCTTCGGGCCCTGATCGGCGATTCCATGACTTCAGTCAATACCATTCTCGCCTATCGAACAAATATTGATACTGCTGAAGACCTGCTGTCAGAGGCAATATTCCTGAGAGATCCGAAGCGACTGGAAACCTTACGTGGCGAGTTTGACCAGCTAGAAAAAGCCGTTGACAGTCTTGGCAAAAAACTTCAACAAAGTGAAAGTGGCCGGGCTTATGTGTTGCTTGGTCAGTCTGTTCTTGATATCGGCCAGAGTGAAAATGACATCTTTTCCTTAAAGCAACTTTCTTTTCGCCAACAAGATATCAATGAAAACGTTATTTCTCCCGAATTGATTGAGCAATATACCTATCTACAAGCTGCTTATGCGAGCTTTCAACAGGTGTTTTCACAAATGATGATGTCTAATCTGCAATCTCTAGACAGTGCTGCGCAGAAAGAAGCAACAACATCATCTGCTGAGATAAATCATTTGATTGATATCGGTGCCAATACATTACAATTGTTGCTTTCGCTCCGTGCTGAAGGAAATCTCGTCGCTGGTATCTTAAGTGAAGCAGCCAATGTATCCGATATGTCATTGATCGGCCCATTTCAGGAAAGATTTGAAGCTTCCTCAGATCGAATTGTTGACATGCTTGAGGATATTTCAGAATCGTCACGGAATAATGATCTTGCAGCAAGTACGGTCCGCTTGTTGGATATTGGGACAACAGACAATAATCTCTTTGAAACACGCCGAAGTGAATTGGAATATTCAAAACGTGCTGTGGAATCACTGACCAAGAATAGGGCCATATCACTGGAACTGAACAAGGAAGTTGCTGATCTTGTTTCGACGGCAAAAGACAGAAGCGTTGTGGCTGAATTACATTCTGGAAAGGTTGTCGCTTCAGGAAAAGCCTTTCTTATACTCGTCGCCATGGCAAGTGTGTTAACAGCTTTACTCGTGATGGTATTCTACATTCGACCAAGGATAATCCGGCCGCTGGAAAATATTACAGATACCATGACAAGACTGGCGGGCGGTGATACCGCGATTGCTATTCCCTCTCGAGATAGAAATGACGAGCTGGGATCCATGGCAAATGCACTGGCAGTCTTCAGGGATACGGCGGTGGAGATACAGGAATCCAATCATCGGGAACTGGAAGTCACCCGAAGGCGTTTGGTAAACGCCATTGAGAATATTTCAGAAGGGTTTTCGTTATATGATGCGAATGACCGACTGGTTGTTTGCAATAGCGTGTATTGCAGCCAGTTTTTCCCTGATCAATCCATCGACTTGCAGTATGGCAAGACCTTCGAGACGATCATGCGAGAGGCGGCGGATCAGGATTTCATTGAAGACGCTGTTGGGCGGCATGAAGAGTGGATTGCGGAAAGTCTTGTGAACCACCATAAACCTTCAAGTTCATATGTTCAGCGGCGGGTTAACGGGCGCTGGATTTTGATCAATGAACGTAAAGCGGAAGACGGTAGTACCGTAGCGGTATATTCCGATATTACGAAAATCAAGCAGCAGGAAGAGGCCATTGCTGAGCAATCTACCGCGCTGGAGCGGTTGTCGAACCAGCTTGCAAAATATCTGTCACCGCAGGTTTATGCGTCTATTTTTGAAGGAACCAACCGCGGCGATATTACGAGCAGGCGTAAAAAACTAACAGTATTTTTCTCTGATATCGTTGGCTTTACAGAGATTACGGAGCGTCTTGAAGCTGAAGACCTTACGCGAATTCTCAATCAGTATTTAACGGAAATGTCCGAGATTGCATTAGCACATGGCGCGACAATTGATAAATTTGTCGGAGATGCGATTGTTATATTTTTTGGTGATCCTGAAAGCCGTGGTGTCAAGGAAGATGCCGTTGCCTGTGCAAAAATGGCACTTGTCATGAAAAAACGTTTACAGGAACTGAATGAGGAGTGGTTCGAGATTGGTATAGAAAAACCGCTTCAGAGTCGCATTGGGATCAATACCGGATACTGCACAGTTGGAAATTTTGGGAGTTCAGAACGAATGGATTATACAGCGATTGGGAATGGAGTAAATATTGCCTCTCGTTTGGAATCAACGGCAGCAACGGGAGAAATACGAATTTCCCATGAAACCTATGCAAATATCAAAGATGAAATACAATGTGGAAACAAAAACCAAGTATCAGTTAAAGGTATCAAATTTCCGATTGCGACTTATGAGATATTGAATGAGCGGGATGAAGCATTGCAATCCGTTAATACTATCCATGAAGAATTCCAGAATCTGAAGCTGGACATTAATTTGAAGGATATGTCATCGGCAGGCCGCCGAAAAACAGAAGCTCTTCTTCAAAGAGTGTTGTCGCAAATTGCCGAAGAAGACAACGGCAACGAAAAGAGTGACACCAAAGACTAATCTTAGAAGGCGCGGCTGGAAAAATAGAAAACCAATGGCACCGGAGCGACGGCGATCAAGATCGTGAGTATGTAGGCTGGGAAGGAATATATCCCACTCAGCCCTGCAATGAACGCAATGCCGCCTCCGCCGCCGATCAGCGTATTCCCAGGTATATTGAGAGCGACTGCAAGAGCGAGATATCTGTGTTTCAATAAAAACGGAATAATGTAACGAGGAGCTTTATCTGTCAGAATAACCAGCCTCTCTTTTTTGGACAACGGTGCCATTTCTCTTGCCAAATCACTGGCTTTTTTTAACCCGAAAAATTCAAACGTTGCGATTGTCGCGCGGGTCGGCACGAAACGACCGAATATAAACGAAATGTTCAGCGCAAGGACCATGCAAAAATAAACCAAGAAGAGAACCTGCGTTCCCATGACCATTAACAGGCCCAATCCGATTTCGGCGCCTGGCACGAAGGGTATTGCTGAGACTACGACAAAAACTATTGCCGTCATCGCAACCATCATTTGTGTGGCGTGGCCTTCGGTTGTTTCGGGCTCGGGGTTGAGTAGTCCTGTCAGCCACTCACCCGCAATTAATCCGCCCCAAAATAAAGCGGCATAGAGAATGATCAAAATGACCAGTCGCTTGTACTTCACCGTAAAGCGATAATAGATGCATGAGATAAAAGTATTGTTCTCAAGTCTTTCCCCCCGGACAAGATAAGAATTTACCGTATCGGTCCTGTCCGGGCGGAGCAAGCTCAATCAAAGCTCCATAATGGCCAAAAGGTAGATTTAGCGATTTACGACAACTTCGTATCCAGATTCCTCCGGCTCATCATCGTGTATTTCCGCCGGGAACCCGGAGGCGAGTAATTTTGCATCGCAGGCTTCTTCAAGCCGGGCGACTATATTTGGCGACCATTCGCGCGGGCCATAGCGTCTTTCCCCATCTTTGAAAATATCAAGAACCAACGGAGATATCTCCAATGGAACCTTATGTTTATCGGCAACAGATTGAAAAAGGCTGACATCCTTGACGACCAAATCCATGGTGAAGTTGATATCACGGCTACCGTTCAGGATGACCTGACTTTCGGTTTCATGAACAAAAGAATTGCCTGATGAAATACGGATGGCCTCATACGCCGTCGCGAGATCCATGCCCGCCATTTTCGAAGTCATCAGAGCTTCACCCAATGCTACCAGATGTACGGTACATAAATAATTTGTAACAACTTTCAGTACCGATGCTGATCCCAAATCACCAGTATGGAGTACCCGACGCCCCATGGTTGTGAGCAGCGGTAGCATCTTCTCAAAAACCGGACGATCGCACCCCGCGAAAATGGAAATATTTCCGGTGGCAGCCCGATGGCATCCGCCGGAGACCGGGCAATCGACCGGAAATGCGCCGCGGGCTTTTACAAGGGCGCCCAGTCTTTTAACTTCCTGCTCATCTGTTGTGCTCATTTCCGCCCATATTTTCCCCGCGGTTAAACCGGCAAGGATACCATCTTCGGATTCCATGACGGCGGAACTCGCGGCGGGGCTCGGGAGGCATGTAATGATAACGTCACAAGCTTCGGCCATGGCTTTCGGGCTATCCGCCCATTTCGCGCCTGCTTCCAGGAAAGGGGCGGCAGTATTTTTATCCAGATCGCGAACAGTTATGTTAAAACCATTTCGTTGTAGGCACCCAGCAAGTTTTCCGCCCACATTTCCTAGTCCGATGAACCCTACTTCCATTTGAATAATTCCCTATTTACTTATGTTGCACCTATTATTTCGACACCGTCATTTGTTCCGATAATGATTGTGTCAGCGTAATCAATAAACAGTCCATGCTCAACTACGCCCGGCATTGTGCTGAGGGTAAGCGCGAGGCTCTCCGGTTCTGAAATGGCTCCAAAATCACAATCGATGATGTAATTTCCTTCATCAGTATGAAAAAGATCATCTTTGCTATCCTGCCTGAGAGACGGGGTGCAACCCAGGGCGCTTATTTTTGGCATAAGGGCCGGTGCCGAAAACCGCACAACCTCTACCGGCAATTTAAAGGCACCAAGTTGTTGTACGCGTTTCTTTGCCTCGGCGATGACGATCATTCGATCGGAAAGGGAGGCCACTATTTTTTCGCGTAGATGAGCACCTCCTCCTCCCTTAATAAGGCGTCGCTGCGGGTCGACCTCATCTGTCCCGTCGATTGTCAGATCAATAATCTTAACTTGGTCGAAACCAGCTATCTTTATGCCTAGATTGGTGGCTTGTTTTGCGGTGGCTTCCGACGTAGGGATGCCAATTACATTCAAGCCGGCTTGAACCCGCTCTCCCAGCAAATCAACCATTTTTGCTGCACAGGAGCCTGTGCCAAGGCCGAGAACCATGCCGTCTTCGATATATGCCACCGCAGCTTTCGCCGCTGCTTGTTTTTGATCGTCTTCTGTCATGTTCTCGTATCCTTTTTAAGTCAGGCTTTATAGCCCGCATAGGGTGCAGGCTCTGCATTTGGATCAAGAGGCCAGCGGGCCCGTGCCGCAAGCGCCAGAGAATCAAACTGCCCAAGTTTATATTTTTCGACGCCGGCCCAGGCGATCATGGCGCCATTGTCTGTGCAAAGAGCAGGCGGGGGAACAGCAAGTTTTATTTTGCAGAACTGGGTAAGTTTTGTTAGCTCCAGTTTCAAATATTGATTAGCGGCAACACCGCCGGCAACCACGAGGGTATCTCCATCCGGGAACTCATCTTTAAAGATATCCACAGCATGTTGCGTTCTGTTTACAAGGCTATCGATAGCCGCTTGCTGAAAACTAGCCGCGAGATCAGATATTTCTTGGGATGTCGCATTAGGCCCCATTTTTTCACGAAGCTGACGGACAGCTGTTTTTAGGCCTGAGAAAGAAAAATTACAGCCCTCTCGGCCCTTCATCGGTCGCGGCAGCGCATATTTTTTTGGGTCCCCTGACAAAGCTGCCCGTTCCACGGCGGGGCCACCCGGAAATCCCAACTCCAGCATTTTCGCTGTTTTATCAAACGCTTCGCCGACAGCGTCATCGATCGTTGTGCCGAGGCGGCGGTATTTTCCAACTGCTTCTACAACCAGTAACTGGGAGTGACCGCCGGAAACCAACAGGAGCAGGTAGGGAAAGGTAGTTTTTTCTGTCAGGCGCGCAGTCAACGCATGACCTTCAAGATGATTGATCCCGATCAATGGAATATCCGCCACGGCAGCTATGGCTTTGGCGGTCATCAGTCCCACCAGTACTCCGCCGATTAAACCGGGCCCTGCAGTTGCGGCGACCGCAGACAGGTCCGAAAAATCGATATTTGCATCTGTCATAGCCTGGGCGATGAGGCGATCCATCTGTACAATATGGGCCCGGGCTGCAATTTCCGGCACTACGCCCCCAAAGGGCGCATGGGCATCGGTTTGTGATAAGACGACATTTGATAGAATAGCGCCATCTCCCGTTACCACGGAAGCGGCGGTCTCATCACAACTACTTTCTAGCCCGAGGACTACTATTTGTTTCTTTGACATTTGTTTTCTATTACAAAGCGGTGCAGATTGATAATGGCTCTAACACTTGACGGATGATCTCGCAATATGACGATTGCTAAAAAATACAAGATTGGAACGAGAGGAAGCCCATTGGCCCTTGCTCAGGCCGACGAAACACGTGTTCGTTTATTGGAAGCTCATAGCGATATCCTCACTCCGCAGGATTTGGAGATCGTCGTCATTAAAACGACAGGTGATCAGATACAGGATCGGGCTTTGAGCGAAGTTGGCGGCAAAGGCCTCTTTGTAAAGGAAATAGAAGAAGCCTTGCTCACCGGTACCATCGACTTTGCGGTTCATTCCATGAAGGATATGGAAACCCGGCTTCCGCAAGGCCTTGTCATTGACTGCATTCTTCCTCGGGAGGATGCACGGGATGTCTTCATTTCGGCCGACGGCGCGCGCCTGGCAGACCTGCCTGCAGGTGCTATTGTTGGTACATCAAGCCTTCGACGCCAAGCGCAAATACTCAACCGGCGGCCTGATTTAGAGGTTTGTATTTTTCGCGGGTCGGTCGACACGCGATTGAGGAAATTGCAGGAGGGCGAAGCCGATGCGACACTTCTTGCCTATGCTGGCCTCAAGCGACTGGGCAAAGAAAATGTTGTAACCGATTTGCTAAGTCCTGAAGAAATGCTGCCGGCAGTTGCCCAAGGCGCGATTGGCATCGAACGCCGAACAAGCGATAAGGATGTTAAGGCGTTGCTAGCACCGATTAATGATGCGGTCAGTTTTTCACGTGTTCAATGTGAGAGGGCGATGCTGGCCGTGCTTGATGGCTCCTGCCGAACGCCAATTGCTGGTTATGCCGAAATAGTCGATGCTGAAAATTTGTATTTCAGGGCAAGCTTACTCTCTCCCGATGGTACCCTCCGTTTGGATGCCAAGGGTACTGGACCGATAACGCAAGCCCATGAGCTGGGAGAACGCATTGGCCATGAGTTGAAGAACAGCGCAGGAGAGGACATGCTCTCCTTTCCGGTGTAGAGTAGCTGATATGAAGATTCTAGTTACACGCCCGGAACCGGACGCCAGCCGTCTCGCCAAGTTATTAAGAACACAGGGATATGATGCTGTCCTTGCGCCAATGATGACGATTGTAAATCTTCCAGGAACCAAGATTACAACCGAGAATGTCCAGGCTCTTTTGGTAACCAGCGCCAATGGCGCACGGGCGTTAGGCCGTGCAACTGCATTTAGAAATGTCAAAGTATTTGCGGTGGGAAATGCATCTGCAGAGGCGGTTCGCAAGGAAGGTTTTGATGCTGTTGTAAGTGCAGATGGTGATGTTCCCTCATTGGCAAAGCAGGTGATTGCGGAGTGCAAACCTAAGAATGGAAAACTTATTCATATCGCGGGAACAGATGTAGCTGGCGACTTATCGGGACTTTTAAAAGTTGCGGGCTTTGTGTGTGATCGAGCGGTTTTGTATAGAACCGACGTCATGGACCAATTTGACAAAGATATTGTTGACCAGTTGAAGTCGCAATCTTTCGACGTGGCCCTATTTTATTCACCCCGAACAGCCCTTATATTCAAAAGCGCCATTGAAGCCGCAGGGCTCGAGACAACCTTGGATAAAGTTGTTGCTTTATGTTTGAGCGAAGCTGTTGCGGAAAAAATAGGCGATTTATCTTGGAGCGATGTTAAGATTGCGAAAGAGCCAAATCAGGAAAGTCTTTTGACATTACTAGAGGATGTCAATTCAAACTCCCTGAAAATAGATAACCCTGACAAGACAAGGGAGCAGAAAGTGTCCGATAAAAAATCAGGCAAGCCTGACACGCAGCAAAAGACGTCGGCGGCGGCGGAAGATCCAGCTTTAAAGAAAATTTTGGCGACGGATGTAAAGGGAAGCGCCGGATCAGATACACAAGCTAAAATACGTGGTTCGGATTCAAAGAAGAAATCTTCATTTGGAACGGTTTTACTGTTGTTGATTCTTGTTTTTTGTTTAGGTCTGGCGGCGTGGCCGCTCCTCTATCCGAAAGTGCAGCCTTATCTACCGACGCAAACCGCGGAAATAATTTCTGGCCAATTTGGCAAATCGGATACTTTAGATGTAACTCAGGAAATTGCGAATATACAAGCGTCGATGAAGACGGATTACTCAAAACTTTCTGATCGCTTAGATGCTCTTGAAAAGAGTGAGCCTGCGCCCTCCTCTTCGGCCGCTATTCCGGCAACAGCTGATACCAGTAATGCCGTTGCGAGCCTATCTGCGGCAACCAATCAACGCATCAGCAATCTCCAGGCTCAACTCGAAGAACAGGTAAAAAAATTAGACTTGGCGACGAGCGAGCTTACCAAACAAGAAAGCGAAATTTCGAGCCTGAAAGTTGCTGAACCAGCGGCACCGGCCGAAAGCCCGGAAACCCAATCGGAGATACTTGATTTAAAGAACGAGCTCCTTGATTTAAAAACCCGGATGAACGCCCTCCAAAGCGAGCTGGCGACAGAACAGGATTCGTCCAAAACCCAGGCAATGTTGCTGTCGTCAATTGAAGCCTCCCTTAAGGATGAGGCGGATAATAAGGCGGACCTTCTGGCAGAGAATAAGCGTACATTGATGTTACTCGCCCTTGGTCAGCTGCAGCGGGAAACCAGAAATGATGAGCCTTTTGAAAATGGCCTGGCACAAGTTTCCGCGGTTGCAACTTCGGATCTGAAATCTGAACTGGACATTTTGTCCGATATCGCACCGATCGGGGCGGCGACAATGCCGAGCTTGCAAAAGGATTTTGCTGCCATAGCAAGTGATATTAGCCAGTCAGCGCGCCTTCCCTCCGATGAAACATGGTATGGTCAGACTTTGCATCGCATCGCGTCTGCAGTTAAATTTCGTCGTGTAGATGATCTCGACGGAACGGATGTTGATGCGATTGTCGCCAGAACGGAACAAGACTTACTCATGAATGATCTTGATAAAGCAGTTGCAGAAATAGAAAAACTCACAGGCCCTTCAGCAGAAATCGCAAAAAACTGGCTGGCTAAAGCCAAGGCAAGGCTGAATGTTGAGAATGCAATATCTGGATTGCTTGAAAAAGTGACATCAGAGGCTATTTCGACACCGTCGTCGAACTAGAGGGGCAAGTATGACACGTTCAATTTTCTTTTTTGTGGTTCTTGCGTTTCTTGCTTTCGCAGCTGTATGGCTTGCGGATTATCCCGGGACGGTACAGCTAACTTGGGGCGGCTATGTGGTCGAGACATCTATCGTTGTAGTTGCTGCTCTCACTCTTGTGTTCGCGGTAATTGTTGCGTTCTTGTATCGCTTTTGGGTATGGATGAAGCGAGGGCCCGGGCGGATCGGCGCCGTTTTCACCGCACGTCGGCGCGAAAAAGGACTGGAAGCTTTGTCCAGTGGCATGGTCGCCATTGCGGCTGGAGACGCCATCGAAGCGCGCCGTCAGGCGATCGAAGCAGAGAAACATCTTTCCGGGGAGCCGATGACATTGTTACTGGCGGCGCAAGCAGCCGAACTCAATGAGGATGATCGAGCTGCTCGAATTTATTATGATCGAATGATTGAACGAGACGATACGGAATTTCTGGGTTTGCGCGGTTTAATCAATCGCGCGCGTAAGGAAACCGATCCGGAGAAAGCAATTTCCCTGGCGAAGCGCGCGGACGAGTTGCGACCTGGAACCGCATGGGTTCTCAAGGAACTTTACGAACTTGCTGTTGAAACCCGTAATTGGGAAATGGCCGACCGAACGTTGTCGCGCATGACACGCGGCAAAGCTGCGAAGGGGGCAGCGGTTGTTCGAGCGAAATCTGTTATCTCATATGAGCGGGCACTGGCACTCAAAAATAAAGGTCAAGAGGCCGATGCCTTGTCATTGGCAATTACGTCACATGACCTGGATCCGACTTTCGTCCCCGCAGCGATTCTCGCTGTTAATTTAACGGCGAAGATGGAATCACCTCGCAAGCTCTCCAAACTAGTCGCGGACAGTTGGAAGAAAGCACCGCATCGGGACCTCGCCGAAGCTATTCGAACCATTCAGTCCGGGGAGCAACCACCCGATTGGTTTCGACGGGCCCAGCAAACGGTGGCGGTAAACAATCCTGATCACCTGGAAACTCATTTAATGTTGGCGAAAGCTGCTCTCGCGTCTCGGGACTGGGGGCCGGCTCGCGAGCATCTTATGAAGGCGATCGATAAAGCACCGGCTGCGAGTATGTATTATTTGCTGGCGGAACTTGAAGAGAAAGCAAATGCAGATGCAATTGCGGCGAGAGAATGGATATTGAAAAGTGCTGCCGCACCACAGGACCCGCTCTGGATCTGTAATTCCTGCGGTCGCCAGGAAGAGATTTGGGAGTCCCATTGTACCGCTTGCGGACAGTTTGACAGCTTTACTTGGCGCACGGCCGATCGTGGGCCGCAAGTACAAGAGATGATCGAGGCAGAAGTCGTACAAGAAATATCCGAGATCGAGCAGGGATAACTAGGGAATTATTACCGAAACGAAAGGCTTGCTCTCTGCGTGGCATGCTATTATATGTTGCCGGAAATCCAAATGTGCCGCTGTAGCTCAGCTGGTAGAGCACTGCATTCGTAATGCATAGGTCGGGTGTTCAAGTCACCCCAGCGGCACCATTTATTTTCAATGACTAAGCTCATTCAGACTTTCTCTCAAAACTCACAGTAAGTGCAAATTGATAGCTTTCTTCTCGATCTAGAAACATGACCACGTATCTATATACATACTGTTATCCGGAAGTTTTCCTCTATTCGGACAAGGACACAACCTCTCTTGTGGCTCAAATCTCCAGAGCTGAGTACCTAACCTGCACCCAAGGATGATCGTCCATTCATTTTGCAATAGCGGTATTGCTACAATGAATTTGCGCGGAACATTCAAAATGTAGATCGTACGATTTGTTCTGGCAATGAGGGCAATATGGCAAAAGATCAAGACCTTAGTAGAGGGATTTGGGTTAAGGCGATGGCTGCGAGTGAACTTGAGCCCGACGATGCGGACAGGTTCGACTATGAAGGTCAATGCATCGCTGTCTATAACGTAGACAATGAGTATCTCGCGACCGGCGGTATTTGCTCTCACGAACATGCTTTCCTGTCCGAAGGATACGTGGCCGATGGCACTGTGGAATGCCCGCTTCATCAGGGCATCTTCAACATACGCACAGGGCGACCTTTGTCCCCGCCGGTGACAATCGCTTTGAAGACGTTCAAGACAAAGGTTGAGGAAGGACACATCTACGTTTTTGTCGAAAATTGAATGATCAGGCGGTCGGGTTTTCGCAATAACAAACGCGGCGGCGCATGAATTATTAACAACATGGGAGGAATTACTAATGATAACCTTTAACAAACGAAATCTTCTGCTGGGCGCATTGGCGTTTGCAGTCACACCGTTTTTATCAGGCACCTGGGCGTTGCCTGCGGCTGCTGATGACTCTTCGGTGCATACAGTTCTCAATGGTTTGATCGGTAAATATTCTGATGCGGCGCGCACAGGCATGTCCAATGACGATGTTTCAGATTTGTTTGGGCGTGACGGTTTTCGTGATTATTTGGATGCCTATCCTGTCGGCGATCTGGCCGGCGGATTTATTTGGGAGCCCGGAATGGGTGCGACCTTTACCGGTCCCTATAGTAAACTAGAGATCAAGGCACCATTCACCGATTATTTACCGATGCCTGAAGGCCCCGTGCTTGATCCTTCCAAGACATATCGGATCGGTTTTGTCTTCCACGGGTTCAATCATCCTTGGCTGATAAGTCTTGCTGACACAGCTGCATGGGAAGCCGCACGCCATCCGAACATTGAATTCGAGGTGATTGATGCCGAATTTGATGACAACAAGATGGGGCAGGTCATCGATACCTGGATTGCGCAACAATATGACGGCATTGTTTTGTGGCCCGCACGCGAAGCACCGATGGGACCACCAGTCGACCGCGCAATTGCGGCCGGCATCCCGGTTGTCAGCCTTGACCGTCGGACATCTTCTGAGAAGATCAGCTCTGAGGTGCTTGGTAATTTCTACGCAAATGGCTTGCAGCAAGGGTTGTTCTTAAAACAGATCAGTGATGGCGGTAAAATTATCTTGAACCGCAAAGACCTTGGCTCAACGGCTGACTCAATTCGGACGGGTGGATTTCTGGAGGCGATTGGTAACGAAGGTGGTTATGAGGTTGCCGGAAACTATCACACGAAAAGCCAGCGGACACTTGCGTTCAAAGCGACGGCAGATGCACTACAAGGTATTGACGACGTCAGCGTTTCTTTTAACACTGGTGGTGAAGAAGCCATCGGAGCCCTTGACGCGATCCGCGAAGCCGGTCGGCTGAACAGTGCGCCCGGTGGCGGTAAAATTGTCATTCTTGCAAATGATGATTCCAAAGAGGTGCTCAAGGAAATTGCAGATGGCAATATCGATATGGTTGCACCATACACGCCACTAATCGGTGATATCGGTATCCGAGCGGTCATCCAGCACATTGGCGCCAAAGAGGGCTTGAACGAAGCACCTCCGAAACTGATCATGACGCCAAACCTGCCAATGATCACCAAAGAAGCAATGGACATAGAGGGTGTTAAAACCGTCACACCTGACCAATGGCTATATGCATATGGGCCTAAGGCAGAGTAACCTTTGTAAGGCGTCGTTTCGAAAACTGACATGCAGCGTACTTCGGGGCGCTGCATGTCATACAATCGGGACGGCCATGTCGATTTCTCTTACGAGGCCCACGAACGATGAAAAATTCCGACAGTAACGGCGCGAACATAAACAGCTCCGGTGGCATATCGATGAACCACCTTTGGCAGCAGAACGCTTCAATACTTTCGCTGGCTGCGGTTTTGATTGCGCTTGTAGCAGTCGGCACGCTGGTTTCTTCGTCATTCTTTTCATTGGAAAATTTCAAGGTCATCTTATTGGCGGTCGCCGGTACGACCGTTGTCGCTTTAGGGATGACATTGGTTATCATTTCTGGCGAAATTGACCTTTCGGTCGCAGGCACAGCGGTGTTATCTGGCATTGTTGGTGCGACACTTTTTGATACTGGCTCAGCGTTTGTTGTTGTCTCAGCTGTGCTTGCTGTTGGTTTGTTGCTTGGGTTTTTGAACGGCTTACTTGTTGTCTGGATCGGCATCCCGTCCCTAATTGCCACGCTGGCTATGCTCGGAATTGCCCGCGCGCTGGCGAACACCGTATCCAGCGGTCAGGCCGCCTACCCGGACAACTTACCAGGGTATCTATGGTTGGGCAGGGGCGAGGTGTGGGGCGTTCCCGTCCCGATATTGACGCTGCTTCTGGCGGCGATCTTGGCCATAATATTAACGAGATATACAGCCTTCGGGGTCAAACTGTATGCCACTGGTGGAAATGCGGCCGCAGCGACGCTGTCAGGTATCCGCACAGGACAAGTCAAGGTCGTGACCTTCATGATCTGCGGTGTCTTGGCGGCGGTTGCAGGAATTCTGGAAAGTGCGCGCCTGTCCTATATCAACCCAGCCGCCTATCCCGGCATGGAGCTGCGGGTGCTGGCAATCACGGTGCTGGGCGGGGCGGCCCTTGCCGGAGGATCCGGCACAATTCTGGGAACATTGCTGGCGGCGATGATTATCGGTGTGATCAACAGTTTGCTCAATCAACTAGGTGTCAGCATCTATCTGCAACAGGTCGTGACCGCGCTGATCATCCTGGCCGTAGTTGTCCCTGGTATCAGACAGCGGCAGGTGGCTAAATGAGCGCTGAAACTGATCTGGCTGCACAAGCTTCGACAACGTCCCGTTCCATCTTGAGGCTGCTTAAAGATCCTCTGATCTGGTTGATCGTGATGGCTTTTATCGTCGGTATCATCACCTCGCCCTATTTCCTGACACCTTTAAACCTTGCGAATACAATTCGCAATTCAGCGGCCATCGGATTGCTCTCGTTGGGCATGACAATGGTGCTGTTAACTGGGCGGATCGATCTGTCGGTTGCCGCGACAATGGTGTTCTCCGTGATTGTTGGCGTCGCGATAACGACGCAGATTGGGGCAGTGTTGGACGAGCGCTGGATCGTCCGCGGAAATTCGTTTGTCGGCCCGCCTGTACTGGCTATCGTCATCACTTTGTTGACAGGGATCGGCGTCGGGATCCTTAACGGCATTGGCGTGGCCTACCTCAAGGTTGCGTCATTTATCATGACACTGGTGATGCTGACCGCCTTGCGCGGCCTGAGCTACATTTTTACCAATGGCGCACCTTTCTATCTTAAGGGCGCGACCTTCGATTGGATCGGAGATACCGTTTACCTTGGCATGCCCACCGGGTTTTTGATCTTTCTCGCCGCACTGACCGTGATGCTTTTGCTTTTGAAGGGAACCGTTGCTGGAAGCCGTTTCTACGCGATTGGTGGCAACGAAATCGCCGCCATGTACGCCGGCATCAAGACGGCACGTTATGTAGTGGCTGCGTTTGCAATTAGCGGAGGGTGCGCAGCGTTGGCCGGCATCGTGCTGACGGCACGGCTCAAATCTGTCGAGGCGCCATTGGGCGGCGGGTACGAGCTAACGGCGATTGCGATTGCAGTCATTGGCGGTGTGTCCCTTGCCGGGGGCATCGGATCGCCCTGGCGGACATTTCTAGCCACCGTGTTGTTTGCTTTGGGCCTTAATTTGTTTGGGCTTTGGGGCGTGAGCACGTCGTATCAGAATTTGATCATCGGCCTAGTGCTGATCGTAGCTGTGGGCATCTCAAGTATCCAACAGCGAATGAAACAAGAATAAGTAAATCTGGGAGGAAAACTGAATGGCTGGACATCTGACACTTGGTGTAGACATCGGCACCACGAACGTAAAGGCCTCAATTCTGGATACGCAGAGTGGCAAAATCGTTGCTTTCGGTTCACAGGAGCACCCGTTATTTCACCCACATCCTGGTTGGGCCGAGCAGGATGCGGACAACTATTGGAGCGCTGTCGTCTCGGCGATCCGGCAGTGCCTGGAACAAGGGAACTTTGCGGCAGACATTGCCGGAGTAGCCCTCTCTGGACTTGTGGGTGTGACCCTTCCTGTAAACGACAAAGGCAAGCCATTGCGCCGGGCAATGATCTGGATGGATTCCCGTTCGGAAGAAGAATGTAGCGACATTCGTGCGACCATCGGAGAAGGCGTTATCAATCGCAACAATGGCAACCGGGTAGCGCCATGGTTTATCGACCCCAAGGCGCTGTGGATCAAGAAACACGAACCTCATACGTTTGATGCAACGCACAAATTTCTTTCCCCTTCGGGCTATTGTACCTTCCGTCTTTGCGGAAACTTCACCATGAATATGGGCGACGCGGGCCTTGCTTACGCTTTTGAATACCAGAAAGAGCGTTGGAACGAACAAGTCGCTGACGCCATCGGTATTCCGATCGACAAATTTCCCAAGCTGTTCCACTCTCATGAGCAGGTCGGTGAAGTCACCCAAAAAGCCGCCGAGGAAACCGGCTTGCGCGTTGGCACAATCGTTGCGGCCGGTGGTACGGATATCAGCTCTGCCGCCCTTGGTGTCGGTGTGACAAAAGCGGGTGAAGCCTTTTATTCGATGGGTACCGGATCAAACATCGGCATCATGATCCCGACCGAACAGACCTTGGATGAATTTCGAATTCTGAAATGGCCACATGTCCTGCCGGGTTTGACAATGTTTGATGCACCGATGGCGTTTACCGGAGCCTCGCTGAAATGGTACCGGGATCATTTTGGCCAATCCGAAAGCCGCATCGCCGACCGTATGGCGGGTAATGTGTTCGACCTGTTTACGGAACAAGCCCGTCAGATTCCGCCCTGTTCAAATGGTCTGATGTATTTACCGTATCTGGGCAACTCGCTGGCACCGAACTGGAACAGCAATGCCACAGGCGTATTCTTTGGTGTTCAACCAACAACCGGGCGCGAGACTATGATCCGGGCGCTGATCGAAGGTGTCGCGTTCGATCTGCTGTCCAACTTCCGCATTGCTGAAAGTGCTGGCGCGCAGATTGATAATTTGGTCTTGAACGGAGGCCCAACCAAGAGCCGCCTGTGGAACCAGATCACGGCAAACGTTGTCAACCGACCCTTGAAAGTTCCTGACATCGGCGAGGCAGCACCCATAGGCGACGCCATCTTGGCGGGGGTTGCTGCAGGCATCTACGATGACCCAACAGCTCCGCTCAACCAGATTGTGAGCATCAAAGAGACGATTGACCCTGATCCAGAAGCCCATAAACGATATGCCGAATTCTTTGAAATTTGGTTATCCGTGTATCAAAACCTGAAAGATGACATGGATCGGCATCGGGATTTTCTTAAGCGATATGGATCTTAGTGGTGACGGGTCAGGTCCCATTGCTTGAAGTCCGCGGGCTCACCAAGCGCTTCCCCGGTGTTATCGCATTGTCAAAAGTCAGTTTTGATTTGCGTGCCGGAGAAGTGCACAGCCTTGTGGGCGAAAACGGCGCAGGTAAATCCACGTTGTTGTCCTGTATTAACGGCCTGCAAGCGCCAAGCGAAGGAGCCATTTATCTGGATGGCGCCCTCGCTGTCATCAAATCCCCGGCAGAGGCGATCGCACGCCGCTTGTCAATGGTTCATCAGGAACTGGTTTTATGCGCCAATATGACGGTCGCTGAAAACATCTATCTTGGCCGCGAACCAACGCGCAAGGGGGGTCTAAACAATAAGGCCCGCATGAACAGCGATGCACGCATTCTGCTGTCCCGGCTTCAAGTTGCAATCGATCCCGAACAGAAGCTAGCTTCATTAAGCCTGAACGAACAGCAAATTGTCGAAATTTGCAGGGCACTCGCCGCCGACCCCAAGGTCATCGTTTTTGATGAACCCACGGCATCGCTGAATGATGACCAAGTTCGTCACCTTCTGGATATCATCATCGACTTAAAAGAACGCGGAATAGCGGTTGTTTATGTGTCGCACCGGCTCGCTGAAGTGTTGGAAATATCAGATCGCATTACCATTCTGCGGGATGGGCAGGTGGTCTCGACAGAACCGGCACTAGGGATGAGCGAAGATCGACTGGTGTCGCTTATGGTCGGGCGAGAATACAAGTCCTCTGCAATGGCACATCAGGATCGTCCTTTGAGTAAAACAGTGCTTAAGGCGGAGGCAATAAGCCACAAAAACCTGTTTCAAGACGTAAGCTTTGAAGTGCGTGAGGGTGAAATCTTGGGTATCGCAGGGTTGCTAGGCTGCCAGCGCGAAGCCGTGGTCAGGTCTATTTTCGGTGTAAGGTCCATCGATTCAGGATCTCTGACCATCCACGATAAGCCCTGTCATTTCCGCGCTCCCCGAGACGCGATTGACGCCGGGGTTGCCTTCATGGCCGCAGACCGAAAGCACGAGGGGCTCGTACTTGGGATGGCCGTTGCAGACAATCTTGGGCTTGCTATTCTGGATCGCATTAAAACGCTCGGATTCCTGCAAAAACGTTCACTCGCATCAACCACCGCACAGATGGTCAAGTTGTTAGCGATCAAAGTCAGCACGCTGACGCAGCGAGTATCGCAATTGTCTGGAGGCAATCAGCAAAAGATCGTCATCGGGAAATGGATTGCCCGCAAAAGCGATGTCATTATTGCCGAGGATCCAACCCGCGGGGTCGATGTTGGCGCGAAGGTTGAAATCTGGCGCAACATACAATCTCTTGCCGACGAGAAGCGGGCGGTGATCGTGCTGACTACCGAGCTTGAAGAGATGATCCAGGTCTGTGATCGGATCATTGTGATGGGGCGCGGCCGTGTCACTGGTTCCTTCGAGCGCAAGGACTTTTCAACAGAAGAAATAGCGCGATGTTTTTTCGCCTGACAGCAATGGAGCAATTGAAAAAATGAATTTCCAACGAAGATGTCTATCGCTTAAGGCTGGTTTAACTTGAAAATACAGGAGAATCAGATGTCCGGAAACAACGCCGCCAGTTATGCCGGCATTGGTGGAGTTGGCAGTCAGATATGGCCACTGACGGGCCCAGAGGTCGTGTCGCGCAAAAAGCTAAAGGAGCTGCGAAAACGCAGCGACGGCCCCGGCTTGTTCTACCTTGTGGTCCATGTTTTGGCGCTGATCGTTAGCGGCCTTTTGGTGTATGTGACTTCTGGAACTCTGTGGCTGCAAATCCCGGCGATGCTAGTCTATGGGACGGTGATCGTTCTCACCTTTGCCCCGCTGCACGAATGTTCACATGGCACTGCGTTCAAAACCCGTTGGCTGAACCACCTATTGGGCTATGTGATTGCCACCCTAACGTTCCGGCCATTTCTTTACTTCAAATATCGCCATGCCGCACATCACACTTATACTCAGCACAAAGACCGAGACCCTGACATCGTGCCATTCCCGCACAGTTTTGGTGACTATCTGGCGCAGATTGTTGGTGCGGAATTCTGGCCAAAACTGTTCGGAACTCTTTGGCGAGGCTCAGTGGCCGGATTCAACGAAGACGAAAAGACCTTTCTACCAGAGTCCGTGCGCCGCCAGGTGGCCAATGAAATTCGCCTTCAGCTTCTGTTTTACATTGCCGTAATCGTGGCTTCGATTTATTTTTCCAGCACATTTGTGCTTGTCTATTGGCTGATCCCGCGCATCATAGGCGAACCTGTTTTGCGCTCGATCCGGATGGCCGAACACACTGGAACCGAAGAAAGCCCCAATTTGCTGGCCAACACCCGCACGACCCTTGCAAATCCGATACTCTGCCAGCTTTATTGGAACATGCCCTACCACGCCGAACACCATCTTGCATCCTCAGTGCCTTTTCACGCCCTTGCGAAGCTCCATGAGCATGTCGTGCCTAATTTGGAATGTGTCACAAAGGGTTACATCAACGTTCACCGCGAAATTCTAGCCAAAGTCTTGCGCAAGAATTCCTCTTCATCGAGCACCGACTGAAATGAAAATACTGCACGAAACTGGAGTTGTCATTGTTGGCGGCGGACATGCCGGGGGCCGCACCGCTGAACGTTTGCGGGTATTCGGGTACAAAGAGCCAATTACAATCATTGGTCGCGAGCCACATTTGCCGTACGAGCGCCCTCCTCTGTCCAAGGCAGTGCTGACAGATTTAAACGTGCGTTCCACGCCTGAACTACTGACCGCTGAGCGTTGGGAAGAATTGGACGTTAATCTTATCTGCGGAGTCACATGCGATAGCGTCAACATTCAGGCCAAGTCGGTTCATTTGTCCGACGGTAGGGTACTTCCTTATACTCAGTTGGTCCTTGCAATGGGCCTCACACCGCGCGGCATTCCAAACCTCGGCGCAATAAAGGAACACGTTTATACACTTCACACATACGACGATGCGATGGCGTTGCGCGAGCATCTGAATCCAGGTGCGCGGGTGGGCATCATCGGTGCAGGGTTCATTGGCCTCGAAGTTGCCGCCTCAGCCAGGTCGCTGGGCGCGGAAGTGACCATAATAGAAATGGCTGAGCGCCCATTGAGCAGGGTTTTTAACCGCACGATGTCGGATTGGTTTGTCCAACTTCACCGAAATCACGGAATCTCTCTTTTGTGCGCGAAGACCATCGCAGATGCCAGATCGGAGAAAGGCGCAGCGACGCTGAACCTGGATGACGGACAAATCTTCGAATTCGATCTTGTAGTGACTGGGATTGGTGGGATTCCGAACATCGAACTTGCCCAGGCGGCGGATCTGAAGATCGACAATGGCATTGTCGTCAATCGTAAATGCCAAACAAGCGCCCCTGACGTCTATGCGGTCGGAGATATCGCGAATATGCTGGACGAACGCGTCGGAACAGCCCAGCGGTTAGAGAGCTGGAAATACGCGGAGGACACCGCCGCTGTCGTGGCGCATGTGCTATGCGATCAAGATGGTGCCTACGATCAGGTTCCATGGTTTTGGACAGATCAGTTTGAACATAACATTCAAATCGTTGGCCAACTTCAAGAGGGGGCGACGGTTTTTGCGCGCGGTAATCCGGGTGATCCGAAATATCTCGCCTATTATCTTGACGCAGACATGCTTTTGGGCGCCGTCGGGTTGGATTGCGGCGGTGATTTGCGCAGGGCGCGTGCGGCCATGGAAAAGAAAGCCCCGATCACTGCTAAAGTTCTAGCAAAAATGAGCCTCGCACCCATTCATGTGCAACCAGCGTCGCCGGTGCCGGTGTCATGATTGAATCACTCGCTGCTATCTGTACGGGTCCCGAAACGCCGCTTGAACTGGCGCAGGTTCTGGTGGCACCGCCGCGTTCCGGCGAAGTGCTGATCGAGATTGTATCCAGCGGTTTGTGCCATACCGACCTTACAGCTCTCGAGGGGATCAATGCATCAACGGTTTATCCTTTGATCCCCGGTCATGAAGGAGTTGGTCGCGTTGTTGAAGTCGGCACGGACGTGAGCAGCCTTAGGCCCGGGGACCATGTCATTCCGCTTTACGGACCTGAATGCGGGACTTGCGCAATGTGTCAGTCCAATCGCACCAACCTTTGCTGGAGCATTAAGAAGACCCGCGACATGGGTGTCATGCCCGACGGAACCGCGCGGTTTTCCCGCAACGGGGCTGTGGTGCATCACTTCATGGGAACGTCGACCTTGTCGCGCTATACAGTTGTCCCTGAGATCGCACTTGCAAAGATCCGCAAAGATGCTCCGCTGGACAAAATATGCTTGTTCGGCTGCGGCGTCACGACGGGCGTTGGTGCTGCGATGACCCATGTGAAGCACGGGGATAAGGTTGCTGTCTTCGGTCTGGGCGGCATCGGAATTAACATTGTCCAAGGTGCGCGAATTTGCGGCGCACAACAGATCATTGGTGTTGATATCAACCCCGATAAAATCGATTTGGGCCGATACTATGGCATGACCGATTTCATCGACGCATCCGATCCGTCAGCGGATGCTGTCACCGCTATTCGCGATTTGACCTTGGGTGGTGTGGATGTGGCTTTTGAATGTTCCGGCATTCTCTCAGTCATGCGGCAAGCGTTCGAAAGCGCAGTACCGGGTTGGGGTCAGGCCGTGCTTTTGGGCGTCGAGCCTGCAGGCAGCGAAATGCAGTTTGCGCCCGTTGGCGTGCGCTATGGGAAATCTATCCACGGCAGCTATTTCGGTGGCGTAAAGGGCCGCTCAGGCCTTGCGCCCCTTATTGATCTGTTCATGGAGGGCGAGATCGAGCTGGATGCCCAAATAACCCACCGGATGCCGTTGCAGGACGTAAATCGTGGATTTGATTTGATGCGGAAGGGCCAGTCTTTGCGCAGTATCATAGATTTTGAGTAGAGATGACCAACCGCCTCGAAGCTGAATTCGTATTTCGTGACCGATATCCTGAACGGTCAGAGATTTATGAACGCTTTGATACTGAAAGCGCCACCTTACGTGCGGCAGGCGCGGCGCAACTGGATCGGCCATATGGAGCGCATCCCAGGGCGCGGTTTGATCTATTTCCCGGTCAGTCAGGCAAGGGTCTGGTGGTTTTTGTCCATGGCGGATACTGGCAAAGCCATAACAAAGAACGGTATAGCTTTGTTGCGGCGCCATTCCTGCGAGATGGTTCCAGTGTTGCCTTGGTGGGTTATCCACTTGCACCCGAAGTCGGTATCGCAACGATGATCATCCATATTGGTGCGGCAATCGCGGCTATTTTTGACGCATTGCATCGGAGCGGTATCGCTCCGTCAGGCTGGGTTCTGACAGGACATTCTGCCGGCGGCCATCTGGCCGCGAGTGCCGCACCAGCGTTGCCTGCCTCTGTGATGCCGCTGTCCGGGCTGGTCCCGATCAGCGGTTTGTTTGATCTTTCTCCGCTGCTCGGTACTTCCGTAAATCACCTGTTAAAAATGGATACTGACATGGCTAAATCCGCTAGTCCGCTAGAGTATCCTGCGGCAGAGACACAGCTGATCGCGATTGTAGGTTCGGCAGAAACCAAAGAATATCTGCGTCAATCTTCTGCTATGGTTGATAAATACCAGGCTGCCGACCGACACGGATCGGCTCTGGTAACCTTGCCGGGTGAAAATCACTATTCTATCCTGCTGGAATTGCTGCAACCAAGGTCGATTATCTCTGGTATAGTATCGAAAGTTCTCAGTGGTGCCTGTGAAAAGGTCAATAATGCATAGCCCGGATCGCTTAAAATATATCAATTTCAGCCAACTGCGGTCGTTTTATGCAGTCGGCCGTGTGCAGAGCTTCACGAAGGCAGCGGTGTGGCTGAACATCGGGCAACCCACCGTGACGACACAGGTCAAGGCGCTAGAAGAACGGTTTAATGTCCAATTATTTGACCGCTCGCCGAATGGACTGCACCTTACGGATACAGGGGTTGCCTTAATGAAACTCGCACGGCAAATTTTTGCCTTGGAAGAACATGCACACAGTCTGTTAGATTCAACAGGCAATAGTTACGGTGGTAAGCTACATATTGGCACCGTTGGCTCCTATTTTGTCATGGACTTTCTGGTCGACTATTCTGAAAAATTTCCGCTGGTTCAGGTTTCCGTCGTCAGTGGTAATTCTGGAGTATTATACGAACGCTTGCTGAATTACGAACTCGATGTCGCGATTTTGGGAAGGAAATATGACGATCACAAACTCGAACAATTGCGCCTCGGCGCACATGAAGTTGCGATCATCGTCGACGAATCGCACGATTGGGCGGCCAAAAGCACTATTTCGCTTGAAGAACTTGATGGGCAGCGGATGATCTTCCGTGAGGAAGGGTCAATGACGCGCCGTGCCCTTGAAGAAAAGCTGGAAGAGCAAAGCGTAAAGCCGAATGTGATCATGGAGCTGTCGCGTGATTCCGTTGTTGAGGCGGTGGCCGCCGGATTGGGTGCTGGTATCATTTCCATGGAAGAATTTTCGCCAGACGAAAGATTGACCCTCATCCGGATACGCTCGCAACCACCTATGACCAATTCATATGCTGCCTGTCTTCGCGAACGCAGAAACATTCCAGCGATTGATGTGTTTATGCGATTAGTGGAAAAACGCTTACTCTTGGACAGCAGTACGAATCCGGTGGACTAAATGAAAATTCAGATTGCGATTTTAGCGAGCTAAATCACCCTGCTTTGTTGGTTTGAGTACCGATTGGATAGACCGATCTACGTGTGAACGCGAGATCGCCCGTGGGTTTGTTGGAACTCTGATCCGTTTGTCTCCAAAACGCTACTCAACGATCTGAAATAGAATACCTTAATGTCGCCTTTTGACACTGAAAAGAGATATGACGACACCACATAGTATGTCTGTTAATGATCCATGGCGGATATGGTTTTCAGCGTTCAATGACACCATTGCTGACTTTCTCGCCGTTCGTTAACACCGAACCAATGACCACTTTCGGTTGGTCAGTGTTCGCGGTCGCAAAGCTTATGATCAGCTAAGGAAGCCAGAACATAACAGTGTTCGGACACGCCGTCTCCGTCACATCCTTTCGAAATTCGGAGGAGTTCCTTTTCCAGTGCCTTTAATTTTCGGATCTTTGCCCGCACGCCCGCGAGCTGCGAACCTGCAATTTCATTTGCTGCCTGACAGGATCGGTCTGGATGTTCTTGCAGCTCGATCAGTGACAGGATTGCGTCAATTGAAAAGCCTAGATTGCGGGCGTGCCGGATAAAACTCAATCGCTCCAATCCGTCTTTATCGTATCGTCTTTGGTTGCCGTCCGTTCGTTCCGGGACAGCTAACAGGCCCATTTCCTCGTAGTAGCGGATTGTTGGAACCTTGACCTGTGTGCGCTTCGAAAGCTCGCCAATTGAATACATTTAAAAAACCTCTTGAACCTCTAGTCACTAGAGATATTACATTATGAGTGACATGATTTGAAAGAGGAATCTCGATGGCGGGTTGCTGCGGAAATGACGCCAAGTTTGATGGCGTTTCTGATGATTACAAACGACGGCTGTGGATCGTCATTGCGTTGAACGCGACAATGTTCGTTGTGGAGATGACAGCGGGGCATCTGGCAAAGTCACAGGCGCTACAAGCAGACGCCCTCGACTTTGCCGGCGATGCGCTGACCTATGGCATTTCACTCGCGGTGATCGGCGCCTCAATCCGTGTCCGCACGAATGCGGCGCTCTTCAAAGGCATTAGCCTTCTCTTGATGGGGCTTTGGGTGTTTGGATCGACCGTCTATCGCGTCTTCTATGTCGGTGTTCCGACGGCAGAAATCATGGGGGTGGTTGGCCTTTTAGCGTTGTTGACCAATCTTGCAAGTGTGTTCCTGCTCGTGCGGTACAAGGACGGCGATGCCAACGTTCGTTCGGTTTGGCTCTGTTCGCGCAACGATGCCATTGGAAATGTCGCGGTAATGATTGCGGCCCTCGGCGTTTGGGGGACTGCAACCGGATGGCCTGACTTGATTGTTGCAACGATCATGGCATCTCTGTTTCTGTCATCGGCGTTCCTGATCATACGGCAGGCGCTCGCGGAACGGCGGGAAATGATCACGCACGAACACGCGAAGGCATGATGCAGAACGCTTTATTGCTTCTTGGTCTTGGGATTGCAGCGGTCACACTCGCTGCAATCCTATGGTCGATTTGTTTTCCCGCACATCGTTTGTGGCCACCAAAACGCTACACCGCGCTGACGCCTATATTTGTCTGGGTGCCAACGTTCTCGCTCTTTGGAGTATTGATCGCCTTGGGGATTTGGGGCTGGCGTACCGTCGCGCTTCCCGACTGGTTGCGTTTCGGCGTTGGGGTACCCCTTATCTTGATTGGCAGCATCGTAGTCTGGTCAGAGGTTTTGCACTTTGGCATACCTCAAACAGGCGGAGCGAAGGGGTCGCTACGAACGGCTGGCATGTATCGCTATTCCAGAAACCCTCAATACTTGGCCGATATTGCAATAGTCATCGGCTGGATTGTTCTTTCATCCGCATTTTGGGTCGTGCTTGTCGGGATTGGGACAATCGCCGTTCTCATCGCAGCACCATTTGCGGAAGAACCATGGCTCAAGAATCAATATGGAGCTAATTTCGAAGACTATGCGGCACGGGTTAGAAGGTTCCTTTGATCGGCATGTCAGCAGACAAAGCTGACGTTGACACTCAGGCCTTTACTTCTGTTTCTGGCGCGTAGCGGAAGTGTTTAATGATTTCCTATTATGTCTGTATCTGGAGGGTAAGCGGTCAATAGAAATGTGTATGCAATCCTGGCTTGTCGTATAATCGGCAAAATCAATTTTAGTGAGCCATTTTATGCATGTCGCGTGATTGCTATGTGATTGCTAGCTAAAAACGTACTAGCAATGAATTAATCTAAGTCATTGAAAAGATTGGCGCACCCGACACGATTCGAACGTGTGACCTCTGCCTTCGGAGGGCAGCGCTCTATCCAGCTGAGCTACGGGTGCTGAGATAGGGCCTTTGCTATAACCCAACTGTTGGCCAAGTGCAACGGTTTCCGGTGTTAATTCTGCACACAGCCACATGATGGCTGCGGATCAATGGCGCTGCAGGATTTTTACCTTGGTTTTTCTGATCGCTGTTTCCTGATTAGAGGTCACGGATTGAGCCAGATCCCTGGAAAAATCGTCTTTCGCGGTTTTCTTCAAAGCGGCTTCGGAACGCGTGCGGGTGTGTTTTCTTTCCGATTGCTGTTTTAGTCGGAGAAGGTCGGTTTGCATGGGCATTGAGCTCTCCTTTCAACTGCCTGAACCAATCACCCGATAATATAGGATAGTCAAGCGCGGCGGCAAGCACCTGTTGTCACCGCGCTTGGGCCGTGAATTCCTATAAATTCACTTGTTTTCCGTTTTTGATGACGCTGCGATGGTTGGCAGATTCAGCTGCCATCAGGATGTCTTCTGCCGGATTGCCGTTGACAATAATCATGTCGGCCTTGAAGTCCGCCTTGATCTGGCCCCGGTCGTCGAGTTCCATCAGGGAATGGGCCACCGACGTGCTGGCGGTCAGAGCATCAATCGCCGTCATGCCGCAATCGACCATATAGGCCAGTTCCATGGCATTTTCACCATGCATGTTGAAGGGGGTGCCGGCATCGGTTCCCATGGCAATTTTACCGCCCGCTTCATAAAACATCTTGAAGCTCTCGCGGTGTTTTTCAAAAACACGGCGCGATTTCTCGACAACATAATCTGCGATCCCCTTATCGGCGTTGTTGAGAATATTCTGGACGGCGGCCAAAGTCGGGACAAGATAGGTGCCCCGCTCTAGCATGGCGTCCAGACATTGCTGGTCCATGAAGATGCCATGCTCAATGGAGGTGATGCCAGCAAGTACAGCATTCATTATGCCTTCGGCCCCTTGAGCGTGACTGGCCGATGTTTTGTGAAAACGCCGGGCTTCGCCGACGCCAACGCGCATTTCATCCGCGCTATAATGGGCATCTTCAGGGTTGACGCCTGGGGTCATGACACCGCCGGTCGCCATGATTTTAATCAGGTCACTGCCGGCATGGATTTGTTCCCGGACTGCCTTAACAACCTCGTCACAGCCATCAGCGACCCGGCCGCTTCTGTTGCCATGACCTCCGGTCATGCAGATCATTTTCCCGGAGGCCAGAATATTCGGACCCAGGAACCGGCCATTATTGCAGCCGTCACGAACCGGAAATTCAAGATATTCGCGTCCGCCGCAATCGCGGACAGCCGTGATACCCGCTTTTAAGGAGGTTTGAGCATTTTCGAGCACCCGTAGGGTTATTTCTCCGGGATTTACACCTTCTATGCTGCCGCGCGGGTCCGCTTCGCCCTTGTAGACGAGATGGACATGACAATCGGCTATGCCGGGCATGAGCGTGCCGCCGCTGGTATCCACCATGGTCCCTTGAAAATCAGCAAAGGCTTCAGCTGGAGCAACCTGCTGAATGGTGTCACCCTCAACCAGGACCGAGTGGTTTTTATGGAGCGTGCCAGTTCCGTCAAATACATCCCCGCCGCCATATAAAGTCGCTACCATGTTCCATCCCTTTATTGTTTGATTTCCATCAATATGCCATGAAGCTGGCCAAAGAAGCCAACGAAAAAAAGCCAGACCGGGTCGAGGTCTGGCTTTTTCGGGTATCGGCGGGTTACTTGTTGGGTTGAGGTGTCATTCTCAAATAAGGCTTGAGCTCTTTCCAGCCTTTGGGGAACAATTCCTTCATCTGGTCGGGGTCGGTAATGGCCGGAACGATGACACAGTCATCGCCGTCCTGCCAGTTCACCGGTGTGGCGACCTTGTGATATTCTGTCAATTGCAGGCTATCGATAACCCGCAGGATCTCGTCAAAGTTACGGCCCGTACTGGCCGGATAGGTCAGGGTAAGCCGCAGTTTCTTGTTGGGATCGATGATAAAGACCGAGCGAACGGTGAGGGTGTCATCGGCATTGGGGTGGATCATGCCGTATAAATCGGAGACAGTGCGGTCCGCATCGGCCAGGATCGGGTAATTGACGGCGCTGCCCTGTGTTTCCTTGATATCGGCCAGCCAGCCCTGGTGGCTATCGACACTATCGACGCTGAGGGCAATGGGTTTCATGTTGCGCTTTTCGAATTCTGGCTTCAACCGCGCGACTTCTGCCAGTTCCGTTGTGCAGACGGGCGTGAAATCTTTCGGGTGGGAGAATAAAATGGCCCATCCATCTCCGATCCAGTTGTGAAAGCTGATATCGCCTTCCGTTGATTTCTGGGTAAAATCAGGTACGACGTCTCCGAGCTGAATAGTCATGGGGTCCTCTTATGTTCAAATGAATTGAGACAAAGAGGATATTCCCGTGGACGCCCGAATGCAAACAACAAACGGCTGGAACGTGATCACAATTACTTTGACGAGGTCATTTGCAGGAAGGCATCTTCCAGATCCGGCTCTGCCGTTGTCATATCGACAATGGTCAGGCCGCCATCGGTGACGGCTTTCAGGATTTCGGACATTTCGGTTTCGCTGGGCCGGTAGGAAATACTCAACCGGCGGCCGTGACTGAGATGGGCATCGAAATTGGCCAGGTAAGCGGGGACTTCCTCGATATCGTGACTGAGCACCATGCTGACATTTTTCTTGTCCAGTTTGCCAAGCAGGGTTTCCGTCGGTTCGCAAGCGACGACCTCGCCGTGATTGATAATGGCGATGGTATCACACAGTTCTTCGGCTTCTTCCAGATAATGGGTGGTCAGGATAACCGTGGTGCCGGTGTCATTGAGGTCTTTGATATATTCCCACAGCTGCTGGCGGAGCTCGATATCCACACCGGCGGTTGGCTCATCGAGAATGAGGACTTGCGGGTTATGGACCATGGCCTTGGCCACCAGCAAGCGCCGGCGCATCCCGCCTGACAGGGTGCGGGCATAGACATCGGCCTTGTCATCCAGACCCATGGCGGTGAGGATTTCATCGGTGCGGCGGCGGGATTTCGGCACCCCGTACAAACCCGCCTGGAATTCCATGACTTCGCGCGGCGTGAAGAAGGCATCGAGATTAAGCTCCTGGGGGACGACACCGATGGCACTGCGGGCGGCGCGCATGCTGGCGTCGGTATCGTACCCGCAGATACTGACGGTGCCGCTGGTTTTATTGACCAGCCCGGCAATGATATTGATCAGCGTCGATTTCCCGGCCCCGTTGGGACCGAGCAAGCCAAAGAAAGATCCGCGCGGGACGTCAAGATTGATGCCTTTGAGGGCTTCCTTGTCCGGCGTCGATCCTTTGATCCTGTAGATCTTTGTTAAGTCGCGGACTTCCAGCGCGGCGGATAAGGAATGACTTTCTTGCATTATATTATTGTTCTTTACGCTCATCATGGTTTGCCGAGAATTTGGTACGGCGAGTTTTAATCGTCAATGGAGGATTAAGCAAGCGCGCTAACAAAATCGACGGGGGCTAGACCCAGAAAGTGAGGGCCAGCGGAATCACCAGAATGGTCAGGAGTGTCGAGATCATAATGAAGGCGGCCACATCCGCCGCATGGGCCGGCTGGAATTTTTCCACCCATAAATATGTGGCCACGGACGAGGGCATCAGGCACATGAGAACGAAAACGCCCTTGGTGACCCCGTCAAAACCGAATAACAGGCTGACGCCATACGCCACCAGGACGGACATGGCCATATGGAACAGGGCCAGCAGGCAGCCTTTCAGCACGCCGCCGATATTCAATGTTGCCAGGGTATATCCAAGGGTGAGCAGCATCAGCGGTATGGACAGGCCACCGAGGATCGTCATTCCCTTGGCAATGGGCGCGGGTAATGCCGTATCGGTGCCCATCAGAAGAAGAGACAGCACCACCGCATAAATAACCGGCTGCTTCGCCAGATCGGTAAAGCTCAGCTTGCCCGCCGGTAACCAGATGCCGACACTGAAAATACCGACCACCACAATGATCAGGACGGCCATGGCGATGGCCAGCCCGTGATCGCCAAAGGCCAGAAAGCTGACCGGCAACCCCACATTGCCGACGTTGCTGAGCATCATCGGGGACAGGAAAGCCCGCACCGGCAAGCCGACGGCTTTCAGGAAGACTAAGGCAATTACGCCAAAACAGGCAATCATCACGGTGGCGGCCAGCATCACATTGATAAATGCCCCGAAGGCCACATGCTGGCCGGCCAGATGGGAGAGAATGAGCGTCGGATACCCGATATTGGAGACGAGGCTGCCGACCATCTTGGTGTCGAAATAGACCTTGAACCTGGCCAGGCCGAACCCCGCCAGAACGCAGATCATGATGGGAACAAGCACATTGCTAAGATGATAAACTAGCTCTTCGATGGTAAATTCCCGCCTGCATTGATCCTGTGAGGGGGTAATCCTACCAGCCGAATTTCGCGAGAACAAATTAATCCTGCCCTGGGGGCCGTTTCTCGGTTGCTTCCTCCTCGGCAATCGATATCATCCGGGATGGATTATCATTGTCGTCAACCGCGAAAAAGGGAACGGCGATGAAGCAGTCGGGATCATGGAAGTGAGGCATATCAATGCAAGCCGTTGAGACAATTGAAGTTGACAATACCAAAATCGCCTGTGATGGCGGAAAAGGCGCGCTGGGGCATCCGCGGGTGTTCTTGAACATGGGCGACAAGCGTCAGGTCGAATGCCCGTATTGTGGTATAAATTATGTGTTGAAAGAGGGCGCGAAAGCCTCGAACGGACACTGAACAGCGGAAATGGGTTAAAAACAGAATGAGTGAACCGGACGTTACAGGCGATCCCGATCAAAAGCACCGTATCTATCTTGTCGATGGATCGGGCTATATATTTCGCGCCTATTTTGCGATGATCAGGGGGCGCGGGCCCATCACCCGCTCAGACGGCACCCCGACAGGGGCCGTGCTTGGTTTTTCCAATATGCTGTTCAAGCTCATTCAGGATACCCAGCGGGACGGGCGGGTCAGCCATCTTGCGGTGATATTCGATACCAGCCGCAAAACCTTCCGGTCCGAGATTTTTGAAGAGTATAAGGCCAACCGTGATGCGCCGCCCGAGGACTTGATCCCGCAATTCCCACTGGTGCGCGATGCGACACGTGCCTTTAACGTACCGGCAATTGAAAAGCAGGGGTTCGAAGCCGACGATATCATCGCCACTTATGCCAGCCAGGCCACGGCCGCGGGCATGGAAACGGTCATCGTTTCATCGGATAAGGATCTGATGCAACTGGTGGGCGGCGACGTCACCATGCTGGATCCCATGAAGAACAAGATGATTGGCGTCGACGAGGTCCATGAAAAATTTGGTGTCGGACCGGACAAGGTTATTGATATCCAGTCGCTGGCGGGGGACAGCGTTGACAATGTGCCTGGTGTCCCGGGCATTGGCGTGAAAACCGCGGCGCTGCTGATCAATGAATTTGGCGATCTTGATACCTTATTGGACCGCGCCGCTGAAATCCCGCAAAAAGGCCGGCGTGAAAAATTGCTGGAACATGCCGATATGGCCCGGCTCAGCCGTCAGCTGGTGACCCTGAAGCAGGATGTGGAGCTGGATATCGGCGTCATGGACCTGACCGTACAAATGCCGGACGCCGCTGATTTGATGGCGTTTCTCAATGTAAATGAGTTTAAGCAGCTGACCGGCCGGGTGAAAGAATTCTTTGGCGCGGATTTTCGAAAAGACGTGGCGGAGCTGCCGGACATGCCCGCGCCCGCCGCCGGGGCGGAGACGGCGGAAACACCCGCGGCAGCCGTTGAGATAGACTACACGACCGTCCTGGAAATGAAGGATTTGCAGGAATGGATTGACGAGGCATACCGCATTGGCTCTGTCGCCGTGGATACGGAAACCACCGGCTTGAATGCCATGCAGGCCTCCCTGGTCGGGATTTCATTGAGCATTCATCCGGGGAAAGCCTGTTACATTCCGGTCGGCCATGTGGCGCCAAAGGCGCAAGGCGGGTTCGATTTTGACGGGGCCGAGGAGCAAGCGGAAGAGACAGGCCTCAATCAATTGCCCAAGGCGGACGTAATTGCGGCGTTGAAACCGCTGTTGGAAGATCCGGTCGTGCTCAAAATCGGCCAGAATATCAAATATGATCAGGTTATCCTTGGTCAGGAAGGCATTGAAGTCGGGCCGGTGGACGACACCATGCTGCTCTCCTATTGTCAGGAAGCGGGCCAGCATGGTCATGGCATGGACGAATTGTCCCGCCTGCATTTCGGCATCTCGCCGATCCCGTTCAAGGAAGTGGCCGGAACGGGGAAGTCGCAAATCACCTTCGCCGAAGTTCCCATCGACAAGGCGACGGAATATGCCGCAGAAGATGCCGATATCACCCTGCGCCTGCATCAGGTGCTGAAGCCGCAGCTGGCAAAAACAAAATCAGCCACCTTATATGAAACCATCGAACGTCCCTTGGTGCCGGTTATTGCCAGAATGGAGCGCGAAGGGGTCAAGGTTGACGCCCCGTTCCTGAGCAAGCTGTCCGAAGATTTCGGCGCCCGCATGATTGAACTGGTCTCTGAAATCCATAATTTGGCCGGTGAGGAATTCAATGTGGGTTCTCCCAAGCAGCTTGGCGAGATCCTGTTTGATAAAATGGGCTTGAGCGGCGGCAAAAAAGGCAAGACAGGTGCCTATACTACGGATGTAAACGTGCTTGAAAGCCTGGCGGCGGATGGTGTGGAACTGGCGCGCAAGGTTCTTGACTGGCGGCAATTGGCGAAACTGAAAAGCACCTATACCGATGCGTTGCAGGCGCAGGTCAATGCCAGGACGGGCCGCGTCCATACCTCCTTTTCCCTGGCGGCGGCGTCTACGGGGCGGCTGGCCTCGTCCGATCCCAATGTCCAGAATATCCCCATCCGGACCGAAGAGGGGCGCAAATTGCGCAACGCCTTTATCGCCGAGCCGGGCCATAAACTGATCAGCGCCGACTATTCGCAGATTGAATTGCGTCTGCTGGCCCATATTGCCGATATCTCGTCCCTGAAAGAGGCCTTTGCCGAGGGGCTGGATATTCACGCCAAGACAGCGTCGCAGGTTTTTGGCGTGGCCATGGAGGGCATGGATCCGATGATGCGGCGATCGGCCAAGGCGATCAATTTCGGCATTATCTATGGCATCAGCGCGTTTGGACTGGCCCGCCAGCTGGATGTTTCGCGCACTGAGGCGCAGGGTTATATCGAGTCCTATTTCACCCAGTATCCGGGCATCCGCAAGTATATGGATGAAACCAAGGCCTTCTGTCATGAAACCGGATATGTGGAAACCATTTTCGGGCGCCGCGTCCATTTACCGGGTATCAATGACAAAAACGGGGCCCGCCGCGGATTTTCCGAGCGCGCAGCCATCAACGCGCCAATCCAGGGATCGGCAGCGGATATCATCAAACGGGCGATGATCCGATTGCCCGGTGCGATCGCCGACGCCGGTCTTAAGGCCCGGATGCTGCTGCAGGTGCATGATGAACTGATATTTGAAGTTCCCGATGCCGAAACCGCCGAGACAGCGGCGCTGGTAACCTCGGTCATGGAAAAGGCGGCCTTGCCGGCAATTGATGTGTCGGTACCGCTGGTTGTTGACGCCGGTATCGGAGATAATTGGGGAGAGGCGCATTAACGCCGTCTTGGTTGCCCCGTGACAGAAACCCTGCTTATTGCCCTGACAACCTTCTTCGCCACCATTGGTCCGCTGGATGTGGCGGCCATGTTTGCCGCTCTGACCCTGAACAATACGGCGCGGGAACGTCGGGCGATGGCCCTCAAGGCCAGCCTGATCGGTGGCGGAATCCTGCTTTTCTTCGCAGTATTCGGAAAAGCGGTACTGGAAAGCTTCGGCATCTCCCTGGCGGCCTTGCAGGCATCGGGGGGAATTCTGTTGCTGCTCATCGCCATCGATATGGTATTTGCCCGGGATTCAGGCAGTATCTCGACCACCGATCAGGAAACCAAGGAAGCCGAAGCGAGACAGGATGTCTCGGTCTTTCCGCTGGCGACCCCGTTGATCGCCGGGCCGGGGGCCATTGGCGCCGCCATTCTTCTGGTCAGCAAGGCACAAGGCGATACGGTGGAAATCTCTCTGGTGATCGGCGCCTTGCTGGCAATTGTGTTGATGACATTCCTGTTGATGTTGCTGGCGACACAGGTTCAGCGGTTGCTGGGGGTGACGGGTCTGCATGTGATTTCGCGGGTTGTTGGCGTGTTGCTCGCGGGGCTGGCCGTCCAGTTTATCTTCGACGGTATTCGCAATAGTGGCTTGCTCGGCTGATTCTGATTGTTAACCATAGATTGTAAAACGTTAACCATACTCAGATAAATATTAACAATATCAAGGGTGTATGCCAGATATATAGTGAATATTTCAAGTCCCTTATTTTCTGCGGCTTTCTCGCATAATTTGCATAAAAATTTAGATAAATGTGATAAAATAGGTTGACGGAAGCACGAAATATGGCCAAATTGCGGTCAAGAGATACCATATTGACAAAGAATTTTAAGTCTGCCGGACATTAAGCGGTGCGTTTCTGGGTTTGAGTTTTTTAATCGAACCATGAGTAAATTGAGGATTTATATAATGAAAACTTTATTGAACGCCGTTGTCGGCGCAGTTGCAGTTTCCTTTTTATTCGCCGCTACGGCGCAATCTGCAACAATCACAGTTGAATGGAATACGGATGTTCCGGCAGAGGATACTTTTGTTCCTCAGGCAAATGATTTCACGGGTAATGTATATCAAGGTGTCACGGGTTCGATTGGCGGCCTGCGCAGATCTCCTTGGGATACAATTCCCGGTATGGAAGATACGGGGACTTACACCTCGGTGTCCGGCGATGCCTCAGCCACATATGAGTTGAAAGAAGCGATTAATGAATTCAGCTTTATGTGGGGTTCTGTTGACGATTACAATATGATCGAATTCTGGAATGACGGGGAATGGCTCGGTATCCTTGAAGGATCGGATTCCCAGCTTGATGGGGCGCCGAAGCGGGTTGAATGGATCAACGCCACGATCTCACTGGATATGCTGTTTGACGAAGTGCGCTTTATCTCCGGTAGCAATGCCTTTGAATATGCAAATGTCGGGCTTTCCACCGTGCCACTGCCGGCTGCCCTGCCCCTGTATGGCGCTGGACTTGCCGCCCTTGGCTTTATGGGATGGCGCCGCCGCCGCAAGGCCGCAGCGACTGCATAAGCAGATAAGTTAGAAAATTTTCAGTCTTGAACGGCGGCTTTAATCAGGCCGCCGTTTTTCTTTGGCCAATCGCCGGGTCTGACGATAGGGTATCGGGAGGATGAACATCAATACGGGGCGTTGAATGGATACGGATAAAGCGACTGAGAAACTGGCGGCGGCGGACGCCTTTAGTGAGGCGGAAAAGCAGGCCGTCTATAAGGCCATCAATACCCGTCGGGATGTCCGCGATCAGTTTTTGCCGACCCCCCTGCCCAATGACCTTGTTGAAAAGCTGTTGCAAGCCGCCCATCATGCGCCGTCTGTCGGGTTTATGCAGCCGTGGAATTTTATCCTGATCCGGGACTCCGCCCAGAAACAGAAAATCTGGGAAGCCTTCGAGCGGGCCAACAAGGAGGCCGCCGGGATGTTCGATGCGGACCGCCAGAGCCTGTATCAGAAACTGAAACTGGAAGGCATCCTGAAATCCCCGCTGAATATCTGTATCACCTGTGACCGGTCGCGCGGCGGCGAGGTCATTCTCGGCCGCACCCATAATCCGCAGATGGATTTATACAGCACCGTCTGCGCCGTGCAAAATCTATGGCTGGCCGCCCGCGCCGAAGGGGTCGGTATGGGCTGGGTGAGTATTTATCATGATGCGGAATTAAAGACCTTGCTGGGGATCCCCGAGGAGATCGAGATTATCGCCTATCTATGCCTTGGCTATGTGGATGCCCTGTATGAAGAACCGGAACTGCAGGTGAAGGGCTGGCGCCAGCGGCTGGAGCTTTCGGATCTCATTAGTGAAGGCCGCTGGTCCGCAGGGATATCGCCAGACAAGACAACACATGAATAGGACTAATGGGTTCGATCGAACCCATTAAAATTTTTCATGTATCCGGCGCGCCTCGACAGTCGCTATAGCATCGCCTGGATGACCCGGTCCGGGGGTGTATGGCCATCGATAAATGTCTTGATATTGATCAGTACCTTTTCGCCCATATCAATCCGGCCCTCGATGGTGGCGGATCCCATATGCGGGAGCAGGATGACGTTATCAAGTTCGAGCAGGCGCGGGTTGACGGCGGGTTCATGTTCGAACACGTCGAGACCGGCACCGGCAATATTCCCGGCCCGCAGCATCCGGGTCAGGGCATTTTCATCGACCACTTCACCGCGGGAGGTATTGACGATATAGCAGGTCGGCTGCAACAGCGCCAGGCGGCGGGAATTGAGCAAATGGAAGGTTGCCGGCGTATGCGGGCAGTTGATGGAAACAATATCCATACGGGCCAGCATCTGATCGAGGCTTTCCCAATATGTGGCTTCCAGCTCGTCTTCAATAAAGTCCGGCAGCCGGTTGCGGTTATGATAATGGATGGACAGGCCAAAGGCTTTCGCCCGCCGGGCCACGGCTTGCCCGATGCGGCCCATGCCGACAATACCCAGGCGTTTCCCCCAGATCCGGTGGCCGAGCATGCTGGTTGGCGACCAGCCTTTCCATTCCCCGGCGCGCATGCGGCGCTCCCCTTCGGTCAGGCGCCGCGGCACGGCCATGATGAGGGCCATGGTCATATCGGCGGTATCTTCCGTCAGGACACCGGGTGTATTGGTCACGGTAATGCCGCGCTGGCGGGCGGTTGCCAGATCGATATGATCGACACCGGTGCCGAAACTGGCGATGAGTTTCAGGTCCGGGTTACACTGGCTGATGATCCCGAGATCGATTTTATCGGTCACCGTCGGCACCAGCACATCCGCTTCCTTGACCGCCTCGATCAGTTCGGCCTGGGTCATCGGGGCATCGTCATGGTTCAGCCTTGTATCGAAAAGCTCCATCATGCGCGTCTCAATGGCATCGGGAAGTTTTCTCGTGACAACAACAAGCGGTTTTTTTTGCGACATCCGGTGACTCTTTCGTTCCTGGTCCGTTAATAAAATTGGACAGCTAGGCTTTTTCTAGCAGATCACGGTGACGGATACAATTGTGACCTTAAGGAAGATGACCTGCTTTTTTGAGTTCTTGACCCAATGGCACCAGACGCGGCATAACCATAGTCGATTTCGTTCTCATTCGAAGGTGTTTTCCCCGTGAAGTCCTGCGCCCTTTTGCTTACTCTCATCAGCTTTTGTTTTTTGACGGCGACCGCCCATGCCGGTTCGACGGGCACGGAAACCGGCCTGCCGCTGCCGCGTTTCGTCTCGCTATCGTCCAACAAGGTCAATGTCCGCACCGGGCCCGGAACCCGCTATCCCATCTCCTGGGTGTTTGTCCGCCGGGGATGGCCGGTCGAGGTGATCGCCGAATATGAGCTCTGGCGCCGCATCCGGGATGTGGACGGGGCAACGGGCTGGGTCCATAAAGGATTGCTCAGCAGCCGCCGGACCCTGATCATTACCGAAGAATCACGGGCCGTCTTCGAGGATCCAGACGAGAGCAGCGTGGTTGTCCTGCTGGCCGAGCCCGGTGTTCTCGGCAAATTGCGCGAATGCGATGGCCGCTGGTGCGCGCTGGAAATCGCCGGCCTGACCGGCTGGCTGCCGGCCAATCAGTTTTACGGGGTTCTGGAAAACGAAAAGGTCCGCTAACCTACCGTTTTCCGCCCTTTCTGTTATATATATCAGATCCGGGCGCGCCTAGCCCGCCTCGGGCCCCGGATCCGGCCGGTTCAAGGCGGGATCAAAAAACCCGCCGTCCAGATTGCCATGGCCCCAGTCCATGATCTGCCGCAGCACAGGTTCAAGGGTCTTTCCGCGATCGGTCAGGTAGTATTTATACCGGGTCGGGCGGTCCTGATAGGCCTCCCGCCGAACCAGATCCCACTTCATCAGTCGTTTCAGCCGTTGCGACAGTAAATTGCTCGGCATCCGCTCCTCGCTGTTTTGCAGCTCCTGAAAGCTGTGCTTGCCATGCCACATCAGGTCGCGAACAACCAACAGGGTCCATTTATCGCCGACAATCTCCAGGGTCCGGGCAATGGAGCAGCGGGAACGAAAGTCATGGGAAGGTTGTGTCATCTTGTCACTCCAACTGGGATCCCTCTCATCATAAGGGAGTGACTTTAAAAATGGAAGCTTGATTCCCTTCTTCGCTTTCAGTATTAATGTCACTTTCATTATTAAAGTCACTAATGCCTTTTAATCTTTTCGCACCAGAAAGATCCCGCTGATGACCCTGATTGGAAACACCCCCCTATACAAGCTGAACAGCCTGACCGAACCGGGCAGCGCCGATATCTATGTGAAATGGGAGGGGGCAAACCCGACCGGCAGCATGAAGGACCGCATGGCTCTGTCCATGATCGACGGGGCGGAGCGGCGGGGCCTGCTAAAGCCCGGCGGCCGTGTTGTGGAATATACCGGCGGCAGTACGGGCAGTTCGCTGGCCATGGTCTGCGCAACCCGCGGCTACAAGGCGCATTTCGTCTCGTCCAACGGATTTTCTGACGAAAAACTGCAGACCATGCGGGCCTTCGGCGCCGAGGTTGAAATCATCCCGGCCAAAGACGGTATCCTGACCGCGGAGGTCATTGACCGGATGATTGCCCGCGCTAAGGACCTGACCGGGGATGCGGATACTTTCTGGCCCGATCAGGTCAATAACCCCGATAACAAGCGGGGCTATCATCCCATGGCGCGGGAGATCCTGAGCGCCATGGACGGACCCGTGGATGAATTTGTCATGGCCGTCGGCGGCGGCGGCTGTATCTCCGGCAATGCGGAAATCCTGAAAACACAGAACCCGCAAACGCGGATCGTCGGGGTGGAGCCCTATCATGTGCGCAATATCTCGGGCGGCGATACGGGCGGCACCCATCAGCTGGAAGGGATCGGCCTGTCCTTCATCCCCACCATCCTGCGCCGCGACCTGATCGATGACATTGTGCCGGTAAAAGACGCGGACGCCGTCGAGGCCGCCCGCCTGCTCGCCCGCCACGAGGGGATCATCGGCGGCATCACCTCCGGCGCCAACGTCTGGGCCGCCCGCCACCGCGCCAGACAACTGGGACCGGGCAAAAACATCGTCACGGTCATTGTCGATACGGGATTACGGTATTTGAACGGGGGGTTGTTCGGGTAGGGATTGGGGCTTGTGGGTCGGTTTATTGTTCGCTTTGTGCCAAAAGCAGACACTCTGACTAAGGGCTAATAGCAGTCATGTAGACGTTTCAGGCTCATTACCTGAAGGTCGCAGGTTCAAATCCTGCTCCTGTAACCCAAACATCGAAGCCATCCCATCCGGGTTGGATTTCGTGTTTTTGGGTTACAGGATCAAGCTTTGAACTTAGTGCTTTAACCCTAGAGGAGATAGTAAGCTGAGGCCTATAGCTTTCAGTTGTTACAGGGCCATCGTTGTGCACTCTACCGGGCAGCTTTTTGTGCTTGCTCTTAGTCTTTCTCTTCAATGAACTCATCGCAACTTGGAACGGAATTTAATGGCCTATCTCAGACAGTTTCATTGCAAGAAAATCAAAGACCCTTCTGACACGGGGATTTGTTTTTAGTTCTGAATGAGCAGCAAGCCACATTGGTACCGGATTGGGTTTGACAGACACGTCAAGCCGAGAGACCTTTGGTTCGCTTTCACCGACTTCTACCTGATTGAAGCCGATACCATAGCCAGCAACGATCATATTCCAGTACACAATCGGATCGTCACACCGGCATGAGAAAAATTCACGGCTCACATTGAGTCCAAATCTCTTAAGAGCGTTGATTATCGTGTCGCTCTTATCAAATCCTACAAATTCGTGATTCAGGATCTCATCTGCTGTCCTGGGAGCAGGGTTCCTTTCCAAGTATGAATTGGCTGCAAAAAGATCGAAACTGGTTTCCCCCACCTTGCGCGCAAACAGATCAGCCTGGGTGGGCCGGTACATCCTTATCGCTATGTCGGCCTCTCTCCTCAATAGATTATCGGTTTTGTTCGAGGCCACTAGTTCAATATCAATACCAGGTTCTTTAAGTCTCAGCTCGGCCAGTATCGATGGTAGTATGTAAGTCGATACGGTAGTGATAGCAGTAACGCGCACGGTGCCAGAGAGACTGCTCTCACGACCTTCAATATCCAGGGACAGTCGGCCCGCAGCATCTGCCATTTCCAGTGCATGCTGCAGTACTTCCATGCCGCGCTGCGTTAGTTCTGCAGCGCCGTTAGCGCGATCAAACAAATGGCTGTCTAGCTGTGCTTCTAGTGTCGCAATGTGGCGACTATATGTGGCTTGGCTCCCTTTGGTCGCTCGTGCAGCAGCCGAAAACGAACCATGCTCACTTACGGCAATGAACGATTGCAGCAAATTCCAGTCAAGCTCTTTGATCATCCTATCGATCCATAAATGGATGACAATAGTCAGATTTGGGGAATTATCAATTCAATTATGACTGGATATACAGTTCCCATCAACACGGGTTGAAAGGAACCAAACAACAGCAAAGCCGAAGGAAGAAAATACCTTGCTGTTCTGGTTGTGGATTCCGCCGTGGTCGAAGTACCGAACAAAAAAAGAGGTTAAGGAGACATCCGTTATGGGAAAAACTGCTTACTGGGTTGCCGGAATCGTTTCATTTAGTGCCATCGGGCTACACGAGTTGCTTGGCGCCCCGTTTTTCCTGCCTCCCCTGTCGGAGACAAATCTGGCTGACTCTATCATTTGGATGCATCGATTCTCCTGGCATGTCGGGTCGATCACGATGGCAGCCATGGGGTTCATGTTTGTCAGGGCTGCACTAAAACCAGGGGAGGCAATACTGGGTGCTATTGCAACCTCGATTGCCGCACTGATGGGATGCCTAGGTATTGGTCAGGCGTTGTTTGGAAACGATATCCTGTGGAGCACCCCGGCACCGTTCCTGTGGCCGGTTATCGCGATCGTGGGTGGTCTTGGTTTGGCGATGTCCCGACAACAGAAACCTGTCTAGACAAGGCTAGTTACAGGTAACATACATCGTTCGGGTATTGGCCGAAGGCGGGCGTTGCACCTGACACCCGACTGAATGCCTGCTTCGGGTCAGAAGCGGACATTGATTGAGGTTCGTGCAAACAGCTTCGATAGACGCTGGCTCTCCGGACAGAGGCGAAGCATCTCAAGCACTTATGATCGATGAGGTTGTGCCGGTAAAAGACGCGGACGCCGTTGAGGCCGCCCGCCACCGCGCCCGGCAGCTGGGACCGGGCAAGAAGGTTGTTACGGTGATTGTCGATACGGGCCTGCGGTATTTAAACGGGGGGTTGTTTGGGTAGGGGGATCGGCTGATTTGCAGTAAGTCCAAGGTCCGAGATGTGCCAAAAGCGGAAAACCCTTCCCCTAAACACTATTTTTACTCTTGGCGCATATTGGTTATCTCAGAACTCCCCGTTTCAAAAAATAAGTTAAACAAATACTGGCTTATTCCCGTCAAAATACCAGTTTTGTAACTTTTCACTATTGATTTCCACGCCACCAACCCAACGCTTAATATTATTGACTTTTAGCCAATTTTTTTCACCTTTGAGCAATGCCTCACCCATAGGCGTGAGGGTGAGAACCTCTTTTCCGTGGTCGTGAGGGGCTTCTATTCTGCCCGTAATTTTGAGCGCTGGTGTTTCTGCTTCCCAAAGCGCCTTTAGGGTTGCAAAGAACATGACGTCTCCATGGTATGGTTGGGGGTCCTTTTCAGCTAAGGAAAACAGAAAGACACGCCGTGCAACCATATTCCCCTCTTCTGCAATAATTTCGAGGGCTAATTGTTCAGTAAGTCCGAGCCCGTTTTTTAGAGCTGGCAGCTCTGATAACATTCTCAGCATGGCCTTTTGCATAAGTGGGAGTGGAGCATTTTTACGTTGAGAAAGATGCCAAAGAGATGTCGGATCTTTGCTTGTGTAAGCATCCCAAATTGCTTTTCCAAAATTAATCATGTCAAAAGTGACGGGCAAACGTTGTTGGTAAAGAAGCGCCAGACTTTCAGGTTGATCTATAAGTTGACCAAGCCCGATAAATTTTCTAAATCCGGGAAAGTGGTCAATTTGCACAAGATCCAGTGAAAAGGGTAACTCAGGTCCAATGTCTGCCATCTTATGAAGGAGATAGGCGAGACAGAGTTGGTCAAAGGCATCATGCTCAAACCATAATGTGACCGACTGATAGGAATGCCGCAGAGTGTCGACCTCTTGTTCCTCTTTAATAAGGTCCTTACGGATGTTCGCTCGCTTCTCTGAAGAAATATAAGGCCCGAGCACTTGATCAATGTACTGGCTTCGAAGCTCATATGAACGTTCTTTTTGACTGGATGGTAAGACCGGGCCCATAGCAAATGGATTGATGACCTCTAGAAAATCACCGTTAAAACCTGCGTCTTTGAGGGTTTGTCCTATATCGCTGCCACAGCGAATATGAACAGCTTTCGGGCCGTCAATAGACTTACCGGATGTCACCAGTCGAGACGCAGCTTTCAAAGCGATCAAGTGACGTTTGAGTTTTGGCCAGCTGTCAAAACCACACTCTATGGCCAATACATGTTGACAGTCGACTAGGGTGATATCTTCGAACTTGCGAGAGCCGTCACGTACTTTGGGATGGGTGGATAGAATGCGGCTCTTTGCTAACGGGTCAGCGTTCTTCACATCTTTAAGGAGGCTCTTGGCATCCTTTTTAAGCTTTTCAAATGAGAATTTCTGCCCTGTCATGTTTTGACGCATCACAACTAGTCGCGCGTCTAATGATGTGGGTGTAAAACCTTCCCGATTGGCTGTCGGATGATAGGTCCTGAATAGCGAAAACGCAGATTCACTATTGGCACAGTAATCCGCCAGTAGAATATCTGCCCTAAGTGATAGTTCAGATTGGTATTCAGTCGCTGAGGGAGTCGGCGAAATGTTGACACCCACAATGGGTGACTTTTCATAAATATGCATACGATTTTCCTTTTTGCCGTATCCGCCCAACGTCTCGAAATCGTACGTTAAAGTCTCTTTCTTATTTCCTTGTCAGGCTGAGCCTTTTCCGCGGATAGGAAGCACACAAGGGATGCAATGACATAATTGCCTGCTCTCAGGCTGCCTGTCAATCAACGAAGTGTTTGTATCCTGAAGGATGTTAATTCTTTAAACTAGGGAACCGCCAAAATGTCCGCTTTGGGTCAGAAGCGGACATTCCTCGGAACTGGTTCAATACTGCCGGCGAGGCGCCTTGGTTCACCAAATCTGATGGTGTAGGAAACCGCAAAATCTCAGATGCTGCTGTTAGGGAAGCCAGATGTTTAACTGGACCAGTTCAAAGGGAGGCAGGGATGTTTGGCACTGGGGCAACCAAAAAACAATTTACAACCTCTGACGGCGTGGAACTAAGCTATTTTGAGGCGGGCAGCAGTCACCCCCTGATCATGATCCATGGCTGGTCGCAAACGGCGGAACAATGGCACAACCAGATCAACCATTTCGCCGACAGTCACCGTGTCCTTGCTTTGGATCTACGGGGTCACGGCCAGTCTGCAAAGCCTGATTTCGGCTATTGCATCTATCGTTTTTCCAAAGACCTTTGCGACCTGATTGTCGAGCTTGGTCTCGGCGATATGGTGCTGATGGGGCATTCCATGGGATGTTCGGTCATCTGGGGATATTATGACCTCTTTGGGGTAGAGGGAATTGCCAAAATCGTTTTTGCAGTTTCGGCTTCTTGCAAGCCTATGGCTTGCAAAATCGACATATGCTTGTGCAATACTGGCTCAATTCGCCCCTTGGCCCGGTTCGCGCCACAATCAGCGACCAGCCTGAAATCGGCGAGGACCTTTTGAATGTCTTGAACAATGTTGCAGATATAATCATAGTGGCTTAAAAAAAACGGCTATTGGTGAAGATGCCGGAAACCAGGGTGCCAACGGCGTACCCACATTATGGAAATAAAAAAATGACAAATAAAGAAAAGATGAATGGCGCCGAGAGCCTGGTTGAAACCCTGTTGGCCAGTGACGTGGATATTTGCTTCACCAATCCCGGCACGTCGGAAATGCACTTTGTCGCCGCCCTGGATAAAATCCCCGGCATGCGCTGCGTCCTGTGCCTGTTCGAAGGCGGTGTCACCGGGGCCGCTGACGGCTATTATCGCATGACCGGCAAACCGGCCTCCACCTTGCTGCATCTGGCTCCCGGCCTCGGCAATGGCCTTGCCAATCTCCATAACGCCAAGAAGGCCCATTCCGGCATCGTCAATATCGTTGGCGACCATGCGACCTATCATCTCAAGTATGATGCGCCTTTGACGGCCGATATCGAAGGCGTTGCGGGACCCATGTCCCATTGGGTGAAAACCTCTCCGACTTCCGAGACCATTGCCGCTGATGGCGCATTGGCCGTGGAAACCGCCCGTAAATCCCCCGGCCAAATCGCCACCCTGATCCTGCCCGCCGACACTGCCTGGGGGGACGCGCATGAGGTTGTGACCGCCAAGGCACCGGCTGACAAGCCCCGTGTATCGGCGGAAACCATCAAGAAAACAGCCGGTTTACTGCGGAGCGGCAAGACCATGTCCTTGTTGCTGGGCGGCGATGCCCTGACGGAAGAATGCCTCGAACTGGCGGGCCGTATTGTCACCAAGACCGGTTGCGGAATTTATATCGACTGGTTCAACACCCGCCTGCAGCGCGGTGCCGGACGGGTACAGGTGGAGCGTATCCCCTATGTGGTCGACAACGCCCTCAAGGTCCTGGAGGCTGCAGGGGACCTGGTCCTGATCGGGGCCAAGGCACCCGTGGCTTTCTTTGCCTATCCGGAAAAACCCAGCGCTCTGATGCCGGAAAACAGCCTATGCCATGACTTCGCCGTGGTCGGGGATGATATGGAAGCGGCATTGCAAGCCCTGGCGGCGGAACTTGATGCCCTTGCCTCTCCTCCTGCCAATGTGGCCGAACCCTATACCCCGCCCCTGCCAACCGGGCCTTGCAGCAAGGAAGGCATTGCCGCCATTCTTGCCAATATGATTCCCGAAAATGCCGTCGTGATTGATGAGTCCGTCACCACCGGCCGCGAGTTTATGCGGGCGACGGCGGGGGCAAAGCCCCATGACTGGCTTAACAACCGCGGTGGCTCCATTGGTTTTGGCTTGCCGTTGGCCGTGGGCGCCTCCATTGCCTGCCCGGATCGCAAGGTTATCGCCCTCGAGGGTGATGGGAGTGCCATGTATACGATCCAGTCCCTCTGGACCTTGGCGCGGGAAAATCTCGATGTGACCATCCTGGTTTTTGCCAATGGCACCTACAACATTCTGCGCGGCGAATTGACCAATGTGGGTGTTCAAAACCCAGGCCCCCGTGCCATCGACATGCTAAGCATCAACCGTCCTGATCTTGACTGGGTCAAAATGGCCACTGGCATGGGAGTTGATGCTCAAAAGGTGACCACCCATGAAGCTCTGGCCCAAGCCTTCAAGGCGGGTCTCGCTCACCCGGGCCCTTACCTGATTGAGGTGGTCGTCTAAAAGACGATCAGCCTCGGCCCATCAAAATATCAACCGAATTCGCATAATTAAACTTGGGAAATACAGTAATGCCAACGCTTCATGGATTTTCATACAGCAACTACTACAACATACCGAAACACGCATTGTTGTATAAAGGCGTCGTCTTTTCGGAGGACCTTGTGTATGCAAGCGCGGAAGGCTACAACAAATTAAGTCCCGCGCTCAAGGTGCCAAGCCTGACCACCGACAGTGGCCACCACCTTTCAGAAGCCGCCGTGCTGTGCGAATACATAGAAGAAGCATATCCACAGAGACCCTTGTTTCCAGCAGATGTGTTTGCCCGTAACAAAAACCGGCAACTGATGCACATGGCAGAGCTGTACCTGGAGTTGCCAAATCGCAGATTAATCCCTTTCAGCTTAAGCAAACAACCGGCGCCTGAACAACTGATTGCGGAAGTGGTCGCAGTTGTTGAGCGAGGCATAAACTGTATTAATGCACTGGCAACCTTTAAGCCCTGGTTGTTTGGCGCCCAGTTCACGATGGCAGATATCTATTTATATTACGTTTTAACCGTTGCCGAAATGGGGGGGCAGATCACCGGGGTAGACCTGAACCAGCGCATCGCCGGCCTCGAAGAATGGCGCAGCGCCTTCGCCGCCGATCCCATCAGTCAACGCGTGGCGGCGGACAAGGAAGCCAATCGCGAAGGATTTTTTTCTTATATAAAAAGCCGTAGCTAAAATACGTGCTTGCTGTAGTAATCGACAACAGTGAATCAAATACGCCTGTCGCTGCAGCAATCTGTGTTGCGAAATAGACTGCCCCAAGCATCATTCCTATTTCCTCCCAACTGGTTTTCCAATGATCCGGATTGGCAGTGGGTAAATGTCAATCTCAACTACCGCTTTGGGTCAAATCCAGGAATTCCCCCGACTTGGTCCAATATTGCCGACAAGGCGCCGTCGCTGTCCGTTACAGGTGGCTCGGCAGTCTTCAGTCCTGGGCTTGCTGCCTTTTGGCGATAATGAGATAAAGGATCGCCGTGGCAAACATCAGCAGGCTGTAGATACCGCCCGGCACCGTCATCGTTTTGTTGCCGATTAACGTTGCCGCGACGAAGATCGCCAGGGTGCCGTTTTGCAAGCCGCATTCAAGCGTGATGGCGATGCGTTGCTTGACCCCCATCCCGGCAATATGGGCCAGCAGGGCCGCGAGCACCATCATGACCACATTGAGCGTAAGTGTGAGCGTTCCGGCCTGAATGAAGTAGTCGACAATATTTTCCCGTTCGCTGGCGATGGCGCCAAGGACGATGACAATAAAAAGAACCGATGCGACTAATCTGGCAATTCGCTCAAACTTTTTGGCAAATGCCGCGGCAAAATGCTTGATCAGCATACCGATGCAGACCGGTACCGTTGTAATCAGGAAAACGCCGATAATGGTTTTTCCGATCGGAAGTTCCGGCGCCGTTGCCGCGTTCATAAAATGCTGGATGGAAAAACTGACAATGAGAGGGAGCGTCACAACAGCGAGCAAACTGATCACAGCCGTCAGGGAGACGGACAAGGCCGTGTCGCCCCGCGCCAGATAAGTCATCAAATTCGAGGTAACACCGCCGGGGCAGCTGGCGATAATCATGACACCGACGGCCAATGCCGGTTCGATGGTCCAGACCGAGAGCAAGGCGAAAGCGACCAGGGGCAGCACAATGACTTGACTGACAGCGCCGACAAAAAAATCCCTCGGCCGCACAACCACCCGCTTGAAATCATCGAGCGTTAATTCCAGTCCGACTGAAAACATGATGAAAGCCAGTGACAGCGGTAAAAAAACCTGCGTGACGATATTTGTCTCTTCCATGATTCCCCCTCAATTATCCGCTGCCAATTTGGCGGATTGGCGTAAAAGTTCACGGCGGATCGACGTGACATCGACGCCGCCCGTTGCGGATAGCCCGGCGGCGGCAACCCCGGCGGCTTGGCCGGTTGCGAAGGCGGTGCCCATGACGCGGATGGCGGCGCCGGCCTTTCGGTCGCCATCGGCGGTGCGGCCGGCGGAAAACAGGTTGGCGGTATCGCGGCTCATAAGACAGCGCAGCGGAATCTCGAACGCCGTGCCGTCCGCCGGTATGTCCAGGCTGCTCAGATAGGTTTCCCGGTCGTGCCATTCCGCGCCCCAGGCGCCCAGCGCGATGCAATCCTCAAAAGAGGTGCGTGTTTCAATATCGTTCCAGGTCAGCTGATAGGCGGCGTTGATATGGCGGCTTTCACGGGTGCCAAATTCCGGCCCCGTATTGACCAGATAGGCCCCCTCGCATCCCTTTATGCGCTGCAGGGCCCGCAAGTAGGAATGCGCCTGCTGGCGTCCGTTCATTTCAGCTTTCGACATGCTGATCACGTCGCGGGGATCATAATCCGCGCTTGCCACATAAATGCAAAGGTCGCCGCTGAGGGGCAGACGGGCGACAACACTGGATTTTTTCGTCAATAACCGGTCGCCACCCGCCATTTCGGCTTCCACCGCGTCGGCAATCTCCGCGGCGGTGACCGTCAAATCAGCCGGAATGCCGCCAAACCGGGTGCCGAGGGAGGCCAGATTGACCCCGTCCTCATTGCCATAGCGGGTTGAGGCGCCGCCAAGATATGCGAGATTGGCTTCGCCGCTTGCATCAACAAAGGCGGCGGCACTGAATTCATGCTGCCCGCCATGATCCTGCACCAAAATCTTCGAAATTTTATCGCCGTCGCGGGTGGCGTCGATCAGGGTGCTGTGAAACCGTACCTCCACGCCGGCGTCGCGGCAGACTTCATCCAGCGCGATCTTGTTATGTTCCGGATCGAACACCATAAACACCCCGCGAAACCGCAGCGGATCGGTGATGGCCTTGCGCGCCCGAAGCTTTTCCAGCACCCGCTCGGCCACACCAAACACCGCCTGTTTCGGCTCCGGCCCCAATGTATAGAGGCCGCAATAGGTGATGACGTTTCGAAGCGCCGCCGCGCCGCCCAGCATCCCCGATTTCTCCACCAGCAAAACACGCGCGCCCGTATCTGCCGCCGCGACAGCCGCCCCAACGCCTGCAGACCCCCCACCGATTACAATGACGTCATAGGTGAATTTCATCTTCTTCCCGGATTATAATGTTCAGTTTGGGAAGCATCGTACCCTCATTCGGTATTTGTTGCCACTGGATATGAAAGGGGACGCGGGCAATGTCCTGGGGCGGTTCCGTTATAGGATTCCTGCCGAATAAAAAGGATAGGTATCCCGGATGCGCCGCTCTTTCGCTGGACCCTCAAGCCAAAAAAAATCCCCGAATATTTCTATTCGGGGATAGTGATTTAAAAATCCGATATTATCGCTGTTTCAACTCTGTAGAAGGGCTATCAGGATCAAAATTCAGTTCATACCGCGCGTAGTCCTTTTTAAACTCAAAGTCCTTTGTCACAATATCAATTTGGTTGTTATTAAACAGGTGCAAGACCGCGTCAATCGCCGACCGGAAGGCAGGCTCGACCCAACCGGCATCTGCATGATATCCTTCACCGGCAAAATAGAGACCGGAATTGGCGCTTTTTTCCTGGTTATATGTCATCGGCACCCGCGTACTGTTCCAGCCATACTGGTCATAAAACCGTGCAGCACCCTTATAGTTTTTTTGTCGTTCCCAATGATGGACCGACCCCTTGTAATTCGGGTTGCCATTGGAATCTACTCCTGTAGTTTGAGCATAATTGGCAATCCGGTCTTCGGGACGAATATTGCTGCAATTTGCCAACATCCGGTCTAATTCCTTCACACACATGTTTATCAGTTCCTGATCACTATAGGATACAAGTTTGGTTGCATCACGCGTCCAGGTATAACTAATCAGGAGAACGCCGGTTTGTTTGTCTATCTCTCCTCTGTTAACTTTTACGCCATAGGTATCTCGCGTAAAGGTTTCACTCGCAATCATTTGCGGAATTGTGCAGTCCTTGCTCTCCCAATAAGGCGCCTTTAGCTCCACGTAAACCTTCGCGCAGGGTATCCAATATGCCTGAGACAGATAGGACTGCAAATCATAGGGCCACATATCATTATCAAATCCGGCGACATCAATCTCCATCCCGAATTGATGGGTCGGCACCGTTATAATAACCGCATCATACTCCCTATCAAATGCGTAATCCTTATGTTTTGCGACGTCAGGTTTTACCTCTAACTTGATCTTTCCGTTCTGCAGTCTTTCAATCTTCGAGACTGGGCTGTTCAGGAACAAATGGACACCGTCCTCTTTAGCCGGTTTCTTGCTGTCGTAAAGCGACGTACTATTGTCATCTTTAAACAATCGCCCGAACAACAGACAATCAGGAAATGTGCCCAGCCCGAGATATTCAGGAGATTCGAACTTGTTGCCTAAACTATCGACAACGTGATTAATTTGATGGTTTCCGGGCCTTTGATCTCCCTTGAAATTGCTATCCATATCCATTTTATCGGCAAAGAGTTTTTTATTGACGGCGTCTTGTTCGAGATCCAATTTCCCACCGTACTGAAATAATCCTTCAATAACTTGATGATCATCCGCATAACCATGGAGAAGGGTTCTATAAACAAACAGGAAGCTGACATTATAAAAAGCCCCCCAGCCGCCGTCGCCACAACCAATAACAAATAAAATCCTGGCTTCTTCCTCTGACAAGCCAACTCCGCCAAAATCTCCCATCAAGTTATCGTCATGATTGTCGTTGAATTTCATACGTACGACTTGTCGGAATGTTTTATTATAGTAGTTTCGGACAATATTCTTCCAGAACTCTGGCCATTCCTCACTGTCATAATATTTCTTGATATAGTCTTTCATGCGGGTACTGAATACGGTCCACTTTTTATCCACTTCCTGCAATTCTTTATTCGGAGGTAAATCTTCATCTTTGTTCCAGATAAGCATTTGCCCTTTGGCAGATTTTTCATCGTTGTATTTCGCATAGTCTTTGTTCTTGTTGGTGGTCTTTACTTCGTCGTCATCGTCGTCTTGGTCATCTTTGTGTTCTACTTTTTTGTTGCTACTTTTTTCCTTTTCTAATTTCGAATCTACTGGCTGGAACGTACCTTCATGGTAATAAATGCCGCTTTTGCAATGTTTTGACCCGGGATTGGGAAATTCAGATGTTCGGATAGCGAATCTTTCCAGCAAATAAGCCAGAACTGAATTTCCCTGTTTCCAAACCTGACCCTGCCTTTGGGCAGTACCGGCTTTGTATTTCTCATTTTGCGCAGGTATAAAGGGCGGCATTCTCATGGCACCGAAGTCCATGACGGTATACTGTTTTGCGTCATGATAGTCTGCAAGCGTCTTGGTCCACAGACGACCTCCGTAGCGACCGCTTGCCTCAAACATATCTATGTTTTCGAGCCCGCTGCGTGCAAGTTCATGTGCCGCCGTCAATCCTGCGGCACCCATCCCGATAACTGCTACGTTAAAGTTTTCTTTATCCTTGGCAGCGCCTATTCCATCGGGTGAATTATCCAGTAATTTTCTGAAGTTGAAGTTACGATCTGCAGGGCCCGGATAGGGTTGCCGCCATTCCTTTGTGGCTGCTTCCGAGGAAATTGTTTCATTGCTTTGATTTTTTTTGGGGATATTTTGATCCAGATTTAATTTATTGTCTGACACTATTTATTCTCCTTTTTGGTGTTAATATTTTATAGGAATGTAATTTTTTATTTACGTTTCAAAGGAAATAACGAGTTGTGGCAGTATCTGTGAAAAGGTTTAGATTTTGCGGTATCAAGGGGAAAAATATGGTTTTGTCGTAATGAAATCACCACTGGATCATGCCGCTTCAGGGCATATGGGCCTTATCGTGCCGGGCGATGCTGCCTCTAGGTCTTTTTAAAGATAGAAAATATATTTCTACTAATAAGTGTTTGAAGCGGACCCAAGGACCGTTTCGTCCGTATCGCTATTGTTGCGCCGGGGACGGGGCAGTTGCCACTCGTGCAAGGGCATTTCGAACGATCAGGATGTGAAAGGGCAGAATGGTCATTAGATAGATCCGACCACCTATATTGTGGGGATGAACCCAGGTTGCCAGGGAAACCCGGCCTTCTTGCGCGAAGATGGAGACGCGGAAATCAAGATGCTTGTCGTTAAATCCGGCTATAAGCTCTGACTCTGTTTCGATTTCCACAGGAAAGGGGCCAATTTTGTCAGCGGCGTTCGGACCCTCGTTGGAAAGGCCAAAAGGTGTCGTTATCACCCTTCGTATCTGCAGCAGGAAACGGGCCCATCCGGGAAACTCCGTTATGATCTCAGCCGCCGGGCGCGACGACAAGTTTGAGGACACTGAATAGCAGTCCAGAAAGTCTGTTGTCGACACACGGTCGCGCAGGGAGCTGTTTGCCGGGAGTTCGGAAGCGATCACATTGGCTTTGTTCTGTCGCAAAAGAGACCCTCTCCATCAAATATGGGATGCGCATTTATTGCAAGTATATCCGCTGAAATATTCTCCGTCTATCCGATCGAGCGGCGATCCCACAGGAGGTGCGGGTTACCCTATGAGGCATTGCGGTATTCACGGAGCGAAATATTGCCCAATTCGCTCCGGGTAAGTATGATCCTGAAAGGAAGATTACTCTGAAATAATAAAGACCTGAAGTCTTAGGGTTGGAGGTAGTAGGTGCGAAATTCACTCTGTCATATGCTTGGGATTGATATTCCAATTGTTCAGGCGCCAATGGGAGGGGCGGTCGGGCCAAGAATGGCGGCGGCCGTCTCCAACGCCGGAGGATTGGGCACATTGCCCCTGTGGCTCGGGAGTATGGATCAGTTGCGAGAGCAGGTCCGTGAAACCAAGTCGCTTACATCGCAGCCTTTTGCCGTTAATCTGAATATGGAGCACCCGCAGGAGGAACGGTTGGAAGCGTGCCTGGAAGAAGGCGTGCCGATTATCTCTTTCTTCTGGAAGGAGCCTTCAGATCTTATTGCCCGGGCAAAAAAATCGGGCGCTGTGGTCATGCAAACCGTTGGCAGTGCGGAAGATGCGCGCATTGCCGCGGATAAAGGGGCTGATATTATTGTCGCGCAAGGCTGGGAGTCAGGCGGGCATGTCTGCGGAACGGTTGCCGCCATGCCGCTCATTCCCTCAGTTGTCGACGCCGTCGGCGATTTACCCGTGATCGCTGCGGGTGGCATTGCCGACGGGCGGGGGTTGGCTGCGGCTTTGGCCCTTGGCGCATCGGGGGCGTGGATCGGCACCCGTTTTCTGGCCTGCGAGGAAGCCGACATAAATTCCCTCTATCAGGACAGCATCCTGAGTGCGACTGAAAACCAGACGTCCTATCAGAAAGACCTGTTTGACGTTGGCTGGCGTGCAGCGCCTCATCGGGTGTTGCGAAACAGCACGGTGGATCAATGGGAAGCTGCCGGATCACCCTCGTCCGGTGAACGTCCGGGTGAAGGAGATACCATCGGCAAATCCCGGTCGCGCGGGGACATTGTCCGCTATCAATCTTATACCCCTGCGCCAGATGCAGAAGGGAATGTTGAAGCCATGTCAATGTGGGCGGGACAAGGATTAGCCATGATCAATGACGTGAAATCGGCGGGTGAAATTGTTCGGGAGATCAGTGAAGATGCGAAAGCCATTATCCTGAACCTGAAAATGTGAGTTAAAATTCTCAATGATTATGTTGGGCCGGTGAATATGGTGAAACGAACGGCGACTTGCAGATGTGGTGAACTCTCAGTGACGTGTGAGGGCGAACCGGTACGCGTCTCGGTGTGTCACTGCCTCGAGTGCCAGAAACGTTCCGGAAGCGCATTTGCTGTTCAGGCAAGATGGGCAGAAGCAGACGTCAAGATTTCCGGGAAATCCAAGGTTTGGGAGCGGCTAGCAGATAGTGGCCATAAAGCGACATATGGATTTTGTCCGGAATGTGGATCGACCCTCACTTACGTAATTGAGGGCTGGCCCGGTGTCGTGGCAATTCCTGTCGGCGCTTTCGCAGACCTGGATTTCCCTGCTCCCTGTTTCTCGGTGTATGAACACCGAAAGCATTCCTGGATTGAGATTAAAGGAGATGAGGTAGAGCACTCGGCGGATCCCGGAATCGCTTTCACGCAAGGCAAGTTACCAATTGATAAATAGAGACGGCCAGGGTTTGAAGCCACCGGTTTTCTTTGACGGGAGGGGGTTAGCTGTCCAGGTTCTGCTGGCCATATGACAGCCCCGCCATCTCTATCCCAGCCCTAATCGATAAGGTCTTCGGCGAGGGCGGCGCGGACAGTGCCGATCAGCGGCGTTATATGGCTGTAATCATCATGCTCAATCCCCAGCTGGACATCGACAGTCGTCTCTTTGAACGCCTGTCGCTGGGCTGTGGTCATGGGGAAATGCAGGAAATGGATGGCGGAGGTTTTCCCGTCTTCCGTTGTCCGTTCGACTTCCTGTTCCGGCACGGCGTAAATTTTTTCGCTGGCGATGGATAAGTAGACCTTGTCCTCGATATAGCCGAGTTTTCGCAACATAAAATCCCGGCGAATGGGATCATCGATTTCGATCATAAAGGTGGCCACCAGTTCTGATCCGTTTGGGATAAGCGGGTTATAGGCGTCCAGCTCGTCCTTCAACTGCTCGGCACCGCCTTTTTCGATATAGAGCATTTCCTGGATCTGCGCCCACATGGTCTCATAATTTTCAAAATAGAAGGTGGCGTAGGGGCCAATGGCGACCCGGCGGTTCTTCTTGATGGGAATAAGCTTTTGCTTATGCTCTTTGCGTATCTTGGCATATTCGCTGACGGGCAGAATATCCTGATCGGTGATTTGGCGGTTTGCGATGGCAGTCATTGTCAGAGGTCCTCGTTCAGGCCATAGGCTTTGGCCAGGAGTTCGATGGGATGGGCCGCTTGCTTCGACTGGACAGCCTCGGCATCCAGGTTGCCGATGCCTTGCAACAGATGCTCAGCTGCAAGCGGGCATTCGGAGGCGATATATCCGGCTTTTGAAGTGAGTGCCGTCTTGGCCGCCGGTTTGCCGACTTTCAGGGCAGTTTCATAATTGCCTTTCATGATCCCCCAGGAGCCGCCATGGCCTGAGCACCGCTCCACGACGGCAACACGTGTTTTGGGGATCAGCCGCAACATCTCGGCGCCTTTGGCGCCCATATTCTGGGCTCGGGCGTGACAGGCCAGATGCATGGCAACATTGTCACCAAGTGGTTCCATCCCCTCAACCATGCCTTCTTTCTTGGCCAGATCCATCACATATTCAGACACGTCAAAGGTCGCATCAGACAAGGTTTTGAGATCGGCATTGTCCGGATCAAGCAATGGCCACTCGAATTTCAGCATCAACGCACAGGAAGAGACGAGGGCAATGACATCATAGCCTTTTGCGATCCAGTCCTTCAGTTCGCTGGACACGGATTTGGCATTTTTGACAACCCCTTCCAGATCACCCTGTTCCATCAAGGGCATACCGCAGCAGCCGGGATAGACGACTTCCGTTTCGACGCCGTTGCGGGCAAGGACCTTGCGGGTTGCCTCGCCAATGCTGGGATTATTATAGTTGCCAAAACAGGTGGCATAGATAACCGCTTTCCGGCCAAAGCCGGGAGCGTCGGCATTAACGACCAGTGGGTCTTCCTCAGCCCGCTTGAGGAGGGACTTGGATTGGTATTTCGGCAGTGCCGCGTTGCGGTCGATGCCCAGGGTTTTCTCCATGATGCCGCGGGTCATGCTATTCGATGTTTTTGTTGCCCAGTTGGCCAGCGGTGCGACAGGTGCCGCCAATTTGCCGTTACGGTCAGTTTGCGATAATTGTCCGGGGACAAATTTATCCAGGCCTTTACGTTTCTCCACGGCCCGATAGCGCAACATCAAGTGGGGAAAGTCCAGATTAAACTCATGGGGCGGCACATAGGGGCATTTCGTCATAAAACACATGTCGCAGAGGGTGCAGCCATCGACAACCGGCTTGAAATCTTCCGAGGCAACCGCGTCAAGTTCTTCGGTCGGCGAGCCGTCGATTAAATCAAAAAGTTTTGGAAAAGAATCGCACAGATTAAAACAACGGCGGCAACCATGGCAGATATCAAAGACACGTCGCAGCTCGTCATCCAGCTTTTTTTCGTCATAAAAATCCGGATTGGTCCAGTCAATTATGTGGCGGGTTGGCGCATCAAGGCTGCCTTCTCTCATGATAATCTCCCGAACAGGCTACGATTTATTGAAAGAGGGTAGCGACGGCGTACCGTTCGCTACCCTGAGTTACTGACACGCAGGTGCGGTCAAATCAGTCGTCGATATTGTCGAGCGCTTTTTGGAAGCGGCCGGCGTGACTTTTCTCGGCTTTTGCCAGAGTTTCGAACCAGTCGGCAATTTCGTCATGACCTTCTTCGCGCGCTGTTTTCGCCATGCCCGGATACATATCCGTATATTCATGGGTTTCACCAGCGATGGAGGCGGCCAGGTTCAGTTCTGTGCCGCCAATTGGCAGGCCAGTTGCCGGATCACCGGTTTCTTCCAGATATTCCAAATGGCCGTGTGCATGGCCTGTTTCACCTTCTGCTGTCGAGCGGAAGACAGTCGCAACATCGTTATATCCTTCTACATCCGCTTTCTGTGCGAAATAAAGATAACGACGGTTTGCCTGTGATTCACCTGCAAAGGCATCTTTCAAGTTTTGTTCAGTTTTGCTTCCCGCTAGAGACATAAAGTCCTCCTGGAATGAGTAGTGGATGTGCCTGTTCCTGTGAGAGCAGGCTTACCTTTAGAATATATGGCGCGCGCAGGGGTGTGTCAATACTTTAGAATGTTTCTAAAGAAGAAAAAAGATCTGGAAACTCAGGAAGGAATTAGGGGCGACGATCGGTGACGCGGACGATAACATCAACGCTGCTGATCTCGGTTCCTTCAGGCAAGGCCGGAATATTATCGACATTGAGCTCGTTGCCCGGAATATCTTCCAGCTCACCGGTAGTTTCATGAAAGAAATGATGGTGTGGGCTGACATTTGTATCGAAATATGAGCGGCTGGAATCAACGACCACTTCGCGCAGCAAGCCAGCCGAGGTGAATTGATGAAGATTATTATATATGGTTGCCAATGAGACCGTGACACCGTTATCCATGGCTTCATTATGCAACCGCTCCGCCGTCACATGACGATTTCCCTGCGCAAATAACAGTTCCGCCAGCGCCAGACGCTGCTTTGTCGGGCGCAGGTGGACCATTTTGATCTTGTCGCGTAAATCTTTAGAATTATGCTGCATACCGTTACTACTTTTTCAATTGCGCTGCCCGGGTTGGGGGCTGGTCCTTATTATATAGTGTTTTTTATAATAATTCAAATCTGCAATTAGAAAGGCCCGGCTGAAGCTATTTCCCGGTGGCGATCCGATCGATCAATTGCTTGACCGTCGGCACAAATCCATTGTCGTAAAACGGATCCGTTGCAAAGCGATAGGCACCATGACCTGCAAACATCAGATTGTTATTGATGTTGGAATAGGAATGGATGACGTCCTGCAGGGTTTTCTGAATACAAAAACTCCGCGGATCAGCTTTGCGGCCCGTATTGCCCTTTTCGCCTTCCGCCCAGTTGGAGAACTTGCATTGGGACAGGCAGCCCATGCAGTCGATCTGATCTTTGCGGATTTCCTTCATCTTTTCCGGCTCGACAAAGATCAGGGTCGAATCTGGTGTTTTCAGACTTTCCGTAAAGCCCTCCGCAATCCAGCCTTCCGCATGTTCCTTGTCGGCTGCGGTCAGATAAACTTCCCGTTTGCGCGCCCCTATCCCGAAGGCGGTATTATGTTCACCGACCGGTTCGTTGGAAAAGGCAACCTGACGTTCCGAGCGGGCTTTCAGCTCGTCAAGGAAGTCATTGCGGACAGCCGAGGACCAGAAACCCGTCGGGCTGAATTTGTTGAGAAACACATCGCCCTTTTTGAGCGAGCCCAGTTTCTTTTTCCAGGCATCCGATATGGGGCTCTCCTGCGTCAGGAGCGGTCGCGTTCCAAACTGGAAGGTGATGGGGCCAATTTCCGGATTGTCGAGCCAATGGGCCCAATCTTCTATATGCCAAACACCGCCGGCCATGACAATTGGGACATTATTGAGGCCTATCTCGTTCATCAATGCACGCAGGCTGGCAACTCGTGGATAGGGATCTTCGGGGACCAGCGGGTCTTCTGAATTGCTGAGGCCATTGTGACCACCGGCGAGCCAGGGATCTTCATAAACCACCCCACCGAGCCAATCGGAGAATTTGTGATATGCCCGTTTCCACAGCGCCTTGAAGGCCCGCGCAGAGGAAATAATCGGGTAATAGTGAATTTGGTAATCTGCGGCAATCTGCGCAATGCGATATGGCATACCGGCGCCACAGGTAATGCCGTGGATCAGGCCCTTGGTATTTTCAAGGACGCCATGGAGGATGCGCTCGGCGCCTCCCATTTCCCACAGGACATTCATATGGATACGGCCTTCACCGCCGGAAAGTTCATGGGCAATCTGGGCCTGTGCAATGCCGCCCTTGATTCCGTACGCTACCAGCTCTTCATGCCGATCCCTGCGAGTCCGGCCGTGATAGAGTTGCTCTATCATATTGCCGTCCTCATCGAAACTGTCTGCATTGACGCCGGAAAAAGTGGCAACACCTCCCGCCGCCGCCCAAGCGCCTGAACTTTGGCCAGATGACACCGCAATGCCTTTGCCGCCTTCAACAAATGGCAGAACTTCCTTACCGGAAATCATAATTGAATTCAGTGCTTTCACCAGACAATTCCTATGACTACATACTTCCCCACTTAACACTTAGAGCACTCGGGCTCCGGCATCAAGGTTCATCTAGCGGCAAGGGCGGAATGATTTGTTGGCTCCGTTCCGCCCCTGCCGCTAATTTAGCTATTTAGAGCAGAGAATTTAGTCTTCTGCTGACTCTTTGGCGTCTTCTGCCGCGACGGCTTTAATAGACAGGCGAACTTTACCGCGTCCGTCGATTTCAAGCACTTTAACACGCACTTCGTCGCCTTCATTGACAATATCCGTCACTTTTGCCACCCGTTGCGGTGCCAACTCGGAAATATGAACCAGTCCGTCACGGTTGCCAAAGAAATTAACGAAGGCGCCAAAATCGACAACTTTCACGACTTTACCTGTATAGATAACGCCAACTTCAGGATCATCAACAATTGATTTGATCCAGTTGATGGCGGCATCAGCACTTTCGGTTGTCGTGGCCGCAACTTTCACGGTGCCATCATCATCGATGTCAATTTTCGCACCCGTGACTTCACAGATCTCGCGGATAACCTTACCGCCGGTTCCAATGATATCACGGATTTTGTCTTTCTTGACTTGCAACTGCGTAATCCGCGGGGCGCCATCACGCACACCATCACGTGCAGATTCCAGAGCCTTGCCCATTTCGTCAAGAATATGGTTGCGACCTTCTGTTGCTTGCGCCAGAGCGATCCGCATGATTTCCTCGGTGATACCGGAAATCTTGATGTCCATCTGCAAGGAGGTAATACCTTCGCTTGTACCGGCAACCTTGAAATCCATGTCACCCAGATGATCTTCATCACCCAGAATATCGGAAAGAACAGCGAACTCACCGCTTTCTTCCAAAATAAGACCCATGGCGATACCGGCAACGGGCCGTTTCAGCGGAACACCCGCATCCATCAAAGCCAGCGATGTACCACATACAGTTGCCATTGAGGATGAACCGTTTGATTCCGTCACTTCAGACACAACTCGAAGGGTGTAGGGGAAGACATCCTTGGACGGCAGCAACGGATGTACGGCACGCCAGGCAAGCTTGCCATGACCGACTTCCCGGCGACCGGTGAACCCCATGCGCCCGACTTCACCAACTGAGTAAGGAGGGAAATTATAGTGGAGCATGAAGTTTTCGCGATATTCACCTTCCAGCGCATCCATGATCTGCTCGTCCTGGCCTGTACCCAATGTGGCAACGACCAAGGCTTGTGTTTCTCCGCGTGTGAACAAGGCGGAGCCATGGCTGCGGGGCAGCGGACCAACTTCGGAAACAATCGGACGAACAGTTTTCGTATCACGGCCGTCGATGCGGGTTCCTGTTGAGATAATGTTACCGCGCACGATGTTTTTCTCAATTTTCTTGAGAATGCCACCTGCTGCTTCCAATTCATCTTCTTCAAGTCCTTCCAGGGCCGCTTTCTTGGCATCAGAGACCTTGTCAGTCCGGGTTTGCTTGACCTGTTCCTTGTAGGCTTCCTTCAGCCCGGATTCAGCGGCAGATTTCAACTTTTCTACCAGTGCCGCATCGTCTTCAGGTGGCGAGTAATCCCAAGGCTCTTTCGCGCATTCTTCTGCAAGGTCAATTATCGCGTCGATCACTGTCTGCATTTCACGGTGACCGTACATCACGGCGCCGAGCATCTGTTCTTCGCTCAATTCGCTTGCTTCAGATTCAATCATCAAAACGGCTTCTGATGTTCCCGCGATCACCAGGTCCAGGTCAGTATTTTCCATCTGCTCTGACGTCGGGTTCAACACATAGTCACCGTCAACATAAGCAACACGGGCAGCCCCTACAGGGCCCAGGAACGGGATACCAGAGATAGTTAGAGCCGCAGAAGCGCCAACAAGAGCGATAACATCGGGGTCATTTTCCATGTCATGGGCAACAACCGTACAGATAACCTGCGTTTCGTTTTTGAATCCACTGACAAAAGATGGACGCAGTGGCCGGTCGATAAGACGAGATGTCAGCGTTTCTTTTTCGCTGGGACGTGCTTCGCGCTTGAAAAACCCGCCTGGGATTTTTCCTGCGGCATATGCTTTTTCCTGATAATTAACCGTGAGCGGGAAAAAATCCATGCCCGGCTTCAATGATCTTGCGGCAACAGCCGTACAGAGAACCTGTGTTCCTCCGTAGGTAATCATGACAGCGCCATCAGCCTGGCGGGCAATCTTACCGGTTTCCAATACGAGCGGACGACCGCCCCACATCACTTCCTTGCGATGTACTTCAAACATTTTCTTTCCTTCCAACGCGGCAACAGCCCTTGCTGTCCCGCTATAATCCGACACCCTATGCGTCGGCCTGATTAGTCTTCACTTCTTGTTCTTCAGGCAGCTGAATGAGCGGCCCTAAACACAACAAACGCCGATGTGCAACAGGACGCAGCCCCGTACAGTCACCGGCGTTTGAATTATTGATGGTCTTACACAAAGACCTGAGAATTTCATATTTATTTACGGATACCGAGACGTTTAATCGTCGTCTGGTACCGTTCTTCTTCGACCTTTTTGAGGTAGTCTAGCAAACGCCGGCGACCACTTACCATTTTTAAAAGACCGCGACGTGAATGCACGTCACCTTTATGTTCTTTAAAATGGTCTGTCAGATTTACAATCCGTTCGGTCAAAATAGCAATCTGCACTTCCGGAGACCCTGTGTCTCCTTCTTTGGTCGCAAATTCCTTGATCAGCTCTGCTTTTCTTTCTGCAGTGATCGACATCGGTAACTCCTAAATTCAAATGTTAAAAACTCGTATCGGGAACAATCTTTCATCTTCAACTTTGGCAATGCCAATTGGACTATTCCCATCCATTGCACAGACAATTCCGTCCGCTAAATTTGGGGTCGCCACGTCATTGCCGTGCCGAAAGCGAACTGCTTGCGTTTCCGTTATGGCCACCGCCGGGATGTCGTCCAGCGCGGTCGTAATTGGAAGCAGAGCCTCAAATTCTGCGGGACACTGCCACAGCTTCTCTAACTTATCCAGCGAAATCGCATCATTTTCCAAAAAAGGTCCGACTCGTGTCCTCCTAAGCTCAGTCAGGTGAGCTACGGTCCCTAATTTCCGGGCAAAATCACGGGCCAGCGACCGAATATACGTTCCTTTTCCGCACGTGACTTCGAAGGTCGCCTGATCAGAATCGATTAACCGAACCAAACTCAAATTGTAAATCTCCACATCTCGCTCGGGAAGGTCGACATCAACACCTTCGCGGGCAAGTTTATACGCCCGCTTTCCGTCAATCTTGATTGCGGAATAAGCTGGCGGGCGCTGCCGGATCGTTCCTTGAAAGCTCGGGATGGTGTCCTGGATAAGCTGCAAATCCGGACGAATTTCGGACTGTTCAACAACAGTACCTTCGATATCGTCTGTGATTGTCGCTTGTCCCCAACGCGCCGTAAACCGGTAATCTTTAACGTCACTAACGATATAGCCGACGGTTTTCGTCGCTTCCCCCAAAGCTATGGGAAGGATCCCTGTTGCAAAAGGATCCAGCGTGCCTGCATGGCCTGCCTTTTGTGCATTGGTAATTCGTTTTACCGCTCCGACCACCTGAGCCGAGCTCATTCCAACAGGCTTATCTATATTGAGCCAGCCGTGAACGGGGATGCCGCGTTTCTTTCTCGCCATGGCCGGTTAGCCGTTTTCGTCCGTTTGCTTTGATTTGCGGATCAAGTTATCGATATGGCTGGCATATTCAAATGACTCGTCTTTCTTGAACGACAATCTTGGTGTAAATTTCATGGATAGATGGCGTGCCATTTCACCTTGAATGACCGAGGATGTCCGATTAAGTCCTTCAATGAGTGCTTCTTCATTTACACCGCCAAGAGAGACCACATAAACCGTTGCATTTCGCATATCCGGGCTCGGATTCACCTCCGTCACTGTCACTGAAGAGCCAGCAACGTCGACATCATGGATCAAATCCTTTGCCAAAATAGAGGAAATGATGTGGCGAAGTTCCTCGCCAACACGTAATTGCCGTTTGCTGGCTGTTCTGCCAGCGCGCTTTGTCGTCGCCATGATATCCTCGCGATTTCTATAAGTCGGGAAATAACTCGCCTAAAGCTGGCGAGCCACTTCCTCAATTTCAAAGCATTCGATGAAATCACCAACTTGCAAATCGTGATAGTTTTCAAAAGCCATTCCACATTCCATACCGGACTTGACTTCTTTCACTTCATCCTTGAACCGTTTGAGGGTTGCCAAAGTGCCTTCATGGATCACGACGTTATCGCGCAGCAGCCGTACTTTGGCACCGCGCTTGACGTTACCTTCAGTGACAATACAACCACCAATTTTCCCAAGTTTCGAAATATTGAAGACTTCCTTGATCTCCGCATATCCCAGGAAGTTCTCGTTCAAAGTCGGTGCCAGCATACCGGAAAGCAGTGCTTTCATATCATCTATGACATTATAAATGACCGAGTAATACTGAATGTCGATACCTTCTTGCGCAGCTTCATCTCTTGCTTGTTTGTTGGCGCGTGTATTAAACGCGATAATGATGGCGCGGGATGCAGTGGCAAGCGCAATATCAGATTCGGTAATACCGCCGACACCCGAATACAGGATTTTAACAGCGACTTCATCGGTACCCAATTTTTCAAGCGAATTGCTAATGGCTTCGGCTGATCCTTGAACATCCGCTTTAATAACAACCGGCAGTTCATCCACAGAGCCTTCTTTAATGGCACTGAACATTTGCTCAATGGTGCCACGCGCTGTTGCCGTTACCTTCTTGGTCTTATCAAGGCGCTGTCGATATTCAGCAATTTCCTTGGCTTTACCCTCACTTTCGGTTACAGCGAAGTCGTCACCGGCAACTGGTGCGCCCTGGATTCCCAGAACTTCAACCGGGACTGAAGGGCCGGCTTCCTTGACTTGCTGCCCGCGATAATCCAGCAGGGCCCTTACCTTGCCCATGGCGGTTCCCATGACAAAATGATCACCGACCCGCAGCGTTCCTCTGCTGACCAGAACAGTGGCGACCATGCCGCGGCCTGTTTCGAGTTTGGCTTCAACAACAGTCCCTTGCGCAGAGCGGTCCGGGTTGGCTTTAAGTTCAAGCAACTCCGCTTGCAGCATGATGGCTTCTTGCAGCTTGTCGAGGCCCGTGCCCTTGGTTGCAGAAACCTCTACATCCAAGACATCACCGCCCATATCTTCGACAAATATTTCATGCTGCAGGAGTTCCTGCCGCACCTTGTTCGGATCCGCAGCAGGCTTGTCACATTTATTGATGGCAACAATTATCGGAACCTCAGCAGCTTTTGCATGTTTGATGGCTTCAATGGTTTGCGGCATGACGCTGTCATCAGCGGCAACAACAAGAATAACGATATCCGTTACCTGCGCTCCGCGCATCCGCATGGCGGTAAAGGCTTCATGGCCTGGCGTATCCAGGAAAGTGATTTCGCTGCCATTGGCTAACGTCACCTGGTAGGCGCCGATATGTTGAGTAATGCCGCCAGCTTCTCCGGCGACCACATCTGATTTACGCAACGCATCCAGCAAGGATGTTTTACCATGGTCGACATGTCCCATAACGGCAACAACCGGAGCCCGGGGAACCAGGTTCTCCGTGACATCTTCATCTTCACCACCAAGGCCAATTTCCACATCAGATTCAGCAATACGTTTTGCGGTATGGCCCAGCTCTTCAACAACAAGTTCTGCGGTATCTGCATCAATTGTCTGGCTGGCAGTGGCCATAATGCCCAGCTTCATCAAGGATTTTATGACATCGACAGAGCGTTCAGTCATCCGGTTGGCGAGTTCTTGCACGGAAATAACTTCCGGAATTGTCACTTCGCGGAAAATCTTCTGCGCGGGTTCTGAAGAATGCTGTTGTTGTTTTTTGCGGGCCCGGCGAATGGAGGCCAGTGACCGTTGTTTCGGTCCCCGGTCATTGAGGGCGTCGCCGATGGTAAGCCTTCCGGCACGACGGCGCGGCTCGTCGGTTTTGCGCGCAGGCGTTGTCCGTTCATCGCCACCGCCCGAACGCGATGATTTTACCTGTTTTTTACGTCCTGATGGCGCGTTGTCAGGGGCGGGTTGATCGTCTGCCGGAGCGGATCTTGCCGCGCGTCTGGGGGCGGAGCTCGCCTCGGCTGCTGAATCGTCTGCTTTTGCTGCTGATTTGGTTTTTTCCCGATGCACCGCGACTTGCGCATTTTTAGCAGCATTTTCCTCTTCGGTAAGCCTCAGAGCTTCCGCTTCTTCTGCAAGGCGACGTTCTTCAGGTGAGCGCCGTTTTGCAGCTTTTTTAGCTGCGGCAGCGGCTACTTTTTCCTCAGCTGCTTGTTCAGCCGCCAGCCGTTTTTCTTCCTCTAGCCGAGCGGCATCTTCAATAACCTTGCGTTCTGCATCTTTGATATTTTGCTCGCGAGCGCCGGCAAGAGCTGCCGCACGCGCTGCTTTCTCGTCCGTCGTTAGCAGCGGAGCTTGCTTATCTTCACTGCTTTTCTTTTGAGCCGGGGCGGCGGGTGCTTTGGCGACAGGTTTCGCGACACTGAGTGTCTTCTTGGCTGTTGCCGTCGACGGAGCTGTTGTGGCGGTGTTCGGTTTTTGAGTGCCCAGGGCGCCGGCGGCTCCGCGTTTTTTGCGCACCTCTACCTGCACGGTCTTGGTTCGACCATGGGTAAAGCTTTGACGGACCTGACTATTCCCGCCAGCTGTCTTTTTCGCTTCCAACGGTTTGTTTAGGCTAAGCGACTTGCGCCCATCCTTGTCGTTTGTCTCAGTCATTCTTACTCCGACATTTCGGTTCTTCAATTTACATCGTCATGGTCCCTGAACCTGGATAGTTGGGAAACCGCAAACGTAATCTTTTTCGTCAATCCACTTGAGCCAACGCTCGCGTGAACAATATTTTCTTTGCCGAGCGCCTGGCTTAATTCATCGTTATCAAACGCGTCAACCACTGGCAACGTACCTGCTATTCTTTTCAACTTCTGCTTTCCATCATCGGCGCCGTCGGACGCTGCAATCAGGATAGAAACCTTTTTTGATCTCAGGGCTTTTTCAACTTTAGCAAACCCTACTGTTACCAACCCACTCTTTCGTCCCAATCCCAGCAATGCCAGACAACGTTGCGAAAGAGCCTCGTCAATTTTTAGCACCAAATTCTCCGGCACTGTGACCGCCCGCTTCGCAGACTTTGCAAACAGCCCCTTTTTTAACGCCAGCTCGACCGATTGCTGGCTACAACTAATCCAAATGCCGCGACCTGGCAAATTCATTTGAACATCGAGTACCAATATTCCGTCGGGCGATACAGCAAATCGAAGCAAATCCTCTTTTTCCCGTATTTGTCCAGTGGCTATACACCGCCGTTGAGGATCACTCAAGTATACTTCTCCATTTGACAGTTCAGCTCGCCGGAACTTCAGCCTCGCTTCCCTCAACGTCACCATCTGTTTCCGCGCCGGATTCCGCTTCGGATTCTTCCTCGTCAAACCAATGAGCACGCGCCGCCATGATGATTTCATTGGCGTTTTCGAGCTTAAGATCGAAGTCCCGCAAAATACCATCTTCTGAATTGGTCAACTCGTCACCTGCCAGGTCCGCAAGATCATCCAGTTCTTTAACACCGGCTTCGCCCAAGGCGACGATCATTGCGGGCGTGAAGGCGCCAAGATTGACAATATCGTCGCTGATACCCAATTCTACTCGCTTCGCTTCCATTTCAGCATTTGATGCTTCAACAAATTCTTGGGCCCGACGACTGAGCTCTGTCGCAATTTCTTCATCGAATCCTTCGATTTCGGCAATTTCCGCGACGTCCACATACATCACATCTTCAATTGAGGTGAAACCTTCTGCAGCCAATAATTGGGCAATCGTTTCATCAACATCAAGGGCATTCATGAATATTTGCGTGCGATCAGTGAATTCAGCCTGGCGACGGTTACTTTCTTCGTCCTCGGTCAGAATATCGATATCCCAACCTGACAATTGAGACGCGAGGCGAACATTCTGCCCCCTGCGCCCGATGGCCAGAGACAATTGATCGTCCGGTACAACGACTTCAATCCGGTTGGCATCTTCGTCCAGAACAACTTTCGCCACCTCCGCCGGTGCCAAAGCATTGACGATAAAACTGGCCTGATCCGGTGACCACTGAATAATATCAATTTTTTCACCTTGAAGCTCATTGACAACCGCCTGAACACGAGAACCCCGCATCCCGACACAAGCACCAACCGGGTCAATGCTCGAATCAGCTGACAGGACGGCGATTTTCGCCCGGCTTCCCGGATCACGCGCTACAGCTTTAACTTCAATAATGCCATCATAAATTTCCGGCACTTCCTGGCCGAAGAGTTTGGACATGAATTGCGGATGGCTGCGAGACAGGAATATCTGCGGCCCCCGTGGTTCAGGCCGTACATCATAGATATAGGCGCGAATACGATCCCCTTGGCGGAAACTTTCACGCGGGAGCATTTCATCCCGGCGAACCACGGCATCAGCTTTACCTAAGTCAACGGTAACATTGCCGTATTCGACACGTTTGACGATGCCATTTACGACTTCTCCGACCCGGTCCTTATATTCTTCATACTGACGTTCACGTTCGGCTTCGCGAACCTTTTGTACAATAACCTGTTTTGCGGTTTGCGCAGCAATGCGGCCAAAATCAATAGGTGGCAACGGCTCAATCAAAAAATCACCGACAGCGGCGCCTTCGAGCTGGAACTGAGCATCGGCAGGCGTGATCTGGGTAGCCTCATTCTCGACTTCTTCGACAACTTCACGGACGCGCGCCAGGCGAATCTCTCCGGTCCCACGATCAATATTGGCCCTAATATCATTTTCGTGGCCATATTTCGCACGGGCTGCCTTCTGGACAGCCTCTTCCATCGCTTCCAATACGATGTCGCGATCGATCACTTTTTCCCTGGCAACAGCGTCTGCTACTTGCAGCAATTCCAAGCGGTTTAAACTCGCAGCGTTTTCCATGACTACTTTTCCGTCTAAAAAAACTTATCTAAGACTTAGACGCCGCAGTGCTTGCGGCAATCAATTCATCGGTTAAAATCAACTTTGCTTTTCTTATCTCAGAGAACGGCAGTTCAAATCTGGTGCCATCATCGCCATCTACCAAGATTATCTCATCTTTGAGGCCCAGTAACTTGCCTCGATATCGTCGTTTGCCGTCAACGGCCTGGTCAAGTTCCACTTTAGCTTCAAACCCAGCCCAGCGCTCAAAATCCTTCAACCGCGTCAAGGGTCTGTCGATCCCCGGAGATGAAACTTCCAGATCATAGGCGCCGGAAATAGGATCCTCTACATCCAGTAGCGCTGACACCATCCGGCTGACTTCTGTGCACCCTTCAATTGTCATTGTGCCATCGGGCCGTTCTGCCATGACCTGCAAAATTTTCTTTTCATTGCCGGTCATCGTTATACGCACGAGCTCATACCCCATATCTTCGAGCGAGGGTGTGATCATATCGGCTATTTGATTTATCGGGTCCAGAGCCTAACTCTCATTCTTGACTAAAGCATAAAAAAACAGCGGACCAGAGGTCCACTGTTCCAGAGCTCATCCTGACGGTGAGCGAACAGTATGTATTTCCCGTATAATAGCCTAGAAACTGCCAAAGCCAAGCTTTTTCTTCGATCCCGTTACGACCAGGCCTGGTCATTGCGGCGAAATCTGTAATAGACGGGCTTAAGTCCTTTTTGAATGGCTTTTTGTTCGTACCGGGTAGGCGGCCAGTCTGCACTGCGAACCCGCCAGTCTCCGGGGGTTTCCGCGATCCAGTCGAAACGGGTGGACTGCAGCATATGCCAAAGAATCCAGGCGCCGTAATCAACATGATCAGTTGCTATTCTGAGCTCGGCACCGGACTTCATGACTCGGGCCAGTGCCGCAATATTGGTAGTTGATACGAATCGCCGCTTATTGTGATTGCTTTTGGGCCAGGGATCAGCAAATAAAACAAAGCATCGATCTATTGTATTTTCGGGTAATTTCCCGATGAGGGGTTCAGCTGCATCTGGATGAATTCGGACATTTGTTGACTGATCTGACTTGAGCTTTCCCAGCAATGTGGCAACACCGTTAATAAAAGGCTCACATCCCAAAATTCCCGTATCCGGGTTTTCATGCGCTTGCCAGGCCAGATGTTCGCCGCTGCCAAAACCGACCTCCAACCAGTATTTATCAAAACCTGAGCCGAACAGCGCCGCCAGATCAAGTGCCTCTTCTCGCATGGGCACCAATAATCCTGGAAGCTCATGCTCGATGAGCGCCTGCTGACCTTTTCGGAGTGGTTTTCCACGGCGGCGTCCATACAGGATCCGTTTGTCCCGATTAGGTTCCATTTTAGAAATACTGCCTAGCCCAATGTAGATCGCAAACTATCGGCAAGGTCCGTTTTTTCCCAAGAAAACCCGCCATCCGCGTCAGGTGCAGGTCCAAAATGACCATAGGCGGCTGTCCGGGCGTAAATTGGTTTATTGAGGCCCAGATGCTCGCGAATACCTCGCGGGCTTAAATCCATGGTGTCCATCAGTGTTTTGGCGAGTTTGTCTTCGTCGACGCGGCCGGTTCCATAAAGGTCCACATACAAAGACAAAGGTTTTGAAACCCCGATCGCGTAGGAAACCTGAAGGCAGCATTTATCAGCGAGACCCGCCGCAACGACATTCTTTGCCAGATATCTCGACGCGTAAGCGGCAGAACGATCTACCTTGGTCGGATCTTTGCCCGAAAAAGCGCCGCCGCCATGGGGAGCTGCGCCGCCATAAGTATCGACAATAATTTTCCGGCCTGTTAATCCGGCGTCTCCGTCCGGTCCTCCGATGACGAAATTTCCGGTCGGGTTGACGTAAAACTCATCTTCCGGGCACATCCAGCCATCAGGCAATACATCTGTAACATATTTACGAACAATTTCCCGGACGGCGTCTGTGTCAAGATTTTCGTCATGCTGTGTTGACACGACGACTGAGGCAGCCCGAACGGGTTTCCCATTTTCATAGACGAGCGTTACCTGGCTTTTTGAATCAGGCCCCAGTCCTTTTTCCGCGCCGCTATGGCGTACTTCCGCCAGCCGCTTCAATATTCCATGGGAATAATATATGGGGGCGGGCATCAGTACATCTGTTTCATTGACCGCATAGCCAAACATAATTCCCTGGTCTCCGGCGCCTTCGTCTTTATTGCCTGCGGCATCAACACCTTGGGCGATATCCGCTGATTGCTCATGCAGGAAAACATCGACTGCCGCATTTCGCCAATGAAAACCGTCTTGCTCATACCCAATGTCTTTGACCGCGGCTCGCGCGGTTTCTTCAATCATTGCCTTGGTAATGGACGCTGGCCCACGAACCTCTCCGGCGAGGACAATCCGGTTCGTTGTTGTCAGGGTTTCACAGGCAACCCGGGCGAACGGATCATGCGACAGGTACAAATCTACGATACTGTCAGAAATGCGATCGCAAACTTTATCTGGGTGTCCTTCAGACACAGATTCACTTGTAAAAAGGTAATTTTGACTCGGCACCCGAATATCCTCTCACTTAAGAATTATTGTACTGATAATATTGCGCAATTAAACAGGACAACATTCCCAAATTAATTACATTTGGTTTAGCCGCACTCTACTCATATTCGGTACAGGGTCAAGGGTTTGTAAAAATGTGAGGTTCCGCCCCTATTGATTTGCTTGGTCTTGTTGATGGGCGATGGATTTGATCACTTCAAAAATTCGTTTTCTTACTTCTAGATCTGTAATTTTGTAGTATGCCCGAACTAACTCCAATGTTTCTCTTTTAGACATATATTGATGTTCAAATGCTTTTTCAGGGTCGGCGAGGCCGCCGCTTGTCGAGAGTGAATCCCTGGGCATTTCGTCAAAGAAAAAGGAGAGCGGTACATCCAGAATTTCGCTCAGTTCATACAGTCGGCTCGCGCCGATCCGGTTCGTTCCACGCTCGTACTTTTGAATTTGTTGAAAAGTAAGACCGAGGTCTCGCCCGAGCTTTTGCTGGCTTAGGCCCAGAAGAGTTCGGCGCAAGCGTACGCGACTTCCGACATGTGCATCTACCGGATGATTTGGCATAAAAAATTCCCCCAATACTCAATTCTATAGTCCAAATTAAAAACACACCGTTGTCTGGGAATAAGCATGCCTTCAATTTACGCGGACAGTATTGGTATAAAAAATGTACTAGTCAAGAAAACTCGTGTTTTTATAGCGAGATCGAAACCGTCCATAATATACCCCAATAATAAACAAAATAAGGGTCATTATAGCCGGGACAATTTCGCCTACATTGCCATAAAATGTAATAGTTTCCGTGGGCATTGGAATATAACCGTCGATGATACCGGTTTCGTTCAGGTCCAGTTTTTGAACAATATTCCCATAGGGATCAATGATTGCTGAAATCCCTGTGTTGGCGGCTCGAATAACTGGTTTTCCGTGTTCAACCGCTCGGGTTATTGTAATGGCAAGATGTTGATAGGGGCCGGAAGTATTCCCAAACCAGCCATCATTTGTCGCATTTAGGATCCAGGAAAATTGCGTATTTGGCACAACCTCCCATGGAAAAGCAATTTCATAGCAGATCATGACCCTTGCCGGCGGTAAGCCGGAAAGCGAAATGACTTTGGGCGCTCCTGCTTCCGGAATGGCAAAATCTGACATCTGATCCAAGACAGGAATTAGTTTCATCAGGCCCGTTGCTTTCAACCAATTGCGCAGCGGCAGATATTCCCCGTACGGTACCAGATGTTGCTTGTCATATGTCTGCTTTATCTGCCCGTCACCGTCAAGAACATGCACACTATTCCAATACTGATTTGTTTCAGGGTTGTGACGCGGTGCACCGGTTACAATTGCACCGCCTTGCGGGACAAATTCCGTTAGCTGAGCTTTAAGCTGGTCAGATGTAGTCAGGAAATAGGGGACTGCCGTTTCGGGCCAGATCAGGTAGTCCGGATGAAAACCGTTTTCGGTTTGGCTCAAGGTGATTGTTTTTAACAGATGGTTCCGACGAAGATGCGGTTTCCATTTATCGGCTTGACGGATATTCGGCTGAATGATGCGAATTTTTTTCTCGGAATAGACGTCTGTTGTCTGCTCGTTGAGACGCCATTGTCCGGCGACAAATATGAGAATGAAAACCATGCCGCCGGTTGCAATGAACCTTATGGCAGTGGATTTTGGTATGTGGCGATCGGCAAGTAAAGCGGGTAGGCAGCTTACCAATACCGTCAGGAGGGTCAGGCCGTAAATGCCAATGTATGCCGTTGATTGGAGAACGGGCAGGAAAAATGTCCAGCTATAGCCAACAAGATTCCAGGGAAATCCTGTAAATATAGTGCCGCGAACATATTCCGATAAAATCCAGAAACTGGTGAAAATGAAGATTCGTCCAACCGATTCTACCTTCGTCATATGGGTCGCAAGTGTTGCCAGACCCGGAAATATGGCAAGAAAGGCGGGCAATGCCAACACTGGTAATGGCATCAAGGCGGCATGCGCATCGGCATCAATGGTGAAGGCAACGCCGATCCAGTAGAGGCCGGCGATAAACTGGCCCCAGGCAAACCACCAGCCTACGAAAAACGCTTGCTTGCGGTTTTTGGCGCCGCTGAGTATCAGGATGAGACCCGTAAAGCTAACAGGTAAAAGAAAGACGAGATGGACAGGCGGCAACGCGGCGGCGACCATCAGCCCCAACAGAAAGGCGAGAAGTGCTTTTTTTAAGAAAGTAAGGCCTTGGATCCACTCATTGAGGGATATCATTCGGCCGAACTCATCAACTTGGGGCGCCGCCGGATACGGACTTTTTTGACCTTTCGGGGATCTGCATCCAAAATCTCGAAATCGAGACCACTGGAATGCGATATGATTTCTCCTCGGGTCGGGATCTGGCCGGCCAGTTGAAATACGAGGCCACCGACACTGTCGACTTCATCATCTTCATCTTCGGGTAACAGATCCACTTCCAGCAGAGATTCCAGTTCTTCGATAGACGCGCGCGCATCCGCCTCCAGCATTCCGTTACTCGCGACTGTGATAAGCGGACCTTCTTGGGCATCATGTTCATCTTCAATGTCGCCAACGATCTCTTCGACTAAATCCTCGATGGTTACCAAGCCATCTATTCCGCCATACTCATCGACCACGGCCGCCATGTGAATATGATTTGCCCGCATTTTCAACAGCAAATCCGGCACGGACATGGAGGGAGGAACGAATAAAATTTCTCGGCGGAAATTTTGCCAGTTACTCGCGTCCGGATCATTCCAGAAATTTATCAAATCCTTAATATGAAACATCCCGACGACATTATCCAAACCGTCCTCAAAAACGGGAAGACGGGAATGGCTGGTGTCCTTGAAACGTTCGACAACTTCTTTAAGGGGCAGCGCCGCATCAACTGCTTCGATATCGGCCCTCGGGATCATGACATCGCTGATACTGAGCTCACTAAAGCTCAGAATATTGGTCAACATCATCTTTTCGGAGGCGTTTATCGATTGTTCGGGATCATCATGTTCCTCGATCAATTCTTCCAATGTCGACCTGACACTTTGGTCAGATTGCTGCCCCAAACCCAAAAGCCGCTTGAGCACCTGTAGCATGCTATTGCTTGCAACGTCCGTTTCGGTTTCATCGCGCGTTTCTGGAGAATCCGGCGGAGAGACGTGATCACTCATTTTGGTTTACGAAATTCCTTTTTTGTTGTCAGGTGATATATACGGATTATCAATGTCAAACTCACGTAAAATCCCAATTTCAAGTTCTTCCATAATATCAGCTTCATCTTGTTCTATATGATCGTAGCCGACAAGATGTAAAAGTCCATGAACTAAAAGATGTAGTACATGATTTTCAAACTTCTTGTTTTGGGTTTGCGATTCCTGTCGAATGGTTTCCAGAGCAAAGACAATATCCCCAAGTATAAGAGGCTCGTCCGTAACAGCGGATTCTTTTAAGGTGTTTGCGTTCAATTCCGTATCCGGGAAAGAAAGCACATTTGTCGGATTGTCTTTTTCTCGATAGTCGCTGTTGAGACGCTTGATACTGTCATCATTTGTAAACACAAGGCTGACTTCTACAATGGCCCCTGTCACATCCGTCAGTTTTTCGAACCCATGTTTCCGACAGTAACCCCCCAGAGTTTTGTCAATCACTCGATGCGTAATTGAATCAAAGCTCTCCAGCAAGCTATACCAATCGTCGCTTTCGATATTGGTCGCAATATCGATGGTAAATGGTACGGGAGTTTGTTTGGTATCGGACAACATATTTAGTCTCAATTTCGCGACAGATGAGGGCCCCACAGGCGGTATTCTTAGCTGTTACGCGGCTTCAAACCCAGTTGCTTTTCACGGTCATGTTCACCATATGCCCGCACAATACGGGTCACCAAGGGGTGCCGTACAACATCGGATTCGCCAAAATTGATAAAATCCACGCCTTTGACCCCTTTAAGAATATCGACGGCCTCGTGCAGCCCCGATTTCATGCCAAGCGGCAAATCAATTTGGCTCAGGTCGCCGGTCACCGCCATTCGAGAGTTTTCACCCATGCGCGTTAGCAGCATTTTCATCTGAACCGGCGTCGTGTTTTGCGCTTCATCCAGAATGATAGCAGCATTTGCCAGAGTGCGTCCTCTCATAAAGGCCAGAGCCGCGACTTCAATTTCCCCGTTTTCCAGCCGTTTGACAACTTCCTCAGCGGGCAGCATATCGTAAAGAGCGTCATAGAGGGGGCGCAAATATGGGTCAATTTTATCCCGCATGTCGCCGGGTAAAAAGCCCAGTTTTTCACCAGCCTCAACAGCGGGCCTCGCTAAAATAAGGCGATCCACCTTGTTTTCGATCAGCATCGCCACGGCATTGGCAACGGCCAGATAGGTTTTACCTGTCCCCGCAGGGCCCAGCCCGAAAACCAGTTCATTGGTTTGCAGCGATTTTACATAGATGCCCTGATTGTTAGAGCGCGGTGTGATACGGCGGCGTTTCGTCACGATCATCGCGCTGCTTTCAGAAACTGATGAGCGGCTGCCATCATTTGCCGGTGCATCATTTGCCATGCGAATGGCGCCATCTACATCGCCCTCCGTAACGTCCATACCCTTTTCCAGCCGGCGATAAAGGTCCAGAAGCACTTTCTTGGTGGCAGCTTTCGCAGATTTGGATCCGGATACCGCCATTTTATTCCCGCGCGTTGTGACGGAAACTTCAAGAGCCTGTTCAATGCGGGCAAGATATCGATCATGCTCACCAACCAGCTGCGCAAGCAGATGATTGTCATCAAATTCTAATATTGTTGTGTCTGATTTTGCCGCGACGGTGTTAGTACTCGATTGATTTTTAGGCACGTTTGTTCCTACGCCGCATCTGCGACATTACCAGGTTTAAGTTCGCCGCGCAGAGAGTTCGCATTTCCCTCTTGGACAATGACAGTCGCAATACGCCCGATCCGATGAGACGGGGATGGTACAAAAACGGATTGCATATAGGGGCTTCGGCCGACCAATTGGCCGTCGCGTTTCCCCTCGCGTTCCAGAAGAACCTTGATTTCCCGCCCGACAAACGACTGATTATAGGCAAGCTGTTGCGCGTTTAGCAATCGTTGGAGCTCGGCCAGTCGCTCCGACTTCACATCTTCGGGTATCATCTGGCCGTCCAGCCCGGCGGCGGGCGTTCCCGGACGCGGGCTATATTTGAAGCTGTAGGCTTGCGCATAATCCACATCGCGAACCAGTTGCAATGTATCTTCAAAATCCTTGTCGCTCTCGCCGGGGAAGCCAACGATAAAATCACCGGACAGGGCCAGATCCGGCCTGTAGTCTCGAAGTTTATCAATAATTGCCCGGTATTCCTGTGCGGTGTGTCGCCGATTCATGGCGTCCAGTATCCGGTCGGAACCGGCTTGCACGGGTAAATGCAGATACGGCATAAGAACATCAACATCCCGATGCGCCCGCAGCAGATCCTCACTCATTTCCAACGGATGGGAGGTTGTGTAGCGCAAGCGCTTAAGCCCATCCAATTCAGCAAGCCGGTAAATCAGCTCGGCGAGAGTGGCGGAGGCGCCGCTTTCAAGCGTACCATGATAGGCGTTCACATTCTGGCCAAGGAGCGTTATTTCCTGCGTACCCCCGGCAATCATGCGTTTTGCTTCCGCCACGATATGCGCAACCGGGCGTGAAAATTCCGCGCCGCGTGTGTAAGGGACGACGCAGAAGGCGCAAAATTTATCGCAGCCTTCCTGAACGGTCAAAAAGGCGCTGAGATTTGTATCGATTGCTTCGCTCGGCAAATGATCAAATTTTGCATCAACCGGAAAATCTGTTTCCAGAATATGTCCGGCCCCGCGGGAGGCCTGAGCCACCATTTGCGGGAGCAGATGGTAGGACTGCGGCCCAAAAACCATATTCACATACGGGGCGCGTTTCATGATTTCGGCGCCTTCGGCCTGGGCGACGCAACCGGCGACAGCAATAACCATGTCGCCATCGTCCCGGTCCAGCTTTTTGGACCTCATATTGCGTAAGCGCCCCAACTCGGAGAAGGTTTTTTCGGAGGCTTTTTCCCGAATATGACAGGTATTCAGGATCGCCATATCGGCGCCTTCCGGTTTTTCAGTCAGGGAATAGCCCAGCGGCGCCATGATATCCGCCATCCGGGCGGAATCATAAACATTCATCTGGCAGCCATATGTCGAAATATAAAGTTTTTTGGTCACTTTTCCTCACTGACCTGACGGATTATATCGAACATGATCCTTACATAAAAAAGAAGTCAATATCATGAATAATTTATCAGTAATATGCAAAAAATAGAAGAAAAAGCTGCTTTCGCCAGCATTCACTGATTTTCCACCCAAAATGTAGAGAAAGCCTTGGTTATTCAGCTTCTGTCCGGCCGGTCAAGGCCCGGCTTAACCCCATGGCAATGGTCAATTGACAATCACTTGCGAGGGTTTTTCGAGAATCATAGTCGTCGATGGTCACGGGTTTATGAAACCGAAGTTCCGCCGTCACTTTCCCGGTTCGAAGAAAAGCCCAGACATGGGCGAGCAGTTCTTCGTCGCCGACCCAGGCAACAACGCTCATGTTACCCCGTGTCAGTGACATGTTCCGGTGGCGGCTATAGGCGATGGTCACCGGCTGTACCGGTAAATGCCGACCTTCGATTTCCCGCTCCGCCAACGCCAGATAGGAGCTTTTGAACGGTTGCAGGATGATACCGTTGGACGAGGTTCCTTCAGGAAACAGAATAAGATTGTCGCCATTTTCCAGATGCCCCTGCATTTCCCCTTTATGGCCCATGATGGAAGGGCGGGTGCGCTCAATAAAGATGGTTTCCTGAAGCTTTGAGACCGCGCCGACCAACGGGTAGTTTTCCACGTCAGTTTTGGCGACGAAATTGCCGGGAATCACTTTTCCAACAACAGGGATATCAAGCCAGGAAATATGATTCAGGACGAACAGCGTTGGCCGCAGCTGGCTGATTTCCCCTGAAACGATAACCTCGACTTGCAGCAGCCGACACAGCCCGGCATGGTAAATTTGCGGTATTTTGTACCGATGCTTCTTGAAAAAGAGGAGAACCAGTATCTGGAAAGGCGCGAGCAGGCCCGTCCAAAGAAAAACAGCAATAATGATACATATGGATTTGAGTATGGTCATGGGCCAATCAAGACGAGACTGAAAACGCTCAGTCGGTTTTCTTGTTAAGTGATGTCTGCTGCATATTCACGACAGATTCCTCAGCCGGCACCGTTTGCCCGGCTTTCTGCGATAGGGGTTTGCCATATAGCTCGAGACGATGATCAATAAGTTCAAACCCCAATTCGGCGGCGATTTTTTTCTGGAGTTCTTCAATCTTGTCGCTGGTAAATTCAATCACCTGACCAGTTTGAACATTGATCAAGTGGTCATGATGCTGATCCGAGACTTCTTCATACCGGGCGCGGCCATCCCCAAAATCATGCCGCTCCAGAATTCCATTTTCTTCAAACATGCGAACCGTACGGTAAACAGTAGAAATGCTAATGGTGTCATCAATGTCAACGGCTCGCTTATACACCAGTTCTACATCCGGATGATCCTGAGATTCCGAGAGGACGCGGGCGATGACACGGCGCTGTCCTGTCATTCTCAGACCTTTTTCGACGCATATTTGTTCAAGACGAGATGGCATAAAATCCCCTGACTGAAAAACATAAAATGGTCAGCGCGACACCAACCGCTGTTGATTTTATACAAATTTTCTTTTTGAGCCAGCGAAAGTCGTATCTAGTTGCTATTTGCCCGTTTTCTTCGCGTACCAAGGCCGATTTTCTTGGCAAGGTCACGGCGCTGGATAGCATAATTGGGGGCAACCATAGGATAATCCACTGGCAGTCCCCAGCGCTGTCTGTAATCTTCAGGGCTCATGTCATAGGATGTTTTCAAGTGGCGTTTCAACATTTTCAGCTTTTTGCCATCTTCAAGACAGATGATGTAGTCGGGATGAATGGATTTGCGAATGGAGACGGCCGGTTGCGGTTTGTCCATTTCCTGCTCTGCGTCACCGATGGTCGCCAATGTCGCGTAGATATCCTTTATAAGCTCTGGAATTTCTGTGGCTTCGACGGAGTTGCGCGATAAATGTGATGTCACAATATCCGTTGTTAGGGCAAGAAGCTCCAATTTATCTATATCTTCAGACATGTATCACTGACCTCCATTGAAATTCTGACTGTCTTATAATGGATCAGAAATAGTAGTGCAATAAAGGATCAGTAACAAAGATACTATTTTCAAAAAAAAATTGCTTCCCTACTATATTTAGTAAAATTATTTCTAATTTTCTTTTCGTATTTTCTTGAAGGGCTGTAAAAAAATCATATTAATTGTCGCATTATTAGTTTTTCATCGGAATTTCACGGTTCTACAGATGAGATCCGCCGTCTCATGACAATTGCATCTTCTTTATTGCCTGATTCATTATAGTAATTTCTCCGTCGGCCCGCTTCTTCAAACCCTTGGGATTTATAGAGACAGAGTGCGGCATGATTGCGACAACCGACGTCAAGCCAGAGAGTCTCTATCTGCCTCTCATTCAAATATGATCCGCCCCGATCAAGCAGGGTGCTGGCGATATTGCGCTTTCGAAAGTCAGGAAGAACACCCAGCGTCAAAATTTCAGCTTCCGTTCCGATATATCGATATAAAGCGAGGGCAACCGGTTCGTTCTCCTGACTGGCGAGCACAAGTACGGTACCAGGAATGCTCATGGCTGAGATGAAAGAGGCCTCGTCCCAGGGTTTTGCAAAACACTGCTGATGCAGGGCCGCTGCGAGACCGGCATGGCTGGCGGTTTCAATAAACTCGATTTTCAGGTCGGGTCTGCTCATGAACGATCCGTCGGTTCCCCGGCGGGTGCCGGATCTTTCCCGCCGGGCAGTTTAGCATCCGGTGCCCGAAGATAAAGCGGTGCGGGCGGGCCATCGGATGGTCTGGGGATCGGGCGCGTGGCGGCCAGCCTTCCGACAAGGATGGCATCCGGATCCGGATCAAGATCAGAGATTTGGAAACGCTTTGCGTCGAAATCCGGATGAGCTGCCAATAACGGTCCGCCGGATCCAATGATCAAAGCCTCGTCCATTGTCAAAAAACTGTCCGCTGCCACAAGGGGCAGGGCGATGGGCTCGGTTTGTGGTGCCATGAGACCAGCTGATTGCCCATCGGAAAAAACCTGCGCATAAATTTCGCGGCGGCGGGCATCGGCGGTGGCGATAATCGGCCGGCCTTGTGAAACGTTTGCGGGGACACTGGCCGCGAGGGCCTCCAATGTGGTGATGCCGCGGCAGGGTTTCGCCGCTGCAAGAGCGATGCCGCGGGCTGCTGCAAGGCCAATTCGCAACCCGGTGAAGGTGCCTGGCCCAACCGTGACTGCGATTAAATCCAGGTCAGAAAATTGTGTCCCGCAGGACTTCATCAGGTCCTGGATTAAAGGCATCAGGGTTTCCGCATGGCCACGGGCGCGTTTCTCATGCACATGGGCCTGCACATTGTCGCCATCCAGGATCGCGACAGAACAGGCATTCAATGCCGTATCGAGAGCCAGTATTTTCATGTTATTGTGTTCCGGCAAATGGCCATGTAGGGTCTGTTTCGAGTGGAGTGTTACGCTCAATCCAACCGAATTTCAAGTAAACAAGCACTGAGATGATGACCGCCATGACATTGATCGAAATTACGCCGGAAAAATATGATGTGGATTTGGATATCCGATATGCCTCCAGCAATAATTTTACGGCAGCCCCTGTATATAAAAGAGCGGTCTGTTTTTTGAATGAAGAGGCGGCGGAAAAACTGGAACAGGCTATCCAGTTGGCGGCCGCTATGGGGTTTCGCTTTCGGCTGTATGACGGATTTCGGCCAACCGAGGCCGTTCAGGCGCTTTGGGATCATACACCTGACCCTCTCTATCTTTCCCATCCAAGCAATGGGTCGCCGCATTCGCGCGGGGCAGCCATTGATCTGACCTTGCTGGACACCGCCGGGCAGGAGTTGGAAATGGGGACGGAATTTGATGCCATGACGGATTTGTCCCATCACGGGGCGCTTGGTGTTTCAGCCCAAGCGCAAAAGAACAGGGCAATTCTACTTGGAATTATGACCGCCGCCGACTGGGATTTTTACCGGAACGAATGGTGGCATTACCAATTGTTTAGACCTCGGCGTTACCCTACCTTATCGGATGCTGCGTCCGGCGCCGAAATGATGTAAAACAGTTGAATTGATGAAGACGAGAAACAGGCATGCATATTCTTTCAAAATTTGTAAAAACGGCACTTATGACCACTTGCCTGATGGTTGGCAGTCTGGTTTTACCGACCCTTGCCCTGTCCGCCGATTGGGCCAGTGTGATCATGTATCACCGATTTGGCGAGGAGCAATATCCGGCAACCAATATCAAGGTCGAGCAATTCAAGGAGCATATTCAGGAGCTCAAAACCGGCGGATATACAGTGTTACCGCTGAACGAGATTGTCGATCGGTTGGAAAAAGGGGAGGCGCTTCCCGACAGAACGGTCGCCCTGACCGTTGATGATGCCTATCGCTCCGTTTTTGATGTCGCTTGGCCCTTATTGAAAGAAGCCAATCTGCCCTTTACGGTTTTCGTTGCAACGGAGGGGGTTGATAGCGCGTCCCCGGGTTACATGACCTGGGATCAAATTCGCGATTTACGCGATAATGGCGTCCATATCGGTCATCACGGCCATTCCCATGCCCATTATCCATTGCTCTCCATTGCCAATGTTGAAAAGGATATTGATACGGCGAGTGCGCGGTTCGAGGCTGAGCTGGGGTTTATACCGGCGATCTTCGCCTATCCTTACGGGGAATATGGTGACGAGATAAAAGCTGTTATCCGCAAGACAGGTTTTATGGCCGCCTTCGGGCAGCAGTCAGGTGTCGCCTATTCCGGGCATGACCGTTTTGAATTGCCGCGCTTCGCCATGAGCGAAAATTACGGGGGAATTGGTCGTTTTCGCCTGGCGGCAAATGCCTTGCCGCTTCGGGTCAAGGACGTGACACCGTCTGATAATATACTAACCCGTAATCCGCCTAATTTTGGATTTACCATCACGGAAGATTATGGCAATCTCAAAACGCTTTCCTGCTTTGCCTCCAGTCAAACGGGCGGCGCGGTTCCGATCGAAAAAATTGGGGCGTCGCGCATTGAAGTCCGGCTCTCTACCGCGTTCAAAACAGGGCGGGGCCGCATAAATTGTACGTTACCCGGACCGGATCGGCGCTGGCGCTGGTTCGGATCATTATTTTATATTCCGGCGGCCATCGGCCGCTGATCAGAGGACATCCATGGACCAGAATAAACTCAAGAAGAAACTCAAAGCCGGCGAAAAAGCGGCGGCGTGCTGGCTGTTTTCAAATTCAAGCGATGCGGCTGAAATCATCGGCGGAACCGGTTTTGATGCGGTGATGATTGACCATGAGCATGGCTCCGGGAGTCTGACAACCGCGGTTGACCAGCATCGGGCCGTTCGCTCGGTCAGCGATATGACGGTCCTGATGCGGGTTCCGTGGAATGACACTGTCCTGATTAAACGGGCGCTGGATATGGGCGTCGATGGCATCATGGTGCCCTCGGTCAATACGGCAGAAGAGGCACGCGCCGCAGTTCAGGCCTGTCGCTATCCGCCCACAGGTATTCGCAGTGCCGGTTTTGGTGCGGCGCGGGCCGGTGGGTATGGGCGAACCGCCTCCCGGTACCGAAAAAATCTCGATAGCGAACTGATGATTATTTGCCAGATCGAAACCAAGGAAGCCGTTGGCAATATCGAGGAAATCGCAGCAGTCGACGGTGTCGATATGCTGTTTATCGGCCCCAATGATCTTTCCGCCAGCATCAATAAACTTGCTGAATTTGAGGACCCTGAGGTTAAGGCCCTGTTTGAGGAAGCCCGCGACAAGATTATCGCCAGCCCGGCATTTCTCGGCTGTATCTCAAAAGGCACCGTTGAGACCAACCAGCTATTCGCGGACGGATTTGATTTCCTCCTCTGCGCCGGCGATGTCGGGTTGCTGGCCACGGCGGCCAATGACCTGCTTGCGACGTTAAAGAAATAACCCGCATCGCGGTGTCGCCTCCCGGTTAGATGGAGGTGATATCGGCGCCCATTTCCCCCGCCGCCTCGACGATTTGCCGCCAGGTTTCGTCATCCACGTCGATGCCGTTTTCAATGCGGTGGCGGCGATGGCGGCGTTCCGGATCGCCGGGAAGAATAACCTCGTCATGCCCGGCACGCGGCGGTGACTGCCGGACATAATCGCACATTTCCTTCATTTCATGGGCGATGTAGGTCGGATCTGTCAGGCGGCTCGGGTCGATCACAATCGACAGCATGTTGTTGATAATGCGCGTATCGCGGACATTTTCCGGCTGCAACGTTCCGCCGCCGCCTATGGCACCGGACAACAGCTCACACATCAGCGCAAGACCATAGCCCTTATGCTCACCGATCGGCAGAAGCGCGCCGACCTCCTCTTCCCACATGACACCCGGATCCGTGGTGGGATTTCCATCTTTATCCAGCAGCAGGCCCTCCGCCACTTGTTCGCCGCGGTTATTGGCAACGCGCATTTTCCCCAGGGCAACTTTGCTGGTAGCGAAATCGAGAATGATCCGCGGCTCGTTCTCCGTATCGGGCAGGGAAATACAAATGGGGTTGGTGCCAAATCGTGCATCCGCACCGGGATGGGGGGCGACAAGCGGCATATGGCCGGTGACATTGACAAAATGCAGGGAAACCAGGCCGGCATCGGCACATTGTTCCCCATAAGTACCGACCCGGCCAATATGATGGGCATTGCGAAGGGCGACGATGGCAACACCTGTTTCACGTGAAACATTTATGCCCTCTATCATCGCATCCCGTGCAACAACCTGCCCATAGCCCGCCTTCCCGTCGAACACCAGAATGGAGCCGTCATGGCGGACTTTTTCGGCATGTTGGTTGGGGTTGAGGTAACCGGACTGGATATTGCGCATATAGTTGGGAATCATCCCGACGCCATGGCTGTCATGACCCGACAGGTTGGCGAGAACCAGGTGGTCAGCGACAATGGCCGCCTCGTCGGCATTGCTGCCGGCCGTCGTCAGTATTTTTCTGACGGTTTCAGCCAGCCGTTGATGATCTATAAGCATATAAGGTATATCCGTTTCTTTGTTGAAATCTTTTTTAAGTCGCCGTCAGACCGCCATCAATAACAAGTTCTGACCCGGTCATATGACGGGCCTCATCGGAGGCCAGGAACAAGACGCTATTGGCGATATCAATCGGCTCACCGGGCGTGCCGATGGGGATACGGTTTTCAATATTGTCCCAGCCGGATTTCAAATCACCGTCATACATGGTCATCAACTCATCTCCCATGGCGGTGCGGATTGGATCCGGATGCACCGAATTGCAGCGGATCGGGTATTTTCGCAACGTACAATGGATGGCCACGGACTTGGTCATTTGCCGTACTGCGGCTTTTGACGCGCCATAGGCAATCAGCTGGGGGGTGCCAATGATCGCGGCGACGGAGGACAGGTTGACAATGGCACCGCCCGTTTCCTTCATATGCCGGACAGCATTCTGGCAGCCAAGGAAGACTCCTTCCACATTGACAGTTTGAATAGCCCGCCATTGCTCCAGGTCCGTATCCTCAATGGTTTGACGCTTTCCCGTCGCCAATATACCGGCGTTATTGACCAGAATATCCAACCGGCCATGCGTGGCAACAATATCACCAACGACTTGATCCCATTGATCGGCATTGCTGACATCCAATGGCATAAAATGCGCTTTCTCGCCAAGTTCTTCTGCGGCGGCAGAACCGGCATCGGCATTGAGATCGGCAAGGATAACGGTCGCACCCTCGGCAATGAAGAGGCGCGCTGTGGCCAGGCCAATGCCTTGTGCTGCGCCCGTGATAAGTGTGATTTTGTCTTTTACGCGGTCCATGAGAACTCCCTTTTCTTATTCCCAGCAGGTTATCCGGTGTTCCTCTGTCATAACCGCTGCTGAGTTGACCCATAGTTTTTCATATCTGCGCCGAGATTGCGAGGAGAATAGCATCCGGAAAAAATAGATACCCACCGGGCCGGCTGAAGGCCCGGTAATGAGCTGGGTCATGTTACGTTAAAAAAAGGGAATCTTGCGGAAAATTAGAGACGGTTGCCAGCCAGGCGTTCGCGCACCAGTTGGGCATTTTCAAGCTGGTCAAATCGATTTGCCTGAATGAGGTTTTGCAGGGCATTGATATAATCCTGCCCCCGCTCCGAATAGGTCGTCAGGGTTTCGGTGAGCTTGTAGCCGTTTAAAGGGTTATCCGGCTCGCCCGATCGACGGGCGCGTTCCGTCCGAAACATTTCATAAGAGGGATGCACATTGAGGTTGTGGCTGTAGGAAGAGATGGACTCGGACAAGGTGTCGAAAGCCCGGACCTCATATGTCTCCCCCTCTGCCCGTTGCGCCGGTACGATACCCTTGCCTTGTCCCCAGACCCGCTGGCCGAAAAGGGCGTTGCCTTCTCTGGCAAAGCGCGATGTACCCCAACCGGATTCCTCAACCGCCTGAGCCAGCGCCATGGAGACAGGTATGGCGTCCACTTTCAGCAACAAGCTGTCAAGCTGATAGGGGTCTTCGCGGTAGCGTGTGGCCAGATTCTGCAGCCAGTTTTCATCGGCAGCAAGCAAGGTCTGGCCAGATTTCCGGGCAGAGATAAGGGACATGAGGCGATCCCGCTGGGACAGTGTCTTCTCGTTATTATTCAGGATGAGCGGCAAGACAACAGAAATGAAAACCTGTTTCCGTTTCTCCACATCCTGAATGTCCAGAATATCGACGGGGATCTGATCGACAAATAATCTCGGTACAGCCTGCCCATAACGAATATGGCCCAGGTCGAAATCCGCGTTGGACCATTCCGCTTCCAGGGAGCCGATATCAACTTGAATGGGTTGCTCAACATACGGGAGGTTTCCCGGTTTCCGTATGGGCAAAGGGATGCCTTTGGCAGCCAGCAACCTGGACTGACCATATGAGGCATTACGCATATCATATGTGCTGTCCGTTAATTCCGGAAGCACATAGGCGATCGCCAGCATCAGCCCGACCAGGGTCATCAGCTTATTGGATTTGAAACCAGCTTTGATTAATTGCATTCCACAAATTGCACCATACTATTGTACTTAAATCGTGACATTACCTAATTTACCACAATAAATAGTATGTTCAACCTTCGTTACCAACAACATATAGTGTTTTACGCGCTTTATACATCCCTCAACCGGGAGCCGGACTATGTCCCAACAATTTTACGATATCAAGACCGGATTTTTTAGTAGAAATTTACCCAAATCTTTCAAATAGATAGGGAGCTATCAAACATTTTACCACAATTTTAGACGAAATATTCCAGGCGAAAATACGAATCGTTCTGCGCCAAAACAACCGAATTACTACAAAAATATGTACGAAAAACTAGGTAACCGCATCCAACTGCCGTGTCGTCAGGTTTCCCGGTACGACAGTGATCGGGATGGCAAAGGTGCCCGACATTTCACCGACAAGGCTTTTGACCAATGGTCCCGGACCGCCGGTATCGGGGGATGCCGCAAGCACCAGAATTCGGACATCGGGGTCTTCTTCTATTAACGAGAGCACCTGCTCTTTTGTGAAACCGTCTCTGATCACGAATTCCGGAATAATGGTCGTTTCCTTCTGGATTTCTTCGGCAAGAGACTGAAGCCGGTCTTCGGCAGCCTCGCGCGCTTCTTCACGCATGGCCTGTTCCACACCCATCCAGTGCTGGAATTCGGGGGGTTCGATAACATATAACAACATGACGCCGCCCCCGACATGCCAGGCTCGCCGGCAGGCAAACCGGATTGCAGATGTGCATTCAGGCGTATCATCCACGACAACAAGAAACTTGTTTCGCATAGTCTCTGTCTGGCTTTCGTCCGTCATAAAGGCTCCATCAGTCATTATCTCTTGGAGATTATCCTGCCACTATCATTACAGTTATTTCAAGAGAATGTTACTGATTTCCTGTAGCTGAGCCCGCGCCCGCAGAACATAGAACCCCTGAGCCGCAAGATGATTGGGAAGAAACTGGGAATCCGGTGCTGCATTGACGACAACGATCGGGTTAAGCTCGATGACCGATTTCAGGCTGCTCAGCATCTGGGCCCAGGCATTGCCAAGCTCCCGTTCCTTGATCAGGGTTTCGTAGTCCTGGGCAAGGGATTTCAGGATCATGTAATAGCCGTAGCTTTGGCCCTTGATGTCATAGAACAGATCATCTGCCTTGAAATCGATGAAGCTTCCGGCGTTTTCGTCGATATGTTGATCAATGGCAGCGGTTGATGATCCGATATCGAGGGCGATCCGGTCCAGAGTCGCCAGCAGGTTGTCGGCCCGCTTTTCAAAGACCGCGTTGCCGGCGGCCAAACGCTGATTATACTTGATCAGGGATTTACGGGCTTTTTCATATTGCTCTTCCGACGCTGCCGTGGGCAGCCAGGAAATAGAGGGATCCCATGCCCATTTGGTCCCGGAATATTGCAGCAGTCCCGCCGCTTCCTGAAGGTCCGGATCCGTTTGGCTTGACCCCCGTGTGCGCCCGATCTGGTCCGTCAGCTCGAAACTGAAACGGGCAAGCGCGGAAATGACACCCTGCTGGTAATTGGGCATATTATCAAGTGCCGCAGAGGGCATGAAAAACGGATCATTGGCGGTCCATCGATTGACGTTGATTTCCCGGTCAATCAGCCCCGCCATCATATCGACGGCCTTGCTGCCACCGGCCACAACATTTTCCCCGCTCGGTGTGAAATCAACATCATCCTCGATGTTGTTGATCATGAACATGCCGACGGGATAATAGGCGACAACAATGAAAAGAAGGATAAGGGCAATTGGTTTCCAACTGCGCTTCGCCGCCGCTCCAACCCGGTTGGTGCCGATCCTTTTCTTTTCCGGACCGCTATTGCCTATCTCACTCATTTATTCCGCCCCATGAAATACTGCGATTACCTGCTGTACCATGCCTGAATGTAAGTATTTCAGCCGGGAGTTACAAGCTACAGATGCCGCATCTGATCACGGCGCAATAAACCCAACAACTTCTTTGACTTCCCTCATCACCGGCTCGGTCAGCTTGTGCGCCCGCGCCGCGCCCTCTTTTAAGATGGCGTCCACATGTCCCGGATCGGCCATCAGCCGTTTCATCTCCTCACCAACCGGGCCGAATTTCTCAACGGCAAGCTCCGTCAAGATAGGCTTGAAGGTGGAAAATTGTGATCCGCCGAATTCGGTCAGCACGTCTTGCTTGCTGCTCTCCGCCAGGGCCGCGTAAATACCGACCAGATTGGCCGCTTCCGGACGGTTTTCCAGACCTTCTTCACTGCCGGGGAGCGGATCAGCATCCGTCCGGGCCTTGCGCAGCTTCTTGGCGATGGTGTCGCGGTCATCTGTAAAGGTAATCCTGGAATAATCGCTGGGATCGGATTTCGACATTTTTTTGGATCCGTCCCGCAACGACATAACCCGGGTCGCTTCACCGAAAATCAGCGGCTCGACAATGGGGAAGAGATCCACGCCATAATCGTTATTGAATTTCTGGGCGATATCTCGTGTCAATTCAAGATGCTGTTTCTGGTCCTCGCCAACCGGCACATGGGTGGCCTTGTAGGCGAGAATATCCGCCGCCATCAGGGATGGATATGCATACAGGCCCAGAGAGGCATTTTCACGGTTTTTGCCTGCTTTCTCCTTGAACTGCGTCATCCGGTTCAACCATCCGAGGCGGGCGATACAATTGAAAATCCAGGCGAGTTCCGCATGGGCGGGGACGTTGCTTTGAGCAAAGATAATGGAGGTTTTCGGGTCGACGCCTGCCGCGAGATAGGCGGCCGCGACTTCCCGGGTGTTACTGCGCAAGGCGGCCGGATCCTGCCAGACGGTGATGGCATGCATATCGACGGCGCAATAAATGCATTCGTAATTTTCCTGAAGGCCGACAAAATTCCGGATTGCGCCCAGATAATTGCCAAGATGCAGGTTTCCAGTTGGCTGAACGCCAGAAAAAATTCGCGACATGTAAAAGCTCCTCACGCTTTGGACACGAGCCTCTGATTGACGGACCTGTCGATCAGGCCATCGAGGCTGGAGATCGGGGGTGACCCCAAAAATGAAACGCGGTTATTGCAGGACGGAGACTATGCGTCAACCGCTTATCGATCGGCGCGCCGTTTCAGCATGCTTTTCAGATCTGTCAGCCGGGCGGCGCCCGTCAGCAAGGCTGTAACGGCATAAAGACCCGCTCCGCCTGCGATCAGGCTTGCCAGGGCGATGATCCGTGACGTCAGATCGCTTGAGAAGTGTGGATGCAGTATGTCGGCGGCAAACCACAAGCCACCGCCCATAACCGCCGAGGCAAGGACCATGCCCGCAGATCTGCGGAGTAGCCTGTAGTCGCTGCGATAATGACCGCGCCGAACCAGAAGGATCAGGAGAATGGCGGCATTGAGCCAGGAAGAAAGAGACGTCGCAATGGCGATGCCCACATGGGAAAATTCCTGTATCAGAAGAAGGCTCAGAATGACATTGGCCGCCATGGCGATAACGCCGACAACGACGGGCGTTGTCGTATCCTCGCGGGCGAAGAAGGCCGGGGCCAGTATTTTAACCAGAACATATGCCGGCAACCCTGAGGAAAAGGCAAACAGGGCGGCGGCGGTGGCCTCGCTTGCGGCAACCGTGAACTCGCCATGCTGAAACAGCACGGACGTTATCTGGGACGGGATCACCATCAGTGCGGCAGCGGCGGGCAGGGTCAGCAGCAACGAGAGCTCGATGGCCCGGTTGAGGCTGCCGATGGCCGTTTGCTCTTCGCCAGCCCGGATCTGTCGGGACAACAGGGGCAACAAGGCGGTGCCAACGGCAATGCCGATCACCCCGAGAGGAAGTTGATAAACACGATCCGCATAATATAAATAGGAGATGGAGCCCGTTGCCAGAAACGAGGCGATGATGGTCCCGACCAGGATGTTTATTTGCATGACACCGGCGCCGAGGGCGCCGGGAAGCATGAGCTTCAACAGTCGTTTCACATCCTTATTGAGGCGCGGGCGGCCGATTTTGATCTTGATATCCTGACGGGCGCAGGCCACCACAAGGAAGATAACCTGGGCGATACCGGCGGCGGCCACGCCCCAGGAGATAAGAGTTCCCGTGTCGCGGTCACTTTGTCCCATGGCGGTCAAAAGGCAGCCTATCAGAATAATATTGAGCAAGATGGGCGCCGCGGCCATCGCGGCGAACCTGTAAAAGGCGGTGAGCACTCCGCCCAGTAGCGCGACAATGGCCATGGCGGTCAAATAGGGGAATGTGATGCGGGTAAACTCGACCGCAAGATTGAATTTGTCGCCATCCACGGCAAAGCCCGGCGCCAGAAACTGCATCATAAAGGGCATGAAAATCATGAACAACGCGGAGAAGACCAGAAGAAATCCCACAAGGATGCTCAGGCTGTGACCGGCAAATTCCAACGCGGGGGATTTCCCCTCCGCTTCCAGTTTGCGGGCAAACATCGGAACGAAAGCCGCTGAAAAAGCACCTTCCGCGACCAGTCGGCGAAACATGTTCGGAATGCGAAAAGCGACAAAGAAGGCGTCCGCAACCGGCCCGGCGCCCAGCACCGTCGCCATCAGGATATCCCGCAAAAAGCCCAGAACACGACTGATCATCGTATAACCGCCGACGGTGGCGACAGACTTAAGCAAACTCATACAATACCCCTCATTAAATCACCCGTTGGCGGATTTAATCACCCCGTGGCAGTAGCTTTCTTTTTTGATTTGACTCCCCTTGTACCGGAAGCGATTTTATCTGTTAAGGCAAGCACCAGCTTTTTCTCAATGTTACTGAGCTTTACCTTGTTGGTGATTTTATGGCCGAAACTATCTTTTACATAAAATACATCAACGGCGCGCTCGCCATATGTGGCAATATGAGCGGATGAAATGGTCAAGGACAAGGTGAACAAGGTGCGCGAAAGCTCGGCCAGAAGGCCGGGGCGGTCCCGGCCCATCAGTTCGATAACTGTATGGGTGTTGGACGCCTTGTTGTCGAGAAGCACCGAGGGCTGGACCTTGAACACCTGCGTTCTGCTGGGCAAGCTGGATTTGCGACGATCGATGATTTCCACATGGGGCTTCCTGTCGCCTTGCAAGGTCGCCTCGATGGCAACACGGAGTTTCTTCATACGCTCTCCCGCATCGAAAACCTTACCGTCGGAATCCTGAATAAAGAAGGTATCAAGTGCCATTCCATCGGTCGTCGTATGTATCTTGGCATCAACGATATTGGCGCCCGTGATCGACATGGCACCGGTAACGCGGGCAAATAATCCGGGATGGTCGGCCGTAAAGATGGTGACCTCTGTTATTGATCGAAAGGGATCGCTTTTCGCATCTACCGTGAAAAGTTTCCCCTTTTTATCCGCCTTTCGCATGAGCTTCGCATGGGCAATTTGGTCTTCGCTGTTAGTTGCCATCCAATAGGAAGGATAGAAACGGTTGATTTGTTTTTCGATATCCGCTTTTTTCCAGCCCTTTAAAGCCGTCGTCAGGTTTTCCTGCAGATGTTTCGCCCTTTCTTCTCGGCCTTCGGAAATATGCCCACCCGTTAACGCCGTTTCACTGGCGTAATACAGCTCGCGCAACAGCTGACCTTTCCAGCCGTTCCACACTTTCGGCCCAACAGCCCTGATATCGACCACAGTCAGAATAAGCAGCAGCCGCAGCCGTTCCGGGCTTTGGACGATCTTGGCAAAATCTTCCACGGTTTTCGGGTCCGAAATATCCCGCTTGAAGGCAAAATTACTGAACGCCAGGTGGTAGCGGACAAGCCAGGCCACGGTTTCCGTATCGGACGCGGACAATCCTAATCTGGGGCATAGTTTTTCTGCAACTTCCGCCCCGAGTATGGAATGGTCACCGCCTCTTCCTTTCGCTATGTCGTGAATAAGGACGGCGCAGTACAGGACATTTCTCGACAGGACCTTTGGTAATATCTTATGGGACAAGGGATGATCTTCTATTAGCAACCCGGATTCGATTTGCGATAAAATACCGATGGCGCGGATCGTATGTTCATCGACCGTATAGACATGATACATATCGTGCTGCATCTGCGCGACCACCCGTCCGAAATCGGGAATAAAGCGCCCAAAGACCCCTGCTTCATTCAGCCGTCGCAATGTTGTTTCCGGATCGTTGCGGCTCGTCAGCATGTCAAGGAAGAGACGATTGGCTGTTTTATCGGCCCGTAATTTGCGATTGATCAACTTCAGGTCCTGACGGATGAGCCGCAAAGCGTTCGGATGAACGTCCAGTTGCTTTTCCTGAGCCAAGTGAAACAGATCCAGCATCTTGACCGGCGCATTTTTAAAATCATCATCACTGGTGACATTGAGGCGGCCGCTCTCTACACGATACCCTTTCAGCTTTCTACGCCTCAAGCCGAAGCGGGTAATGGCAAACCTGCTTTTTTTCTGCTGCTCGGCTTCCAGATTGGCGCAAAAAATGCGGGTCAGATCTCCTACGTCTTTCGCTACCAGAAAGTAATGCTTCATAAAGCGCTCAACACCAAGGGTTCCGGCGTGATCTTTATAGCCCATGCGCTGGGCGAGCTCCGGTTGCATGTCAAAGGTTATGCGCTCTTCGGGACGCTTCGCCAGATAATGCAGATGACAGCGGACGGTTCGCAGAAAATTGGAGGCTTTTGTAAATCGGCGGCGTTCTTTCTCCGTAAACACGCCGAGTTCCACTAATCGTGAAATTTCTGTGGTTCCATGGAGAAATTTGGCGATCCAGAACAAGGTTTGCAGATCTCGCAAGCCGCCTTTTCCTTCCTTGATATTGGGCTCGACGACGTAGCGGGAGTTGCCAAACCTTTCATGCCGCTCCCCTCTTTCCTGTAATTTGGCTTCAATAAAATCCTTGCTGTTGCCGGCAACGATCTCTTTCATGTATTTTTGACGCATTTCGGCGAACAGTTCCTGATCCCCCCAAAGATGCCGGGCTTCCAGAAGGGCGGTTTGGATTGTCACATCTTTTTTTGCGAGGCGAATGCATTCATCCACATTGCGGGTTGAGTGTCCTACCTTCAACCCCAGATCCCAAAGCATATAAAGTGTAAATTCTATAACCTGCTCACACCAGGACGTTTGCTTGTAGGGAAATAAAAACAGCAAATCCACATCTGAGTAAGGCGCCAATTCACCGCGTCCATAGCCACCAACCGCAACGATGGACAGGGTTTCCTCCGGCGTGGGATTACTCAGGCGATAAACATTCTTGGACGCGACATCATAAATGGTTCGAATGATCTGATCGATCAGAAAGGAATTGGCGTACATCGCCGGCCGACCTTTGTTGGATTCCAGAAAACGGCGCTCGAGTTCCTTGGTCCCGCCTTCCAAAACCGATTTTAATTTCTCCAGAAGCTCGCGTCTGAATTCGAAGCTTGTCGGTGAATATTCCGCCGCAATGCTGTCAATCTCCGTGATCAGCAATTTGCGGTTTATTATTTCTTTTCGATTTGGAATCTTTTCCATAAGGATCCGGTATAGAGTTCATCTTGAATTTGATAAGGGTGCAACTTAAACTGCTTTAAACACTAAGCTAGCTTATATTTAGCAAAAAACACGGGAAATTTCTCGAAAATACGCAATCAGAGCGTTGTCGTCCCTTTGAAAGATCGTTTGCAATGAAGCATTTTGACATTGAAGATTTGTCCGTCGCCGCTGCCTTTAAGGCATTTCCCAAGCCTATTCGATCAAAACTCCTCGGCCTGCGGCAATTGATACTGGAGGCGGCAAGTCGTACCGAAGGCGTTGGCGAAATTGAAGAAACGCTGAAATGGGGCGTTCCAAGTTATCTGACGAGCAAAAGCAGAAGTGGAACAACCATACGCCTCGCGCCGTCAGGGAATGAAGAGGAGTATGGTCTTTACGTTCATTGTCAGACGTCTCTTGTGAAGGATTTCAAAAAATCGCATCCGAAGGCATTCCGCTATAGCGGATCACGTGCATTACTATTTGCCTCGACCGATGATTTTGAGAAAGAGGTCTTGGAAGAATTTATTGTCGCCGCCCTTACCTATCATCAACGCAAAAAAACCTCTAAAAAGCCCTCCTGAATGGAGTTTTCCGCCCTGATAAACGGCGCCATACTTGGCGCCGCCTTGATCATTGCCATTGGTGCCCAGAATTTATTTGTTCTGCGCCAGGGGATGGCACGTGATCAGGTTTTTATTGTTTGCCTGCTGTCCTCTTTTATTGACGGATTTTTAATCCTGGTTGGCGCTCTCGGACTGGGATCGACAATAGCGGCTTTTCCCTGGTTGGTGCCCTGGGCAGCTTGGGGCGGTGCCCTTTTCCTCGTTGGGTTTGGCTTAATGTCGGCTTGGCGGGCAATTTGGCCGAAGCCGCTTATTGCGGAGGCGGACCAAAAAATTGTGTCTTCTCGGAAAAAGGCAATCATGTTGACACTGGCCTTTGGGTTGTTAAACCCTCACGTTTATCTGGACACGGTCGTCTTGCTGGGATCCATAGCCGCTGGCTACGAATTTGCTGCTAGAATCCATTTTGTCATCGGCGCAATTGCCGCGTCATTTGTCTGGTTTTTTAGTGTCGGTTATAGCGCAAGAATGTTAACGCCGATCATGAAGAACCCGGCTGCAAGCCGGGTTCTGGATACGATTGTTGCCTTGATGATGTTTGCTGTCGCCGCCAATTTGCTTTTAGGGCAAGTGGCGGCAATCTAGAGATTGTCAGGTGATGGTCTGTCCACCATCGATTGTGAGCGTTTGACCGGTCAGGAATGTTCCTGCGTCGGACGCCATAAAAACGGCGGCACCAGCAATTTCATCAGGTTGTCCAATCCGCTGCAAGGGCGCGCGGGATGTCGCCTGTTTCAGTATTTCCGGGTTTTCCCATAAGGCCCGGGCAAAGTTCGTTTGGATCAGGCCCGGTGCAATGGCATTGACTCGGATGTTGTCCGGTCCATGCTCGACGGCCAGATTACGGACAAGCTGCATATCAGCCGCTTTAGAAATACAATAGGCGCCAAGTACTGCAGAACCTCTAATCCCGCCAATGGACGAAACAATGATTATGGCACCATCTTTACGTTGTTTCATTTCCGGCAACACCATATTACATAGCCAGTGATTGGATTTTATGTTGCTGGACATAATTTTATCAAAGGCCTCATCCGGGCAATCGGCTGATGGCCCGAAATATGGATTGAGTGCCGCATTACAAACCAGTGTATGAATATCACCGAATTTGGCTTTCGTTTCGTCGACCAGATTTTGCAAGGACTCCTTGGAGTTAATATTGCAAGGGATTGAAACAGCCTCACCCGTACTGCCTTCAGGAATTCCGGCGTTAATCTCGGCGGCAACCTCTTCGCAAATATCGGCTTTCCGGCTTGAAATGGTGACTTTGGCACCAGCCATAGCCATGCGGTGGGCGATGGCTTTTCCTATTCCCTTACTGGATCCGGTAATAACAGCGGTTTTTCCAGATAAATCAAACATTCGACTTCTCCATTCTTGTTATTTTTCTGTTGTGTGTCTGAGTTTGGCGCCAGACTAGAACGCGGATAGAGGCTTGTCACTCTTTAGATTATTTATCAGGGCATAATTCTTTTAGTTCATATAGAAGATCCAGCGCATCACGAGGTGACAAGTCATCGACGCTTATCAATTCCAGCTTTTCCAAAATCGGTGAAACAGTTTCAGAAACATTGGGCGTTGAGACTTCTTCAATTACGGTTGCAAAGAGGGGCAAGTCGTTGGCAAGCCGCGTCGATGCGGATGTTTGATCTTTCTGTTCGAGAGCTTCCAAAACATTTTCGGCGCGTTTTACAACAGCTTTCGGCAAGCCCGCAAGCTTGGCAACCTGTATCCCATAGGATCTGTCAGCGGATCCTTCACCAACCTCGTGCAGGAATATGACATCCCCTTTCCATTCTCGGACCCGCATGCTGTGGTTCGAGAGAGCTGGAAGTTTTGATCCGAGGGCAGTGAGCTCGTGATAATGCGTGGCGAACAAGGCGCGGCATTTATTTACATCATGGAGATTCTCGACTGTCGCCCAGGCAATTGACAGGCCATCAAACGTTGCTGTCCCCCGGCCTATTTCGTCTAGTATGACGAGGGCTCTTGAACCCGCCTGATTCAGGATTGAGGCGGTTTCAACCATTTCCACCATAAATGTGGATCTGCCCCGTGCCAAATCATCGGCAGCACCGACACGGCTGAAAAGACGGTCAACAATTCCGATATGTGCCGAAGCTGCCGGTACATATGCCCCTATCTGCGCCATGATTGCGATCAACGCGTTTTGGCGTAGGAAAGTACTTTTACCCGCCATATTAGGGCCGGTTAGCAGCCAAAGACGCTGGTCTTCATTCAGATTACAATCATTGGCAACGAAGGAAGTTTCGGCTGCGGCCTGCAAGGCGGCTTCAACAACCGGATGGCGTCCGCCTTTAATATCGAAGGCAACACCCTCATCCACAAGGGGGCGGCAATAATCATTTTCCTTGGCAAGTTGTGCGTGACTTGCAGCGACATCGACCTGTGCCATGGCCTCAGCAGCAGACAGGATATTTGCACCGCAATCTGTTACCGCTTTAGCAAGTTCGTCATACAAAGTTAGTTCGAGGGCCAGTGCCCGATCCGCGGCCCGCGAAATCTTGTCTTCCAGTTCTCCTAGCTCGACGGTTGAATACCGAACTGCGTTCGCCATTGTTTGCCTGTGGATGAAACTCTCTTCCATATTGTCAACGAATCGCGGAGTGATTTCGATGAAATAGCCGAGGACATTGTTATGTTTGATTTTTAAAGAGGGCACTTTTACCTGAGCAGCATATCGAGCTTGCAAATTGGCAATATGGCGACGGCTCTCGTCTCGCAATGCCTTGAATTCATCGAGATCAGCTCGGTAGCCTTTCCCGATAAATCCACCATCTCGAGTTAATAGAGGCAAGTCCGGTGCGAGCGAGCGGGTTAGAAGATCTACAAGCTCTGCGTGATACCCCAACTGTTCTCCTGCCAGAACAATCCCTTCAGGTGGTTCCTCTAAGCCATTTCCAGCCAATGCCTGACGCAGGTTTGTTGTTTCAGCCAATCCATCCCGAATGACGGCGAGGTCCCGCGGGCCGCCGCGCCCGAGGGATAATCGTGATAGCGCCCGCTCCGTATCGGGGCAGCGCCGAAGGATGTCTCGCAACCTCTCCCGCCGGGAGTCACTCTGTTCAAAAAAGGTCACCATATCAAGCCGCCGGTGGATCAACTCAGGTGAGGTTGAGGGGCTGGCAATGTCTCCGGTCAACTTCCGGCCACCAGCACCGGTTATGGTTCGGTCAATCACGGATAACAGGCTTCCTTGTCGATCGCCGGTCATGGTACGTGTCATTTCCAAATTGCGCCGGGTCGCCGCATCGATGGACATAACATCGCTACTGAGTTGCTGCGTCGGTGGTTTGATAAGGGGAAACTTACCTTTTTGGGTCAGTTCCACATAATCTACCAGAGCCCCGCAGGCCGCAAGTTCGGCGCGGCTGAATGTCCCAAACGCATCAAGGGTTTTGACATCGAAAAGCGCTTGTAGTCTGCGCTCGCCACTTTGGCTGTCGAACCTGACTGAGGGTAAGGGAGTCAAATTTTTCTGCCAGTCCTGGCCCAGCTCACGAAAGACCGCCTCATCCAGCCAACGATCCGACATCAGGATTTCACCGGGATCCAATCTCGATACCTGAGCACCTATGTCGTCCATGGAAATAGCGGTAGCGGAAAAATCACCGGTGGATATATCGAGCCAGGCAATTGCATAGACTTTCCCAACACGGGCAAGCGCAACGAGAAAATTATGTGATCGCGAATCCAGGAGAGACTCTTCGGTGATTGTCCCTGGTGTCACAAGCCGTACAACTTCCCGAGCAACAACCGACTTGTATCCGCGCTTCTTCGCTTCGGCGGGGCTTTCCGTTTGTTCGGCCACCGCAACACGATGCCCATTGCGGATCAATTTTTGCAGGTATCCATCTGCTGCATGCACAGGCACGCCGCACATGGGAATATCTTGACCGGCATGCTTTCCACGTTTAGTCAGGGCTATATTCAAAGACGCGGAGGCGACCTCAGCGTCGTTAAAAAACAGTTCGTAAAAATCACCCATGCGATAAAAAAGCAGGCTATCAGGGTGATCCTCTTTGATGGCGAGATACTGTTCCATCATAGGGGTCACTGATTTATTCGGTTGCGACTTGGTTTTGACTAAGGTAGGCATGAAGGAAAACTAACATAGCAGGCTGTTTTGCCAACAGCTTTGTATAAATTTTTTCTGGCCATAATTGAGTATGAAAAAGACAAGGGCGCAGTTCGATGAGTGATAAACGGGATTCCGGACAGTATGATGAAGCCTTGCGTTACCACGCGCAGGGGAAACCCGGGAAAATGGAAATTATTGCCACGAAAGCAATGACAACCCAGCATGACTTGTCGTTGGCATATTCACCTGGTGTCGCGGCTCCCTGCCTCGCCATCGCCGAAGATCCTGAAACAGTCTACGACTATACGACAAAAGGCAATCGTGTCGCCGTTATCTCAAATGGCACAGCGGTTTTAGGTCTTGGGAATCTTGGCGCTTTAGGATCGAAACCTGTAATGGAGGGAAAGGCTGTCCTTTTCAAACGATTTGCCGACTTGGACTGCTTCGATTTGGAGCTGGATACCGAAGATGTCGACGAGTTCGTCAATAGTGTCCGCTTGATGGGGCCAAGCTTTGGCGGAATCAATCTTGAAGATATCAAGGCACCGGAATGTTTTATCATTGAGCAGCGCCTGCGCGAATTAATGGATATTCCCGTCTTCCATGATGACCAGCATGGAACAGCAATTATTTGCGCTGCGGGGCTTATCAATGCACTGGATCTTACTGGTCGCAGCATAAAGAATGTGAAAGTGGTCGTGAACGGAGCCGGGGCGGCGGCAATTGCCTGTCTTGAGCTTATCAAGGCCATGGGCCTTCCCCATGAAAATGCCATATTATGTGACACGAAAGGCGTGATTTTTCAGGGCCGTGAAGAAGGCATGAATCAATGGAAGTCCGCTCACGCCGTCGAGACGGAAGCGAGAACATTGGAGGAAGCGATGGCAGGTTCCGATGTCTTTTTGGGCCTGTCCGTGAAGGACGCGGTAACGAAAGACATGGTGAAATCCATGGCGGAGAAGCCAATTGTTTTTGCCATGGCTAACCCTGACCCTGAAATCAGGCCTGAAGAAATAGCGGAAGTCCGCGACGATGCTATTGTTGCCACAGGCCGGTCTGATTTTCCAAACCAGGTCAACAACGTTCTGGGATTTCCCTATATATTTCGAGGCGCGCTTGATGTCCGGGCGACGACGATTAATGAGGCCATGAAGATTGCGGCGGCTGAAGCGCTGGCCGAATTGGCCCGGGAAGATGTGCCTGATGAAGTGGCGGCCGCCTATAAGGGTCAGCGGCCTGTTTACGGACCAGAATATATCATTCCCGTGCCATTTGATCCGCGACTGATCAGCCATGTTCCCATGGCAGTCGCCAAAGCGGCGATGGAATCAGGTGTCGCACGACGCCCGATTATTGACGAACATGCCTATCGCAATGAATTGCGGGCCCGTCTGGATCCGACGGCAGGATCGCTTCAATTGATCATGGATGAGGTTCGCGCCGCTCCCCGCCGTGTTGTCTTCGCGGAAGGCGAGGAAGAAAAGGTCATTCGGGCGGCCGTCGAGTTCCAAAAGGCAGGGTACGGTATTCCTGTCCTGATCGGGCGCAAAGACGAAATTCATAAGATAATGAACGAAATTGGCGTCGAAGGCGCTAATAGTTTAGAGATTTATAACGCGAGTGAAATGGAAGACCGCGAGAAATATCATGACTTTCTATTCGCAAGACTGCAACGGCAAGGATACTTGTTCCGCGATTGTGTTCGCCTGGTCAACAGGGATCGGAACATTTTCGCCTCTTGCATGGTTGCAATGGGAGATGCGGATGCGGTTCTAACGGGTGTAACCCGTCGTTTTTCTGTTGCGTTCAAGGAAATTCAGAAAGTAATCGACCCAAAAGAAGGTCAGCGGATTGCAGGTGTTTCTGTTATTGTTGGTCGTGATCGTACTGTGTTCATGGCGGATACGACTGTCACAAACCTACCTACGGCAGAAGAGCTCGTTCAAATATCCAAAGAAGCTGTGGAAGTGGCCCGTCGCCTCGGGCATGAGCCGCGTGTCGCGCTATTGTCCTATTCCAATTTTGGCAATCCGCAACATATAACCTCTGATCGAATTCGTGAAGCGGTATGTTTGTTGGATAAGGAAGAGCTTGATTTCGAGTACGACGGGGATATGTCCGCGGATGTTGCGCTTAACCCCGAACTCATGGCCATGTATCCTTTTTGTCGCCTTTCCGGACCGGCAAATGTTCTGATTATGCCGGGGCTTCATTCTGCAAATATTGCCTCTAAACTTATGTCATCATTGGGCGAAAGCACCGTGATCGGTCCGTTATTGGTTGGATTGTCAAAGCCGGTTCAAATTGTCCCGATTGGTGCCACGGTTTCCGATTTGGTTAATATGGCGGCATTGGCGGCTCATGAGGCGGGCCAGTAATAAACCCCTACACCCAGCTTATCCCTAATCGAACAGGCGCTGCCGCATCTTCCTGTTTGCCAGGATAAACGAGATTACGCTCATGGCGATAATATAAGCCGTATGAAACGCGAGCATTTGACCCTCTACCGGCAACCCGGCAATGAGGGGTCTGATTGCTGCGATGAGATGGGTCATGGGGAAAAACCATGCGAACCATTGAATTACTTCTGGAAACCGGTTGATATCAAAGAATACACCGCAAAAGACGAACATGGGTGTAATCCAGAACGTAAAGAAGTAACTGAAAAAATCATATCCCTTGGCATAGGCCGTCGCCAGAAGGCCAACGCAGGCAAAGCATATCGAGGCAATAAAAACGAATGGCAAAGCGATCAGAGCACCTGAAATTGACGGGACACCGCCCCAGATCAAGCCAACGGCCAAAACGCTTAAAGCCGAAATAAGGGCTTTGACTGCCGCCCATAAAACCTCCCCCATAAGAAGCTCAGTCAGGGTCACCGGCGTTGACAGGATCGCATCCCAAATACCCATATTGAAATACCGCGTAAAAGACCCGATTGTGGTCTCAAAACTTGCAGAAAAGGCAGCCGAATATGCAATCATTCCGGCAATAACGAAGGTCAGGTAGCTCATGCCGTCCATTGTGTCGATAAACTGCCCGAGACCAAATCCGAACGCGAAGAGGAATAACAGCGGGTTCGCCACATTGGATACTAAATTTGGAACAATGAATTTCAAGAAAATGAGATATTGTCGAACCGTAATGGCGAGAACATATTTTGGATTTGGAATGAGCATTTTTGTCAGTTGTCCCGAAGAATTCGGCCAGTCAGGCGAAGAAAAACATCTTCCAGGTTTGCCGGACGGTGCAGGTAGGAGGCCTCTTCCGGCAGATCATCAATAAATTCAACGGTATCATGCACAAAATAAAGGATAGAATCGCCAATATCCTCACTATCCCACTTTTCCGGTGACGACGTCGCGTGATGAGGTTTTTGAACCTCGAAGACATGACCTTTTACATGGCGATCAATCAGCTCCTGAGGTGTCCCTTGATCGAGGATGTTTCCTTCGTCAATGATAACAATTTGATCGCATAAACGCTGAGCCTCATCCATGTAGTGAGTGGTCAGCAATAATGTGCGGCCCTGTTTTTTCAAGTCCGTAAGCTGCTTCCAGATTAGAACCCGGGCTTGCGGGTCAAGGCCTGTTGTCGGCTCATCCAAAATCACCAGCTCGGGATCGCCGATCAAGGCCCGGGCAACGATCAATCTTCGTTTCATACCGCCAGATAGGGCGACAACCGGCGCATTGCTCTTGTCACTAAGTTGCATGAACTCCAATAATTTAGGCACGCGTTCGGCAATAACATTATTTGGCAAAGCAAAATACCGGCCAAAGGCCTCTAGGTTTTCTGTCACACTGATATCGGGGTCGAGATTGGTTTCTTGCGGAACCAAACCAATTTTTGCTTTTGCTTTTCTGGGCATTTTATCGACAGGCATGCCAAAAACTTCGAGCGAACCGCCGCTTATATGTGACAAGCCCATAATCATCCGCATGGTTGTCGATTTCCCAGCGCCATTTGGGCCAAGCAAACCGAAGCATTGCGCAGCGTCGACAGAAAAATCAATTCCTTTGACGACTTCAGTGTCCCCATATTTCTTTTTCAAACCACGCGCGGCAATAACTGGTTTTTGATTCATGAGTGAGAGTCCGGCAAATCTGGACGATACAGGAGGGAAAGATGTGGCCGGCTATTCTATAGATTGGTGCGGATCTGACAATCCCTTTTAATTTTTGATTTTCAATCTCTCACGAAGTTCAGTTTTGAGTACTTTCCCATAATTATTTTTAGGGAGATCTTTCACAAAGAAATATTCCTTCGGACGTTTGAAACGGGCGATGTGTTGAATACAATGGCTATCGAGGTCGCGGGGCTCAATTTGTGCTGCATTTGCGCACACGACGAAAGCTACAACTTCTTCTCCCCAATCACTATGCGGTCGACCGATAACGGACACTTCCTCGACTAACGGGTAGGTCAGCAGCGCTTCTTCTATTTCACGTGGATAAATGTTGGTACCGCCGGATATTATCATATCCTTGGATCGGTCTTTCAATGTCAGAAAACCCTCTTCGTCGAAACATCCCATGTCGCCTGTATGAAGCCACCCGCCGCGTAATGTCTCGTCCGTCGCTTCCTGGTTTTTCCAATATCCAAGCATTACAACGTCACCACGGACAACAATTTCGCCGATCTCACCAGTCGGGAGCGGATTGTCATCCTGATCAAAGATTTGCACCTCAACATCTGTTCTTTCGGTGCCAACCGAGGCAAGGATTTCACTTCTTCTGGGATGCGTATCGTTTTCGATGAGAGAGGAAGACAATCCGGTGATTGTCATCGGAGCTTCGCCTTGTCCGTAAATCTGCGCAAATTTTGGCCCAATTGCCTCGATTGCTTGGCGAATATCCGCTTCATACATAGGGCCACCGCCATAAACAATAAGCTTTAAATTGCTGGTATCCGCGCTTGCAAATGCCGGGCTGGCGATCAGGCGATGTACCATCGTCGGGGCAAAGAAAAAGCAGGAATTGGGGAAATGAGCGATCAAATCCAGCGTTTCGGCCGGATCGAAGCCGCCACTTACAGGCGTGACCTGTATTCCGGCTTTGGCAACCAGCGGCAGGCCGTACAGGCCAGACCCATGAGTCTGGGGTGCTGCATGAATTACGGCATCACCGGGACTTAAGGACGTGATATCCGCAAAATAGCTTAAGGTCGCAACGAGAAGGTTGCGGTGGCTGATCATTGCGCCCTTTGGCTTCCCCGTTGTTCCTGACGTGTAAAAAAGCCAGGCAAGGTCATCGGGCCTGACGGATTGAAGTGGTAAAGCGGGCCCAAGTTTCAAGTTTTGATAACCCTGCTCCTGAATGCAAAGAACCCTTTCTAGGTCTGGCAGTTCGTCAATAAGCGGTTGCAATTGGTCGCCAAGTTCGGCTGTCGCAAAACACAACCGGCTGTCGGAATTTTCCAGAATATAGCGAAATTCATTGATATGAAGTTTTGCATTGACGGGAACGGCAACAAGACCGGCACGCCATATTGCGAATAAAGCGATCCAGTATTCTGGATGATTTTTCATGATCAGGGCTACACGATCACCCGCCTGCAATCCCATATCATTTCGCAAGACACCGGCTAAAGCCGCGGATTCTTCATCGAATTGATGATACGTGGCGGTAATGTCTTGCCCATGAGCAAGCGCTGGCAAATCCGGATAGGTTCGGGCTGTTCGTTGTAGTAGGTTTGCTATATTCATTTTTACTCCACGGACATTTGGGATGCCTCTTGTTTTTTTGGTGCTGGCTGTATTCGGGATAACCACCAAAGTAAAACCAGTCCCGGGATCGCCGCAGCAGTCGTAACCAGAAAAAATTCGAACCAGCCAACCTGATCCGCCAGCCACCCTGCAGGCGCCACCAACACCGTACGCGCCACAGCTGTCAACGACGTGAGCAAGGCATACTGGGTTGCGGTATAGGATATATTACAAAGACTGGACAGATATGCAACGAAGACCGCTGTTCCCATCCCGCCCGCTATATTTTCTATGCCAATTGTGATGGCAAGAAACGCGAGATCATGTCCAATGCTGGCTTGCGCCGCGAAGAGTAAATTGGAAAACATTTGCAGCAGACCGCATATCCAGAGCGATTTGTACATTGTCGTTGCCGCAAGGAGCCATCCGCCAAAAAACAGCCCGATGAAAGTGGCGACGGTGCCAAAGGTCTTTACGATCTCCGCAATTTCTGTAAGCGAGAATCCGGTTTGAATATAGAATGGATTCGTCATCGCGCCTGCTAGGCTATCGCCGAATTTATAAAGGATTGTGAAAAGGATAATGACCAACCAGTGGGGCTTGCGCATGAAATCCAGAAAAGGCGCGATCACCGATTGTTCCAGCCATTGGCGGTAATCTTGGCGATTTTGAAACTGCTCCGGTTGGTGAGATTGCGCTTGAGTAACGGGTTCACGCGTTAGCAACGCCGTAACCGTGCCAACAAGAATGAAGCCGGACATGACCAAATAGCTGACGCTCCAACCAAAATAAGCGGCGATAAAGAAGCTGCTGAAACCGGTCAACCACATGGCAACCCGGTACCCATATACATAAGTTGCCGCGCCTGCTGCCATATTTTTATCGTCGCAAATCTCGATCCGAAATGCATCGACAATAATATCGTAAGAGGCAGATGCGAAAGCAACGATGAGGGCAGCGACGGCCACCTGCAGAAGGTCCGCCTTGGGATTGCTGAATGCCAGGAAAACTGTTGCGCCGATAAGGCAGACTTGCAAAAAAACAAGCCAGCTTCGACGACGCCCCAATAATTTGTCCAGAAGCGGAATTCGCAAATTGTCAATAAGCGGAGCCCACAGGAATTTCAGTGTATAAGGCAATCCGACCAGAGAGAACAAACCAATGGACGTAAGATCAACATCTTCTTGCGTCAGCCAAGCTTGCAGTATGCTGCCGGAGAGGAGCAGCGGCACACCCGACGAAAACCCGAGAAAAGTGATGGCAAGGATACGGGTATCGCGGTAGATGGATAGGGCCGACAGCCAATTGGTCATGATGTCCTTGTATAATTTCCTATTTATTGAGGATTTCTGCCGCCGGCGTGAAATCGCGGCCTTGAACCCGGGCCGCTTCTTCCAATGTCAGGATACCGTCAACACAGTTCAAACCCTGCGCGAGCCAGAGATCGCGGCGGCAGGCTTCCAGAACGCCATGTTTCGCAATGGATTTGATATGGGGCAGCAGGGCGCTGGCGTATCCGGCGGAGGATGAAATGGGAACAGCACCCGGTATATTATCGACACAGAAATGGCGAATGCCATCTTCAACATATACTGGATCCTGCCAGCTGGTTGGCCGACTTGTCTCAATGGCCCCGCCCTCATCGCAGGAAATATCGACAATAACGGCCGTAGGCTTGAGCCGCGCCAGGTCGCTACGATGGATCAGATGATCGTTGCGATGTTTTGGCCACATGACGCAGTTGAAGATCATGTCCGCTGCACCGAGATAGTCATGTAGGTTGGCAATATCGTCGGCGCGAAAATGCGCATTGTGCCAATCCAGACTGGCCTGCTTGCGGGCCCCGGGATTAATGTCCAAGCCAACCACTTCCACACCGAGGGAAAGAAGCGTCCTGAGGGCGCCACGGCCCACATGCCCAAGACCCAGAACAATTGCCTTGGAGACAGGGGCACCAAAATGAGACATGAAATGACGCCCGGTTCCGCCGTGATGTGCCAGAGATAAGCGCACGCCTTCAAATGCTCCAACCTCGCCGGCAAGCGGGCAATTGGGAGAGCCGAACTGATGGGTATCTTCTGCGGCAATGGCCGTCAGTCCGACTTTCAGAAGCTGGTCCAGCTGCGGGCGGTCGTTGGCTGAATGGATGTTGGTGAGAAGAATATGATGTTTTTGCAGAAGATCGAATTCCGCGGGCAGAATTTCTTTTACCTTCACAATCAGCTCGGCTGCCTCGAATATCTCTGCAGCGGTTTGGCATATGGTGGCACCTGCGGCCGAATAATCCTGATCGGAAATCCCCGATAACAGTCCCGCATCTTTTTGAACAAAAACCTCCTCTCCGTCGCCGGTTAGATTCTCAACCTGCTCCGGGAGTAAGGCAACACGACCTTCCTGAGGCTTGATTTCTTTCGGAACGCCAATCTTCATCTCATATCCACCCTGAAAACAATTAGGAGCTCTGCATATGCGGCTCCTGCAGCATGGTCAAGTGTCTTGCTGATCAGGAGCCATTGTTTTCCTTGGCTTTTTGGAGTTCGGCTGTGGTGCGGACCAGTCTTTCCGCCAAAACCCGCATCATTTCAACGGCCATTTCCGGAAATTCGGTAACCATCCGGAAAAACACGTCTTTGGTAATTTTCAAAGTTGTCAGCTCTGTTGCCGCCTGGATTGTTGCGGTCCGCGGGATATCGATCAAAATGGCAATTTCACCGACCACGTCATTTTTACTCAAGGTCGCAACGGTGAGAGGGCCCGACGGCGTATCGACAATGACATCAGCGCTTCCGGCCATAATAAAATACGCGGCATCGCCATTGTCGCCTTGTTTACAGACCAGGTCGCCAGGCTGGAAAGTCAGCCGTTCAGAAGTGAAGGCGAGTAATTTGATTTTTGACGGCTCAATTTTCGCAAATAAAGGGATTTGCCGCAGGATTTCAACTTCTTCTTTAAGGCTCATCGAAGATCTCCTTTAATTTTATGCATTCGACAGCATTTCATCTGATTCTACGCCGCCTGGAAATAATTTTTCTGGGGATCCCATTTCCTGGATCTTGCCACTTTTCAATACCAATACTTGATCAAAATTCATTGTTTTATCCGCATGATCCAATGACCAGACCAATCCGCGCCCTTTAAACTCTTGCAATATGTTTTTCATAAGGCGTTGTTCGGTCGCCGCATCAAAAGAGGAGGTTGCCTGATTTAGGATAAGCATATCCGGGTGTTTGATGATCGCCCGTGCCAGACAAAGTTTCTGTCGCTGTACAGCACTCAGGCGCGCACCAGCAGTGCCAACACTGAAATTCAGGCCGACGGCGCTAATTGTCCGTTTCAAATCCATTTCTTCCACGACGGTGGCCAGAACTGCGCCAATCTTCTCTGCGGCCTGTGCGTAGCCAAAGGAAATTTTACCAAACAGGATATTGTCCTGCAGGTTAGTGGCGGCACTATAAGTATCGGCATTGAAGAAGGCGACGCTGCCTTTCAGCTCGTCCGGCAGGTTTTCAGCAAACTGATGTCGTGCCTTGACGATTTTTTCCTGAATATCATCTGTCAATACGCCAAGGCGATGGCGAGACGGAATCACCTTAAAGGGTAGCGACATAAATCTCAGTCGGTCTTCTTCCCGTAGTTGGTCAAGATGATCCCAATCGATGCGGCTGTTCATGGCTTGATATTCCGGCAAATCGTCAGAGGAAATAAAACCATAAAGCTGGAAGAATTCATGATCCGGTGGCAAACCGGCAAATAGTTCGACCATCAGAGATGCAACTTGATACCCCATACGCAAGAAGGTTTCGGTTAGGTCCGCGTCTTCAATAATTTTCTGAACATAGGAATTTTCCGCCATGCGATCCAAATCGAAAGCTGTTCCGACCGGTGTGCCGAAAAGGAGATTTTCAGCCAAGGTCGCATTGGTATTGTAACTATCCCGCTCAAATGCCTCGATCATATTCTTGAGACTTGGGTCGCTTTCAATCTTTTCGAAAAAGCGCCGTCGAGCTGCGAGAATAAGTTCCGCAGCTTCAGGGAATTCCAACGGATCGATGGCGCTGCGCAATCCCAGTTGATATACATCCTCACTCAGATCCACCATGGCCAACACATCCAGGGCGCGGACGTCGAGACTGTGTGAATCTTTGACGCAGGCAAGATCATAGTCCAGCCAGTTGGCGTTCATATCATCAACGGAATTCCCGGTGAGCTTGGCTTCAGAAATATATAATTCTCGTCGCGCTTTGTCCGCGCCTTCATAGGTGCTTTCCTGAAGCGGGCGATGTTTCAAGCCGAAGAAAAGATTGTCGCCCAAAGTCGAATTGAAGACATATCCATGCTGCCCCACATAGGCAAAGCGGCGTCCGACAATTGCTTCGGGGGCTTGGGTTAAATCGATGCTGCCAGCTGTCAAATTACCTCTATCGGGGTCAATGATTCTGGCCAGCACCCGTGTGAGGGCTTCACGTCCGGATCCGGCCGGACCGACAATTGCGACACGTTCCTTGAGGCCAAATCGAACATTCAGGCCTTCCAGTAATGTGGAACCAGTGTCATCGGCAAGGACAATATTGCTGCCGACCATTTCACCATCAAGTGTCGGAAGAACCTCTGGCTCCTCCAGCTGATTGCTTTCATCGCGCATGCCAGCGGGCTCAAACTGTTCGACAACCTGTTCATATTTTATCCGGGCATCTTCACGCCGCTGGTAATAGGCCAGCAGTTCTTTCCAGGGGGCCGCCATTTCCTTGTGTGCGCCGATGGCCGCAACCAGAACACCAATTTCCAAAGTACCGTTGATGACCATGGTGCCGCCGATCCCGTAGAAGAAAAAGGGGCCAAGCTGCTGAATGAAATTGTTCAGGAATTTGACAATAAACTTCAGGATGTAAATGCGATAGCGGACGGTATAAATGCTGTCCAGCTGGTTTGAAAAACGGGCTCTTAGAAAGTTGGAACCATCGTGGGAATGAACCTCTTCCGCTCCGTTCACCGTTTCGCCGATTTGATCCGATAGAACACGAACCAGCTTGACGCGCTGTTTTCCCAATAAATTAACTTTTTTCTGTAACTTGGGAATAAAATAGGCTTGTAGCGGGTAAAGGGCAATTGCAGCGACAGCCATAATCCAGTTCTGGATAATCAGGAAACTGATGATAACCAGCAGATATCCGCCCTGAAAAATCGGAACCGCAAAGGCCTCGCCAATAAATCCTCCCAATGGTTCGACTTCCGCCGTAATCATTGGAATGATTTCACCAGGACTTTTCTTTTTAAATGTGGGCATCGGGAATCGCAGGATCCGACTATAGAGCTGGAACCTCAGACGGCGTAGCATGCGCTCCCCCGAGATTCCCTGGTATACATTTATAATATATTTGAAGCCCTGATTAATGATCACGAGCAACAGAAAAACCCCGACCATCATATACAGATAGGCAAGCTGATCTATTTCGAAGCCGAAATATTCCACTGGGTAAGAGATGTCTTTGGCTGAAATGGCTTTATCAATAATAATTGCTGGTATCTGCAAATAAACATAAAGAAAAGGAAAGGACAGAATGGCCATTATCGTAAGTATGACTTGCTGCTTTTTGCTATGCTGCAGAATATACTTATAAATACTGTGTTCCATAAATGATCGCCCGGCTGCCTACTTCAATTATCACTTCAGAAGAATGATAATATATTTCGCCTAGTTTTTCACAGTTTCGGCCCTTGCCGCAAGAAGGAAATTTGCTTTGCGGCAGGATGGGGATCGGGAAACAAAAGCCAATCCTTGATGCCGCATTCGGATTGTTTGTTGATATTCCACGTGCGAGCCCTTAACAAAGACTGTTCGGAATTCTTATAATCTTGGGAAAATAAAATCTGTGCATGATCAGAAACTACCGGTAGTCGCTGTTGTTTTAAAAGGCTATCCACGCCTCTCAGAGACATTTATTGCACAGGAGCTGCTTGCTTTGCAGAAGCGCGGTGTAAATTTACAGCTTATATCGTTGCGCCACCCGACGGATACCAAGACCCACCCTATCCATGATGAGATTGCGGCGCCTGTGAATTATCTGCCGGAATATTTATATCAGGAGCCGATCCGGATTTTTAGGGCCTGGCAGGTTGTTCGACACTATCCCGGATATAAGCAGGCAAAAAAAACATGGTTGAAAGATTTGAGGCGAGACCGGACGCCCAACAGAATACGCAGATTCGGACAAGCTCTGGTATTGGCGGCCGAATTGCCACAGACAGTCTCCCAGATTTATGCGCATTTTTTGCATACTCCGGCATCTGTTGCCAGATATGCCGCGATGATACGGGATCTGCGCTGGAGCTGTTCTGCCCATGCAAAGGATATCTGGACTTCACCGGAATGGGAACTGCGGGAAAAACTGGATGATTTACAATGGCTGGTAACCTGCACGTCGGTGAATACGAAATATCTGTCGGGCCTTGCCCGCGATGGGGCGAAAGTCGAGTTGATGTATCACGGGCTGGATTTATCTCGGTTTGCGGAATTTGAAATGCGTGAATTCACGCGGAATGGGTCAGAAGTGGCTGATCCTGTCAGGCTCCTGTCAGTCGGGCGCGCCGTCATAAAAAAAGGATATGATGATCTGCTGACCGCCTTGGCAGCACTTCCGCCCGAAGTAAACTGGACTTTTTCACATATTGGTGGAGGTCCGTTGCTGCCGCAGCTCAAAGCTCAAGCAGCTGATTTAGGAATTGCCGACCGGGTTCAATGGCGTGGTGCCCTGGCGCAGAAAGATGTCCTGCTGGCGTTGCAGGCCGCTGATATTTTTGTGCTGGCGAGCCGAATAGCTGAAGATGGAGATCGTGACGGTCTGCCCAATGTATTGATGGAGGCGCAAAGCCAGCGGCTACCGGTTATTGCGACAGATGTATCGGCGATTTCGGAACTTATTATTGAAAATGAAACGGGCTTGCTGGTGCCGGAGCGGACGCCAGCTGCATTGACCGCCGCCATACTTCAATTTTGCCGCGATCCGCAGCTGCGGGAAAAACTTGCAGTGGCGGGCAACATGAAATTAAGGGCGCAATTTGATGCCGGCAAATGGATTGGAAAGCTGGCGGATAAACTGGGAGGCGCCTTGTGAAGCTTGCATTTTATGCCCCCATGAAACCACCGGATCACCCAACCCCGTCCGGCGATCGTCGGATGGGCAGATTGCTTTGGAAGGCACTGGAAAATGCCGGCTTTGATCTTGAACTTGTTTCCCGCCTACGCAGCCTGGAGACATCAGGAGACGCAGCGATCCAGGCGGGCAATGAACGTAAGGGGCGCGTTGAAGCCGAAAGACTAGTTACGGCATGGCGGGCAGATCCAGCGCAAATGCCCGAAGGCTGGTTCACCTACCATGTTTATCACAAATCCCCGGATTGGATCGGACCATATGTCTGTGAAAAATTGAACATCCCATATTTTATTGCCGAAGCCAGTCACGCCCCGAAACAGGCAAATGGACCGTGGAAGCCGGGCTATGATGCGGCGGCCAGGGCAATTACTCAGGCGGCCTGTGTGTTTCACATGACAAATCTGGACGGTGCTTGTCTCAAGTCGCTTATTGCCGATGATAGTCAATTGGTATTCCTACCGCCGTTTCTTGACACAGAAGCCTTTCTTACAGAGGCAAATGAAAATGTGAGGGTTGAAGACCTCGTGGTCGCAGCTGGAGGTCAGCGGGATAAAAAGAACTTGCTTGCGGTCGCTATGATGCGGAGCGGTGATAAGTTTATGTCCTATGAGCAGATAGGATTGATGCTGCCGTTGCTCAAGACGGATGACTGGCAGCTGCTGATCGTAGGCGATGGGGATCGCCGTGAAGATATCGAAAAGTTGCTATCGCCTTTCGTGGATAGAATTGTCTATTTAGGGCAACAACCGTCATCAATATTACCTGCGGTATACAGATTTGCCGATGTCTATGTATGGCCTGCCCATGGCGAAGCCTATGGAATGGCGTTTTTGGAAGCGCAAGTGTGCGGGCTGCCGGTTGTGGCCGGTAAAATAAGAGGGGTTCCGGATGTGGTGAAAGACGGGCAGACAGGTTTGCTGACAGAAGAGGGGGATTTTGGGGCGTTTGCCGAGGCAGTGGATTTTTTACTGGCTTCTTTATCTGTTCGCGGGAAAATGTCCGAAGCTGCACATCAGTTTGTGCGATCAGAGCGCGGTCTGGAAAAGGCAGCCAAAACCCTGAAGCACTATATTGGGAAAGTGCTGAAATGAAGCGTATCCTGTTTATTCGACATGGCAAAACGCAATGGAACCTTGAGAAAAAGCTTCAAGGCCGACGGGATATTCCCTTATGCGAGGATGGGATCAGGCATTTGAAAAAATGCGCTATACCCAATGAGTTTAAGGATTATGCTTGGTCGGTCAGCCCACTTGGCCGCACCCGGGAAACGGCGCAATTGCTCGGCGCGCGATTGATTCGACAAGAACCGGCCCTGATTGAAATGGATTGGGGTAAATGGGAAGGCAGGACCATCTCGGAACTCCGGCAACTTTATGGGTCGGATATGGCCGAAATTGAAGCGCGAGGGTGTCATATGACACCTCCGGGCGGAGAATCTCCGGCAATGGTTGTTGCGCGTCTCAAACCCTGGCTGAAGAACCTTGAGGGCGACACGATTGCAGTCACGCATAAAGGCGTCATCCGCGCAGCCCAGTCCCTCGCCTATGATTGGGATATGACCGAAGAATTACCAGTTGAGTTTAACTGGTCTGCAGGGCATCTTTTTACTCTGGAAGAGACAGGGGTTATCCGCCCCGAGCGTATTAATATTAATCTGGAAAGCAAATAACCGATATGTCTTCCCCGAAGAAAGTACTTTTTTATGTCCAGCACCTTCTGGGAATTGGTCATTTACGTCGGGCAGCCACTCTCACTCGCAATATGGTAAGGGCGGGTTTTGACGTCACGGTGGTATCCGGCGGCCACAAGATTGATATCGATATGGGAGGCGCCCGACTAGTACAGCTGCCAGCGACCCGGGCGACAGATTTGTTTTTCAAAGTGCTGGTAGATGAAGATGGGGAGCAGATCGATGATGACTGGCGGCAAAAGCGGGCAGGTATCCTGCTTGATCTTTGGCGGGAGGTTAAGCCAGATATCCTGATGTTTGAGTTGTTCCCCTTTGGTCGCCGTCAGATGAGGTTTGAGCTGTTGCCTCTTCTCGACGCTGCTAAAGCTGCCGACCGCCCGCCGCTGATCATTTCTTCCGTCAGAGATATCCTTGTTGCGCAGAACAAGCCCGGTCGGAATGATGAAATGCTGTCTCTGGTTGAAACCTATTTCAATTATGTTCTGGTTCACGGAGATCCGGACTTGATCTCCCTCGATCAAACTTTTCCGCATACCAGCCGAATTCAGGATCGATTGTTCTATACAGGATATGTGGTGGATCGGACGGGCGTCAAAGGCCCAGCGGGAGCACCAGGGGACGGCGAAGTAATAGTTTCCAGCGGCGGCGGTGCAGTGGGGACTGATTTGTTGAAGACAGCCATGAAAGCACGCGCATTGACATCGGCCAGAAATATGACATGGCGGATGATGGTTGGTGCAACCGTTGAAGACAGCATTTTTGAGGAGTTGTTGGCCTTGGCGCCGGACGGCGTCATTGTCGAGCGGGCGCGAAAAGATTTCACGACTTTGTTGATGAATTGCACCCTGTCCATCAGTCAGGGCGGCTATAATACGGTCATGGAGGTCCTCTATGCGAAATGTCGGGCGGTTATTGTCCCATATGCCGGTGGTCTTGAAACCGAGCAAACCTTGCGGGCCCGGTTGCTGGCACAGAAAGGGGTGTTGCAGATCGCCGACGAAAATGGCCTGACCGCTGAAATTCTTGCGGTAAAAGTTGAAGATGCACTTGCCGGGCCACCGGCGACAGCTCACATCAATACAGATGGTGGGGCAAATTCCGTTGATTTAATCAGGAAATGGACCGGAGATATTACGTGACCAGCTGGCAGGACCTCACTGCTGAACTTGATTTATGGACGTCAGAGAAGCGCTTGGCGACATTCTGGTGGCGGGATGATGATCTCGTGGCGCCCTCGCCGGCCCTCGACCGCCTGATCAGTCTTCGAGATCATTTTAATATTCCGCTGGCACTGGCGGTCATACCGGAAGCCGTTGATTCGACCCTGACAGATCACGTACCGGATTGTTTTATCCTGCAGCATGGGTTTCATCATCACAACTATGCGGATCCAAAAGAAAAAAAATCGGAATTTTCCAACATCAGGCCAATTGTGGAAATGGAGGCCGATCTTCAAAACGGCCAAAGCATTCTGAGCCAGCTATTTGGTGATCAATTTTTACCGTTCTTTGTGCCTCCTTGGAATAGAATTGATGACAAGGTGCTTCAACAGTTACCCAAATTGGGGTATATTGGGCTTTCGAGATATAAACAACGGTCCAAGGCGGTGCCAGTAGCCGGTATGGTGGAAATCAATGCCCATGTTGATCCTATAGATTGGCGTGGGAGTCGCAGCTCCCTTGAAACAGACCAGATTTTGACGATGGTTCTGGAACATTTGATTGCGCGGAGAACCGGTCGCGCAGATCCACGAGAACCGACCGGTTTGCTGACCCATCATTTGGTGCATGATGAAGAGGTATGGGCGCAAATTTATCAGCTCATGTCATTTTTATGCAATCATTCTAGTGTCAGATGGATTCCCTTACCGGCGGCAATTGCTCTGATCGATGAAATCTCGGAAGATATTATTCTGCCTAAAGTAGAAGCGGAGCCTGCCGATGATAATAGCTGACCGATGAAAGTTTTTGCCTATTCCTTTCAAGACTTGCTTGGGAGTTATTTCCGGGCGTTATTCGGACTTGCTTTAACATCAGTTCCGCTCTTGTTGTTAAACCCTTCTTCTGTCATTGTTTATTTGTTGGCATTTCTGGCAGTATTGTTTTTTTGCTATGGAGTGCGGGCAATAATCCGACAATTGACCCGATTAGAGGTCAATCAAATTGGAATAAACATGATCGGCCCCATTAACAGGGCTATCAAATGGGAGGAGTTGGGAGGCTTCAAACTTAGCTATTACTCGACGCGTCGTGATCGGGAAGCGGGTTGGATGCATCTCAAATTGAAAGGCAAGGGTTTGGGATTGGGTATTGATTCAACAATTTCAGAATTTGATGAACTGGTGAAGCTGGCCCATGTGGCTGCGTCCATGAACGGGGTTGTTTTTGATGCATCGACGATCCGCAATTTACGGGCGCTGCGAATATCCGGTTCTCCAGAAAACCCGTTCTACGTCAAAGGGACCTTTAGTTAATGGCAAATGTTCTCCTCGTCAGAGATTTAAAAGTCGAGTTCCGGGTAGCAGAGGGTGTTATCAAGGCTGTCGAAGGGGTGAGTTTTCGAGTCCCGGAAGGAAAAACAGTTGCGCTGGTTGGCGAGTCTGGCTCCGGAAAATCGGTTATCAGTCAGGCTATTATGTCTATTCTGCCCAAGCCCGCACATATTACCGGCGGCGAAATTTTGTTTTTCGATCCTGAAAAACCAGGTGTTTTCTACGATATCGCGAAGTTGAAGCCTGATAGCAAGGAAATGCGAAATATCCGTGGTGGACGTATCTCGATCATCTTTCAGGAGCCAATGACATCCCTGTCGCCGCTGCATACGATTGGTGATCAGATATCCGAAGCTCTGCATCTTCATCATGAGAAAACCAAGGAAGAAGGCCAGCAAATTACGATTGATATGTTGCGACTGGTCGGTTTTCCTGATCCGGAAGGAGCGCTGCACACCTATCCATTTGAACTATCAGGCGGGTTACGCCAGCGGGCAATGATTGCGATGGCAATGATCTGTAAGCCAGCCCTCCTGATTGCCGATGAACCAACCACGGCGCTGGATGTGACTATACAGGCGCAGATACTGGATTTGATGCAGGGTCTGCAGAAACAGCTTGGCATGGCCATTTTGATGATTACCCACGACCTTGGAGTCGTCGCAAGCATGGCTGATGAAATTGTTGTCATGTATCATGGTAAGATCATGGAACAAGGGACCCTTGACGATATCTTTGCCGCGCCGGAGCATCCCTATCTCAAAGCGCTTATGCGGGCCATCCCGAGGTTTAACATGAAACCGGGAGAACGTCTGACGCCAATTCGTGAAATCAAGCGCGACAAAAACAGTCGCTTTCTTGAGCAAGCCAACCCCCGCGAGATTATAAGCGGCGATGAGAGTCCGATTTTGGATGTTCGGAATTTGTCTAAAACCTTTACGACGCGGAAATCCACGTTATTTGGTTCCAAACCCGGTGGTGAGATTCTTGCGGTGGATAATGTTAGCTTTTTTATTCGCCCTGGCGAATGTCTCGGTCTTGTCGGTGAGTCCGGTTGTGGCAAAACGACTTTGTCCAAGCTGATTTTGAGGGCCTTGTCGGCAAGCGACGGATCGGTGACTTATAATGACCGTGGACGGGACGTTGATGTCCTGGCGCTAAAAGGCGAAGAGCTGTTTGATTATAGAAACAAGGTCCAGTTTATCTTTCAGGACCCCTTTTCATCGTTAAATCCGCGTATGACGGTATTTGATATCATTTCGGAACCACTGGTCATCCATAACGTGGGAACCGTTACGGAACGCGAAGAAACAGTGAAAGAATTGATGACCCTGGTGGGATTAGACATTCGATTTTTACGGCGCTATCCGCATTCTTTTTCGGGTGGACAACGGCAACGCATTGGGATTGCCCGATCTCTCGCTTTGAAACCCGATTTGCTTATATGCGATGAACCGGTGTCGGCGTTGGATGTATCCATTCAAGCGCAAATTTTGAATCTACTGAAAGATCTCCAGAAAGAGTTGGGGCTGACATATTTGTTTATCTCGCATAATCTGGCGGTGGTTGATTACATTGCAGATCGAATTGCCGTGATGTGTAAAGGCCGACTGGTCGAGACGGCGCCGAAGGATGTATTATTTAAAAACCCGGTACATCCCTATACCAAGCGACTTCTTGCGGCTGTCCCGGAACCGGATCCAAACAGAAGGCTGGATTTTTCCCATTTGGTTGAGGAGAAGGCATCGAACCCGGAATTATGGCCACAACCTTTTACCGTGAATACGAGCAGTAGTCCGGTCATGATGGATATTGGAGAAGGACATTATGTCCGCGTAAGCGAAGAAACAGACGCGAAGGAGTTAAGGCTTTGATGTCAGGATTTTTGAAGCAAGGGATGAATTTAGTAGCAGGTGCTCTTGTGCTATTGGTCTGGAGTCAGGTGCATGCAACCGAAGTTCCTTTTTTCAAGCCCGCGGTGGCGAAAGGCGAACTTTCGCCCGTTGCCGAAAGACTACCCTCAGTGCCACTTGTTGTTGAGCCTGGAGAAGGCCAGGAATTGGGAAAATATGGAGGCCGCCTGCATACGCTGATCGGTAATCCATCAGATGTCAAACTGATGTTTGTTTATGGCTATGCACGTCTTGTTGGATATACAGTGGACTTAGAACTTGAGGCCGATATTTTGGAATCATTTGAAGTGACGGAAGGCCGGAAGTTTACACTGAAACTCCGGGCCGGTCACAAATGGTCGGACGGTGCTCCCTTTACGTCAGAAGACTTTAGATATTGGTGGGAGGATGTCGCAGGCAACATGAAGCTGTTCCCTGCAGGCCCCCCGGCAGAGCTTTTGGTAGGCGGGAAGTTGCCGAAAGTCGAGTTTCCGGATGCGCAAACGGTTATCTATACATGGGAGGCACCAAATCCGAATTTTTTACCGCTTCTGGCGGGCGCCTCGCCTCTGCTGATTTATAGCCCGGCTCACTATCTGAAAAGATTTCATGAGAAATATATTGATGTTTCCAAGCTTAATAAAATCCAAAAGATCAAAATGAAGTCCTGGGCATCGGAACATAATCGTAACGACAACCTGTACAAGTTTGACAATCCCAACCTGCCGACATTACAACCATGGCGCAACACAACAGCGTCGCCGGCAACGCGCTTTGTGGGTGAAAGAAATCCTTATTTTCACAGGGTTGATACAGAAGGTCGCCAGCTGCCCTATATTGATGAACTCATATTCAATGTATCGGAAGGAAAGTTGATTTCCGCTAAAGCGGCGTCAGGGGACACGGATTTGCAGGCTCGAGGCATACAGCTTCAGGATGCAACATTTCTGAAAGAAAACGAAGAGCGGTCAAATTACAAGACTTTGCTTTGGCCGACTGTTCGTGGCTCTCATTTCGTACTATTCCCAAATCTCAATGCAGAGAGTGAGATGTGGCGCGGGTATATGCGCGACGTGAGGTTCCGGCGGGCGCTGTCTCTGGCCATCGACCGTGAAGAAATCAATGATACTCTGTTCTTCGGCTTGGCAGTTGAGGGGAATAATGCGGTTCAGGAACAAAGTGACTTCTATACTGAAGAATTACGCACCAAATGGGCGGAATATGATCCGGATATGGCAAATGAGTTACTCGACGAGATGGGACTGACGGATCGCGATGAAGACGGCCATCGGCTTCTTCCAGATGGCGAGAAATTTGTCATCGTTATAGAAACAGCCGGCGAGACCACAGAGCAATCGGATATTCTTGAGCTGGTAAATGAAGCGTGGCAGGAAATAGGTATCTCCGTATTTACCAAGCCATCGCAACGCGCAGTATTTCGCAATCGTATCTTCTCTGGTGAAACCGTGATGTCGGTCTGGGCCGGGTTTGAAAATGGCATTCCCAACGCGGCATCCAGCCCAGCCACACGGGCGCCGACCAATCAGATCAGCTATCAATGGCCGAAATGGGGCCAGTATCACGAAACAAAGGGTAAGTCCGGTGAGCCCATCGACATACCCGAAGCCATCCTCTTATATGACCTCTATGACAAATGGCTGAAATCTACTGATACGGAAGAGAAGGCGGCGATTTGGCGGGAAATGCTCGATATTCATGCAGAGCAGCAATTCACCATTGGTATCGTTGGCGCTATTTTGCAGCCTATCATTGTCAAGAACACGCTCAAGAACGTTCCCGAAGAAGCAATTTTTAACTGGAATCCAGGGGCGCAGTTCGGGATCTATCATCCGGATCTATTTTGGTTCGATAAATAATTTGAATGCAAGCGGGTTTGAATAGCAGCAATTTTGATAAGAAAATAAATAACTTTACGCCGATTGCCGACGATTTGTTGACGATGGCATCGTTTTAAGTGAAAAATGCAAATGGGGAGCGGGGTTGAACCGACACGAAGTCGGCACCTCATAGAGCGGGGCTGAATGTTTACTTACTTTGTACACAGAGTACTGGTTATGATACCGACCTTGTTGGTAATCAGTATTCTGACGTTTATTATCATTCAGTTGCCGCCGGGCGACTATCTGTCTAATCAGCTCGAAGAACTAAAATCGCAAGGTGAATCGGCCTCTGCCCTCGCGAAAATAGCCTTTTACAGGGAGCAATATTCGCTAGATAAACCACTCATAGAACAATATGCCATCTGGATGGGGTTCTGGCCCGGCCCGAATGGTTTTTCAGGTATGATACAGGGAGACTGGGGTCAATCTTTCGCATATGATCTGCCGGTGCGAGAAGTTATCGGCGATCGGCTTGGTTTATCTTTCCTGATCAATTTCTCGACGATTGTCTTCATTTATATTGTCGCCTTTCCCATCGGGGTATATTCGGCAACGCGGCAATATTCCATTGGCGACTACGGATTTACGCTTGTCGGCTATCTGGGACTGGCGACGCCCAACTTTTTGCTGGCCATGGTGCTTCTGTATTATGCAAATGTGTATTTTGGCATTTCCATTGGCGGGCTTATGGATGACAAGTATGTCGATCAGCCATGGTCATTTGATAAAGCCCTGTCAATCATGGATCATATGTTGATTCCGGTTATCGTCATTGGAACGAGTGGCACAGCGTCCATGATTAGGCGATTGCGGGCAAATTTACTGGATGAATTGCAAAAACAATATGTGACCACTGCACGTGCCAAGGGTGTGCCGAGACTAAAAGCTCTGGTCAAATATCCAATCCGCATGTCGCTCAATCCGTTTATTGCTGATATCGGTAATCTTTTACCGGATGTTATTTCCGGATCAGTGATCGTCAGCATGGTTTTGAGTTTACCGACCGTCGGTCCATTGTTGCTTGAAGCATTGCAAAACCAGGATCAGTATATGGCTGGTTCACTTTTGATGTTCCTGGCATTATTAACGGTTATTGGCATGTTTGTCTCGGATGTGCTCCTCGCGGTTCTGGATCCGCGTATTCGACTGTCAGGGGGGGCGACGAAATGACGGACACTACCGGTTCAAACAAAGAACAACCGTTAGAACATTGGCATTCTGACGAACCGTTTGACCCCTATTCAGTCGAAGCCCTGTCGCCGGAGCAGGAACGCTTTTACATGGCGTCTCAATGGCAGATGATGTGGTGGAAGTTCCGCCGCCATCGCGTGGCGGTGATCAGCGGCATTATATTGTTGCTTTTTTACCTTTCGATTTTGATATCCGAGTTTCTGGCGCCCTATGACTTGCATGGTAGAAATACGAAATTTATATTTGCCCCGCCGCAGGCCATTCATTTATTCCATGAAGGGGAATTTGTTGGACCGTTTGTTTACGGTTATAAACAAAAGCTCAACCGTGAGACCCTGAAAAGGGAGTATCAGATAAATCATAAACAGGTCTATCCTTTGCGCTTTTTCTGTTCCGGGGATGAATATAAATTCTGGGGACTATTTAATGCCTCGTCGCATTTGGTTTGTGCAGCAGATAAAAAAAGAGCGACTTTCTTCTGGCTGGGAACGGATCGGCTAGGCAGGGATATTCTGTCGCGGATAATCTATGGAACGCGGATTTCCCTGACCATTGGGCTTATCGGAATTATTATCAGTTTTACGCTTGGTATTATTCTCGGCGGAATATCGGGATATTATGGCGGCTGGATCGATAATGTTATTCAGCGGACCATAGAGCTATTGAAATCTATTCCGCAACTGCCGCTTTGGCTTGCACTATCGGCGGCTCTACCGGTCACTTGGTCGCCCATTCTGGTATTCTTTGGGCTGACAGTAATTCTCGGGTTGCTTGATTGGCCGGGCTTGGCGCGTGCTGTAAGATCGAAATTCCTGTCGCTTCGGGAAGAGGATTTCTGTACGGCAGCGCAGCTTATGGGTGCCCCGCCGCAACGGATTATCGGACGTCACTTATTGCCCTCCTTCGCCAGCCATTTGATTGCCAGCGCCAGCCTTGCGGTGCCAAGTATGATTCTGGGGGAAACGGCTTTGTCCTTCTTAGGCCTCGGATTGCGACCGCCCATTACTTCGTGGGGTGTGTTGTTGAATGAAACGACCAATATCAACGCGGTGGCGACGACGCCGTGGCTGATTTACCCCGTGGTACCGGTGATCCTGGTTGTCCTGGCGTTCAATTTCTTGGGGGATGGATTGCGTGATGCCGCAGATCCTTACAAGTAAGCATACCAGGCAATTTAAGGGGATATAATAACGAGGTCCACTGTTCCGCTAACCCCCTCTACGGATCGGCTTTTTCGTGTTTCCAAATGCGCGCGCGGCAGATAGCCCTGTAATTGAGCCGCATCGACAGCGCCGCGCGTGGTGACCGCGTTGGCCTTTTCATCTTTGGCATGTTTGTCCAATTTGGCCGCAAGATTTACCGGCTCTCCAATGACGGTGTATTCCAGTCTACTGTCATCGCCCACAGCGCCAAAAACAATGGGGCCAACGGCGGAAGTGAACCGAATTGTCATGGCGAGTTTACCCTCTTCCTCACGATCTCGAGACCAATGCCCGGCTTCATCCACGAGATCTTCCATCGCCCGAAGACAATCTGCGGCGTAATGATCTGTAGATACGGCTGCGCCAAAGGTGGCTAAAATACCATCCCCGAGGAATTTATCGATGGTTCCGCCATGCCGTTGAATTACCGGCACCATTCGGGACTGATACTCCGCCAATAGCGAGATGACTTCATTGGCCGGCCTTTCCATGGACAGCTTTGTGAAACCCTGTAAATCGCAATGTAGAATTGCCGCGGTCCGTGCTTCCCCTTTACCAGGTTCGATCCAGCCTTCTGAATGGGTTATCTGATCGGCAATTTCGGGAGAGAAGAACCTGGATAAATCTTCGGCTGCCGTGGCTTGTGCGACAGAATTTATCAAAAGCTTGCGGCCCCTGACAATGACCAGGGCCAAGATTAATGTGACAACGACAATACTAATGACTTTGTCAAACTCCGCTCCCAGAAGTATTTTGTGAGACATCGTATAGACGACGTAATCTCGGGTAACATTGGTCATACCATCATCAAAGAAAACGGCATAGCCGAGCAGGATCATCCAACCAATGGCCGCCGAGGCGCCAGCCAACAACACGTAGGCTGCCTCAAAACGCAAGGCACGAAGGGCAATGAAAATGAAAACATACAGAAGAGTCGGAGATTTCAGATAGAAAGACGCCGGTTGTTCATACTGGACATGAAAGCTCCAAATGAGAAACATCAGCAAAACCATGTCTGCGACAACGGACAGAGAAAGAAATACCGGCCCAACCCGGCCGGAATAAGCAAGTGCGAGCCGGAACAATGTGAATATGCCATAAGCTGCAAGAGCATAGGGGACAGGTGCGAACATGGCGTCCGATGAAAAAGTTTTCGGCGACAGACCGTAGAGCGTCGAAAAGGTCAGGACGATAAATACCTGTACCCAGGCAATCAATATCTCCGACTGAGTTTGTTGACGCTCAATCGCGTCTTTCACCCGACCAGGGAGCTGCCCTTGGATTTCATCCCCTAGGATTGTTTTTTTTACTTGTTGCCACATGTTCGGAATATGCGCCTTAATCGCTTAATTTGAACACACAAGAAGTCATATATCCGTGATCTTGTTTTTCCGTAGCCATAAACTTGTTTCTACAGCCCCGCCCCTTATTGGTAGCTTCGAAATAAAGGATGCGTCAAAGACAGCCTTCATACGACTTGTAACATAAGCGCTTGAGAAAACGACATCATATCCTCCTCCCAGGAAATAAGGCGCAATTGCCTGTTGTTCGTTATATCCGCGCCAATCCCAATGTTCGGGATAATCGTCGGGGAGAAAAATATCGTGAATATGGATGAGAATACCAGCAGGGAGGCGCGGCAGGATTTCGAGAAAGAGGAGATCTACATCTGACCCAGGCATGGAAATATGGCTGGAGTCGATAAAAAGAATATCTCCCGAACGCAAATCCGAAAATAAATCAATCGGTGCTTGCTGCACAGTATCGCGTACAACTTCGATAGGAAGCGTTTCAATGGTTGCGCGAGGCGCCGGGTCAATGGACGTGAATTTGGTTGAAAGAGACCCATCTTGAATTGCTTGCATCATAAAACGCGTCGAATGCCCGGATCCTACCTCGATGATGCGGGTAGGGTGATGGCTGCGAACTATTCCGTAAGCAACGGCGGCATCTAACCTGGGAAACCAGTCCTGCTCCCAGCGGGGGGCAGGCGGCGGCTGTTGGCCGAAAGCGGAAAATGTTGATTTATATTGGTCAAGGGATTTCAGGCAGCTGAGGAATTCCGGCTCTTTTTCCTTCATAAATGCGTCAATTTGGCTGTACGGACCGCGATTGCCGGCGCTGGGCAAACTATCGGCATATCGATATGGAATAAAAAATCCTTGCTTCTGATATCCTAAGATAGTGTTTAATCCCATTCGAAGACGACGCATACTCATGACTGTTCAACCTTAATCGACCCGAATTTCATTTCTCGTGGTACATTCTCTTTCAACCTTATATGGTCAAGCGAATACCTTAATAATAAGAAAGCAGGACCGCGGACCATGAGCACATCTTTTCATATCAACGTTGAAAATACCACTCTAACAGTGCGACTGGATAATCCTGAACAGCATAATATTCTATCACCGACGACAATGATGGGGTTACGCGAGGCGCTGGAAAAGCAAACGGATAATGCCGACTTGCGGGTCGCTATCCTCACCGGAACCGGGAAGAGCTTTTGCGCTGGCGCTGATCTTGGAGAATTGGGGCGCTATAATTTTGATGAAAACCCCTTGGAAATGCTGACGAATATTGTTGAAACTCTTCCTTTTCCGACGATTTGCGCATTGAACGGGGGTGTTTACGGTGGGGGTGCGGATTTAGCCATGTCTTGTGATTTTAGGATTGGTGTCACTGGAATGAGCTGCTTTATTCCACCAGCTCGTATTGGTATCCATTACCCACCAACGGGTCTGGCCCGGGCTGTCGCACGGCTTGGCCTTGGTCCAGCGAAACGGTTTTTTCTGGCGTGCGAAAAAATGTCTGCAGAAGAATTAAAGGCCATCGGTTTTTTGGATTATCTGGTTGATCCGTCAGAATTGGATGTGCGGACAACCCAATTGGCTGATTCAATATCGTCACTCGCACCATTGAGTTTAAGGGGAATGAAAGAGACGTTAAACGACATTGCTCGCGGGGAACTTGATATGGTAAAGGCCCGCGCCGCGCAAAAAGCCTGTTTGCAATCCAATGATTTTACGGAAGGGCGACAGGCGTTGGCAGAAAAACGGGTCGCAAATTTCACTGGAACCTGAATTTTTCCTTATGGATTTTACCGGATGGATACCATTTCCATCCGGCGTCAATGTGAATATAGCGCCTAGAGAATAAATTTCGAGAGATCCATGTTTGTTGTCAATTCACCTAAATGCTCTCGGACGTAAGCGGCGTCAATATCTACTGTTACGCCGCTCTTGTCAGAAGCCGTAAAGCTGATTTCCTCCAGGACGCGTTCAAGAACGGTGTGCAGCCTACGGGCGCCGATGTTCTCCACAGCTGCGTTGACATCGGCGGAGATGGTTGCAATCTCCTCGATGGCGTCATCCTTGAAATTGAGAGCAACTTCTTCTGTTTCCAATAAAGCGACATACTGTTTTATCAGGCTTGCTTCAGGCTCCGTTAAAATGCGCTTGAAATCCTCTTTCGTCAGTGCCCGCAACTCAACGCGGATTGGAAGCCTGCCTTGAAGTTCCGGCAGAAGATCGGAGGGTTTGGCGATATGAAATGCGCCGGAAGCGATAAAAAGGATATGATCGGTTCGAATTGTCCCGTATTTGGTGCTGACAATTGTTCCTTCAATAAGGGGCAGCAGATCGCGTTGGACACCCTCGCGGCTGACGTCCGCCCCTTGTCGATCACTGCGTGCACAGATCTTGTCGATCTCATCCAGAAAAACAATTCCGTTATTTTCGACAAGCGAAATAGCTTCGCGAACGACACCTTCCTCATCCAGCAGCTTATCGCTTTCCTCGTCGATCAGGAGTTTGTAGCTATCCTTGACAGTTAGCTTACGGGATTTCGTCCGCGGACCGCCTAACTTACCCAGCATGTCGTTGATATTGAGCATGCCCATTTGCGCGCCCGGCATTCCCGGAATATCAAATGTAGGCATTCCGGAGCTTCCGGTATCAAGGAGCTCAAGCTCTATTTCCTTATCGTCGAGCTCGCCTTCTCTCAGCATTTTGCGAAATTTTTGGCGGGTATCTGACGAAGATTTTTCACCGACTAATGCATTGAGGACACGTTCCTCAGCTGCAAGCTCTGCCTTGGCAACAACTTGTTCCCGCTGATCATCGCGGACCATGTTGAGGGCAATTTCAATAAGATCGCGCACAATTTGTTCGACATCCCGTCCAACATACCCGACTTCAGTGAATTTTGTGGCTTCAACTTTCAAAAAGGGCGCATGGGCAAGCTTTGCCAATCGCCGCGAAATTTCGGTTTTACCAACACCTGTGGGTCCGATCATCAAAATATTCTTTGGAAGCACCTCTTCACGCATGTCTTCAGGGAGTTGCTGACGGCGCCAGCGATTACGCAAAGCAATCGAAACGGACCGTTTCGCGTCAGCCTGTCCAATGATATGGCGATCTAGTTCATAAACTATTTCACGTGGTGATAAGTCAGACATTATTTTGGATACTTTCAACAATTAAATTTTCGTTCGTATAGACGCAGATTTCTGCAGCAATTTTCAGGGATCTTCTTGCAATATCCTCGGCTTCCATATCATCAAGGTCAACCAACGCTCTGGCGGCGGCCAACGCAAAGTTGCCTCCGGAACCAATGGCGATAATACCATCTTCCGGCTCCAGAACATCTCCGTTGCCGGTCAGAATCAAGGATGTGGTGGCATCTGCTACAGCCATCATTGCTTCCAAACGGCGCAGATATTTATCCGTGCGCCAATCCTTTGCGAGTTCAACGCAGGCACGGGTCAAGTTTCCCGGATGCTGCTCCAGCTTTCCTTCCAGGCGCTCAAACAACGTAAACGCATCTGCTGTCGCGCCGGCAAAACCGACAATAACATCCTGAGCGGCGCCAATACGGCGCACTTTACGGGCATTTCCTTTGATGACAGTTTGACCGAGAGAAACCTGGCCATCTCCGGCGACAACGACAGTTCCGTTCTTACGAACCGATAAAATGGTTGTTCCGCGCCAGCTTGGTGGATTTTCAGACATGATTATTTCTTTTGTTAAGTTCATTTACTCGTCCAAGACGATGTAACCATTTTAACGCGAGGGTCAAGATGCAAAGGCGCCAACCCGGCATAAACATCTACTTTTCACCAATAGGAAGTTCACATTTACTGATGGAGCGCGTCCTTATTTCGGTAATGACCATGATTTGGAGGGAAAGTTTCGATGAATAACCCGGATAACCGAACCGGCCTTGAAGAAGATAGCGCCTCTAATCTTCGCGCGATTTTTGAAATACTTAGTTATATTTTGGTAGATGCACAAAATGACAGGTACAAAGAGCTCGAAGAGCTAGCAGAGCGAATAGAATTTGCGCTGAATCTCGCCGAAAAATTGATCAAAAGGGACGCCTCTACAGCAGGTACACAGGACAATCATTCCGATGGTGCAGGAAGTGCTGGCTCGTTTGGAACGAAGGAGAAAGAAGAGATCCTCATCTAAGGCAGGCACATTGACTGCAAAATCTCTCTATTGCTTGGAATTCTGTCCTGATACTGCTATATCGTCGCCAAAGGTTCGGAATGATTGATGGCCTGGAAGGATAAGTTATGCGTGAAGGTAGTGTAAAACGGGCAACAAAAGAGACCGAGATTGAGGTTTGGTTGGATCTTGATGGTACGGGAACCTATGATGTCCAGACTGGTATAGGCTTTCTTGATCATATGCTGGAGCAACTATCGCGCCATAGTCTGATGGATCTTAAAGTCCGGGCAACCGGTGATCTTCATATTGATTTCCATCATACGACAGAAGATACAGGTATCGCCATAGGCGAAGCGTTTTCGCAGGCGATTGGGGATTTGAAGGGAATTCGTCGGTATGCTTCCGCGCTCATCCCCATGGATGAAACGCTGACAAGGGTTGCCCTCGATGTATCAAATCGCCCGTATCTTATCTGGAACGTCGCGTTTAGCCGGGATAAACTAGGCGACATGGACACCGAGTTGTTTAAAGAGTGGTTCCAAGCCTTTGCGCAGGCGGCTGGTATTACTTTGCATGTTGAAAATCTCTACGGTGAAAACAATCACCATATTATCGAGAGTTGTTTCAAGGCTTTGGCCCGGTCCTTGCGAGATGCGGTGGAAATTGATGCTCGCCGATCTGATGCTGTCCCGTCGACCAAAGGTGTGCTGGGCGGAAGCCTGTAAATTATATCGTCTCGATTTTATGCACTCTGGACAGGCGTGATTCTTTTGATTCTCAGCCAAAATTGGGATCATTGTAGTGATCTATTTGCGGAATTAAGTTTATTATGGAAACAGTAATAATTGATTACGGTTCGGGCAATTTGCGATCTGCCGCGAAAGCGTTTGAGCGATCCGTCAGTGAAGCGGACCTTGACATGGAAATCGTGGTGACACGCGACCCTAGCAGGGTTCGTCACGCGGATCGAATTGTCCTTCCGGGTGTTGGGGCTTTTAAAGCCTGTAAATCTGGCCTGAATGCAGTAAGGGGTATGGAAGAAGCCCTGGTTGATGCCGTTATAGAAAAAGGCAGGCCGTTTTTCGGTATTTGCGTAGGTATGCAGCTAATGGCAACGCGGGGAATCGAATATGGGGTAACCGAGGGTTTCGATTGGATTGCCGGTGATGTCGTCAAACTTGCCCCGACGGATCCTTCCTTGAAAATTCCGCATATGGGTTGGAATGAACTTTCACTTCAGTCGACACACCCACTCTTTGACGGTATGGAAAACGGCCAACATACGTATTTTGTGCATAGTTACCAAATGACCACTGCAAACCCGGGGCATGTTTTGGCACGCGTTGAATACGGTGGTGACGTGACAGCGATTATTGGACGCGATAATATGATTGGAACTCAATTTCACCCCGAGAAAAGCCAGGAAACAGGACTCACCTTGATTACCAATTTTCTGAAATGGAAGCCCTAAATGTCTGAGAATAGCAGAACAATCAGCCAGCCAGTTATTGAAACAATAAATGAATTTGAGCAGTCAGATCTCGATGATCTATGTGATGCCGCAGACCAGGCCATTATCGATGGAAATGGATTTGGTTGGCTAACGCCGCCACGGCGTGCCGTTCAGGAAGCTTTCTGGAAAGGGGTTCTGATTGTTCCCGTTCGAGAGCTTTATTGCGCCCGCTTTGAAGGTCGGATTGTCGGGTCGGGTCAACTGGTGAAGCCATTTTCAAACAATGAAGCGAGTGGGCATATTGCTCAAGTCGCGACATTTTTTATTGCCCCCTACGCGCGAGGGCACGGTTTGGCCATAGGGCTGTTGGCGGTTATTGAGCAAAGTGCCATTGCACAGGATTTCAAAATCCTGGAGGTTGATGTACGTGAGACTCAATCCGCAGCAATATCCTTGCTGGAAAATAATGGGTATGAACGCTGGGCGGTCAAAGAAAAATATGCATGGAACGGTGTAAAATTTGTCGATGGCTATTACTATAAAAAAGATCTCGGGATGGTCGAGCCAGCATGAATATTTATCCAGCTATTGATCTAAAGGACGGAAACTGTGTGCGATTATTGCGGGGTGAAATGGACGCCGCAACCATATTCAACAATGATCCAGCCGACCAGGCGCGCAGTTTCAAGGATGCAGGTTTCAACCGGTTGCATCTGGTTGACCTAAATGGGGCCTTTGAGGGTAAACCCGTTAATGCGTCAGCTGTCGAAAATATATTGTCCGCGACGGATGTTCCCGTTCAGCTGGGCGGTGGAATTCGAGATCTTGCGACGATTGATATGTGGCTGCAAAAAGGCCTCAAACGAGTGATTTTGGGCACTGTAGCGCTTCGTGATCCAGCGATGGTTGTTGACGCTTGTAGGGCCTTTCCTGGCCATATTGCTGTTGGTATTGACGCGCGAGACGGTCGCGTTGCCGTTGAAGGATGGGCGGAGACGAGCGAAACAACCGCCCTCGACCTCGCCCGGAAATTTGAAGATGTTGGCGTTGAAGCTATAATCTATACCGATATTGATCGAGATGGCGCATTGCAAGGCGTCAATCTGGAAGCAACACGTGCTTTGGCCGATGCAATAAATATTCCGGTTATCGCATCCGGCGGGGTGGCTTCTATCGCTGATATTGAAGGTCTCTTAACCCATACAGATAGCGGTATTGAAGGCGTTATTATTGGTAGGGCCCTGTATGATGGCCGGATTGACCCAGGTGAAGCGATGGCGCTTGTCCGGGGTGAACATGCTTAAATCTCGGGTTATACCCTGTCTGGACGTCAAAGATGGCCGGGTGGTAAAAGGCGTCAATTTTGTAGATCTGATTGACGCCGGTGATCCTGTTGAGCAGGCTCGAATATATGATGCCCAGGGTGCAGATGAGCTGTGTTTTCTGGATATCACGGCGACGTCTGACAACCGTGATACAATTTATGATGTGGTAAATCGCACAGCGGAACAATGTTTTATGCCGCTCACAGTCGGCGGCGGTGTCCGGCAAGTGGAAGATGTCCGAAAATTATTATTGGCTGGCGCCGACAAGGTATCCATTAATAGTGCGGCTGTAACCCGTCCGGAACTGGTCCGTGAGGCGGCCATGCAGTTTGGCAATCAATGTATTGTTGTTGCCATCGATGCCAAACAAACGAAGCCAGGAAAATTTGAGATCTTTACTCACGGTGGTCGAGAAGAAACAGGGATTGACGCCGTAGAGTGGGCGCAGCGTATGGCTGAATACGGTGCGGGTGAAATACTTTTGACATCAATGGACAGGGATGGGACGCGCTCGGGGTTTAATATTCCTTTGACGAGCGCGATTGCTGATGCTGTTTCTGTCCCGGTGATTGCCTCTGGCGGCGTGGGGACACTCGATCATTTGGCAGAAGGCATTCGGGAAGGACATGCAACGGCTGTGTTGGCGGCATCTATCTTCCATTTTGGTGAATTTACTATTGGTGAAGCAAAGCAGGCAATGCAAGATGCCGGCATTGCGGTTCGACTCTAGGAGGCAAAAATGTCAAATGGTGCCCATATACTCGATAGACTCCATGCGACGGTTTTAAGTCGGAAGGGTGCGGACCCAAACAGCTCTTATACGGCAAAGCTATATAGTAAAGGGTCGAAAAAAATAGCTCAGAAGGTCGGCGAGGAAGCTGTTGAACTCGCCATCGGGGCGGTCTTGAAGGATCGGGAAGAGATTATTTCAGAAAGTGCGGATTTACTCTATCATTTGTGTGTTCTGTGGGCGGATGCCGGGGTTGATCCTGCAGAAATATATGCCAGATTGGCGGATCGGGAAGGTTTGTCGGGTTTGGCCGAAAAAGCAGCTCGTTCGACGAAATGAAAGATATAAAAATGGCTTATGACGACGAAAATATTTTTGCAAAAATACTACGCGGAGAAATTCCTAATGCAACTGTATTTGAAGACGAGAGTATTCTCGCTTTCAACGACATAGCCCCGAAGACACCGATACATGTTTTGGTTATTCCAAAACGTCCTTATGTGGATATGGATGATTTTTCCGCAAATGGAACGGCCGAGGAAATAGGGAATTTCTTTAAAAAAGTCGGTGAAATTGCCCGAAACCTCGGTCTTGATGAGAACGGGTACAGAGTAGTCTCCAATAACGGGCCAAACGCCGGTCAGCTGGTTCCACATTTTCATGTGCATATTATGGGCGGCCAGAAAATCAAGGAAGGAAGCATGGCCCGCGGCATGTAGCCTCCAGCGTTCGTTATTTTAGCGACGTTAGGTCATGATTTTGGCGTCTTCTACTACGTAGATTGCGATGGTCTCTTCGCGACCGCGCACCATCACTTCTTCAGAACGTATATTGGAAAAATCTCGACCGGATCGTTTGGCGAGCTCGCTCGAGAATATAAGCTGGCTTGAAAATTCTTTGTTCATGGTTTCAAGACGGCTTGCCGTATTGACCGCGTCACCAATGGCTGTGATGGAGGTGGCGTTGCCATACCCCATCTTGCCGACAATTACTTGACCCAAATGCAGTCCAATCCCGATTCGAAGAGGGCTGGGTAAGTCGGACTTAAGGTTGCTGTTCATTATCTCAAGCTCGGCTGCCATGGCCATTGCGGCATCAAGTGCTTTCTGGCTTGCGATTTCAGGAGTGTCGTCTAACCCGAACAAGGCCATCACACCGTCACCAATAAACTTGTCAAGATGGCCGCCGCTCGCTTCAATCGCTTCTCCCATGTGACGAAAATACTGGTTGATCACGAAAACAACGTCATAAGGAAGTTTTTGTTCTGAGAATTTGGTAAAGGACCTTAAGTCAGCAAACAGGATGGCAATTTCCTTTTCCTGCCCATGCAGATAGCCTGGCTGATTAAATCCCTGCTGCGGCGTGGATTTGGCGGGAAGGAGCGGGACCACGGAGATATCCGTGGCAGGTTTTACCTGACAGGCGAGCCGGGTCCCGTCAACGGCACCGACGCGCTTAAGAACCGCAGCTTCTCGTTCGCTTGGCGGTTCCAGATCCATTTCTCCCTCAATGACTCTGATCCGGCAAGTTGAGCAACGACCCCGCCCGCCACAAACAGAAGCATGTGGAATATTACCAAGGTTGCTTGCCTCGAGAACAGTAATTCCAGGAGGTGCGGAAACGGTTTTACCATCCGGGTAGGAAACCGTAATCAGCTTCTTTCGCTTAAAATGAGCGATCCAGAATAATCGGCTTGCCCCCAACAGGACCAGGCCGACGATCATAAGGCGCAGCCCTTGGTCGCGGATCCCATATGCCCAACCGACCAGGCCCTCTGGCAGGTTCATTTCCGCAAAAAAAGCAGTTCTCCAGGCGGCATCTGAAAACAGATCTTCTACTTCGTTGGCGCCATTGATAAATCCTGTTAGCGCCAGTATCGGTAATGCTAGGGAGAGACTGTATAAGATCGGGAACGCTGAGCTGTACCATGGCTTCAACCGTAACCAGAAATGGACGCCAAGGCAGCCATGCACCCAGGCGAAAATCAAGGCCGCGCTTTGCAACAGGGCTTGCAGCGGCGTGGCGACCCACAGGCTGAACAATACGAAGGCGTAGCTGTCATCTATGCCGTAAATCTCATGCACAACCCGGGTGCCGACAATATGTAAAAGGATCAGGGGTGGTATGGCGAAGCCCATGACGATCTGTATGATTTCACGGGCAGGTAGCCGACGATAGGAATGGATTGATAGCATCTTGGCAAACACCAAGATCATATGAACGGCAATCGCGGCGATCAGCAGAATGGTTCCCGGCAGGCTCCGCCAGATGTCAAGAAAGACTACCCTGCCGATTTCCATGGCATTAAGTGAAATAAGCCCCAAAGAATGATTGAGTAGGTGACCGGTAAGAAACACCATCAGTACCAGTCCGCTCACCAGACGCAAACGGCCGACTGTAAAAAACCGTTTCAAAGGTTTTCGGGCTGCTTTTATGATGCTCGTCGCAGTCATCTATCGGTCATAGGGTGGGACGCTCCCATATTTTACATTTTGCTCGCAATTAAATCCTGAAGATTTACAGCAGGCCGTGCACCATAATGGCTGATGATCTCTGCAGCGGCAATAGATCCGATCCGGCCGCTATCATATAAATTTCGCCCATTTGTATATCCAAACAAGAAGCCGGCGGCGAAAAGATCTCCTGCACCTGTTGTATCCACGACCTCGACATTCTTTTCTGCCGATATTTCATGTGTGTCACCGCCATTGACGATCACAGATCCCTTTTCGCTTCGTGTCAAGCAGGCAATGTCGACCTGGTTTCGAACTGCATCCATGGCCTCGTCGAAACTGTCTGTCTGATAGAGGGATTTAACTTCATCCTCGTTGGCGAAAAGGATGTCGACGCCTTGTTGAATAAATTCTTTAAACTCATCTCTATATCGATCGACACAAAAACTATCGGAAAGCGTGAGCGCTACCTGTTGATTTGCTGAATGAGAAATGGCGGCGGCTTTTCGAAAGGCTTCTTTTCCCTGTTCCGGATCCCAAAGATAACCCTCCATATATGTTACTTTTGAGGACGCAATCATATCCGGATCAATATCTTCCGGGCCGAGCTCGATACAGGCGCCCAGATAAGTATTCATAGTCCGATGAGCGTCGGGTGTTACAAGCACAAGGCATCTGGCTGTTGCCGCGCCATTTGTGCTTTTTGCCGTTTCGAATGTAACGCCGATTGCCTGAATATCATGGCTGAATATTTCTCCCAGCTGATCATCCCGTACTTTTCCGATATACGCGCTTTTGCCGCCAAGTGAAGCGATACCTGCTGCCGTGTTGCCGGCCGAGCCACCGGACATTTCCAATGAAGATTGCATTTTGCCATATAAGTCTTCTGCACGATCCTTATCGATCAGCATCATGGCGTTTTTCGTCAGGCCTTCATCTGCCAGAAACTTGTCATCGGTTTTTCCAATAACGTCAACGATGGCATTTCCAATGCAGGTGGTGTCAAACTTTTGGGACGTCATAAAATTTCTCGTTACTCAATAATCAGGACGGGGCGAGTATAGAGCTTGCGGCGTTTCGAGCAAGGGAAGGCTGTACAAAGCCGCTGTTTTTTGCCATCAATACAATATGACAGATTTAGTAAAAATGACCGCGACAGAAGTTGTGGCACTGCTCAAAGCGGGAGAGGTATCCCCGCATGAGTTAATCGATGCGTCAGAAAAGCGTATTTCGGAAACTGATGATACGGTAAATGCCTTGCCAACCCTATGTTTTGACCGTGCGCGCCAGCATGCCGATGCATTGTCAAAAGAGTCTCTATCAGATCGCCCGGATCATCATCTGCATGGTCTTCCCATTGCCATCAAGGATCTGACACCGGTAAAAGGCGTTCGCTTTACGATGGGGTCGACAATTTATACAGATCAGATTGCAACCCATTCTGATTTGATGGTGGAGCGGCTGGAAGAGCGTGGCGGTGTTGTCGTGGCAAAAGCCAATACACCGGAATTTGGGGCCGGCGCGCAAACATTTAATGAAGTGTTTGGTACGACAACCAATCCGTGGAACAGTTCCAAAACACCGGGCGGTTCATCCGGCGGATCGGCGGCGTCGCTGGCGGCCGGACAGGTCTGGCTTGCACAAGGAAGTGACTATGGTGGAAGCCTGCGTATCCCCGCCAGCTTTTCCGGTGTGGTCGGGCTACGGCCTTCACCCAAGCGGATACCTCACGGCCCTTCCGGCCTGCCATTTGGACTAAATGCCGTTGAAGGGCCGATGGCCCGGAACGTGCCTGATGTCGCATTGATGTTGGATATGATGGTGGGAGAGCATATGGCCGATCCCGGTAGTTTACCAGCGCCTCAAACGTCCTATGTAGAATGCCTGAAATCAGTTCCAAAATTCGGCAGAGTTGCCTATAGCCCCGATCTTGGTGTCTGTCCCATTGATCCGGAAGTTGCCGACATTTGTGCTGCTGCCGCAAAGGAATTCACAAATTACTGTGCTGGTGTTGAAGAAGATTGTTTTGATTTGTCAGATGGCGATGAAATGTTTCATGTGTTGCGAGCCGCTCAGTTTTCCGCTGCCCATGCCCCAAAACTGGAAAGCCACCGTGACCAGTTAAAACCAGAATTTATCTGGAACGTTGAAAAAGGATTGAAGCTCACGTCCGAGGATATTGGCAAGGCCCTTCGGGACCAAGCGGCACTTTATCACAGCGTCGTGGAATTCTTCGGTAAATATGATTTGCTGATATGTCCGACCGTGATGGTCCCGCCCTTCGATCACTCCTTGCGATATATTGAAGAAGTAAACGGCCAAAAATTCGATAATTACCTTACCTGGCTGTCGATGACGTATTTGTTGACGAATACAGCCTGTCCGACGATTTCAGTGCCGTGCGGATTTACCAAAGATGGATTGCCGGTGGGGTTACAGATAATGGCGCCAAATAGTCGCGAGGATATTGCCTTGCAGGCTGCTTACGCATACGAGCGTGATCATGATTTTGCCTCCCAAGTCCCCATTATGCCAAGAGTTCCGTCTTAAAAAAATTAAACTTGTTGCACAGAAAGCGAAGACAACATACATGATCCGTAATCTGACCAGATCAAAAAGATATGAGGGCGTGACGTGTATTCAGCGATAACATTGGCTATCGGACAGCTTGGCGATCCTGCTTTTCGCTCCGTTTTACTGAAAGCACTGGCCCTGACGGTGGTGATTTTTTTCTTGCTTGGCGTGGGTGCAACGACGGTTTTTTCTTCCTATGTTCCCAATTTTCAATGGGAGTGGGTCAATACGGTGCTGAGCGCACTAACCGGTCTCGGTTTCGTTGTTGGCGGGTTTTTCCTGTTTCCGCTGGTTATCAGTGCGCTGATTGGGCTGTTTCTGGATGATATTTCAGATGCAGTAGAAGAAAAGCATTATCCCAACGACGAGAAAGCACATGATGTCCCCATAATGTCCAGTATTTGGGATGCCGTTAAGTTTCTCGCTGTGATCATCATTTGCAACATTATCGTACTTCCCCTTTACTTTATCCCCGTCATCAACTTGTTTGTGTACTATATTTTGAACGGATATCTTATCTCGAGGGAATATTTTCAGATGGTCGCTATTCGTCATCATGATGTTGATGATGTCACCCGGCTTCGCAAATCGAAATCGACGGAATTATTCATTTTGGGCGTGATTATCGCCTTTTGCCTCACTATTCCAATTGTAAATTTGATAACGCCAATCGTTGCCACGGCTGCCATGGTTCATCTGTATAAAAAACGCGTGGGGAGTAAAAGCGTGAGTTTGGTTCCTTAATGCGGCTGTTGATAATTTATGCTGCACTGGCAACGTTTCTTTCTGCATGCGGATCGAACAGCAGCGTGTCGAATTCCGGCTCTATTCTACCGGAAAAAGCCAGCCAGCCGGCAGTTGCAGGTAAGGGGCCTGCGGCCCCAAAAGCACTGGTTCAGAAACCTTCGGCGACACCAACGGTAGAGATTGCAAAGCCTCGAATTCTGTTGGAGCCCGAAATTATGATCGGGCAATCGGTCGTTGACGTGCGGGAAGTGTTTGGTGCGCCAAGTTTGCTTCGCATCGATAATCCGGCGGAGGTATGGCAATACCTGGTCCCGGAATGTGCACTGCATTTGTTTTTCTATCCGGATCGGACGGATGGTCAGCTAAAAGTCAGCCATATTTCCATAAATGGCCGAAAAAGGGTGACTGCATCAGAACTGGATCCTAAGCTGTGCTTCAATAACTATCTTCGCGAAATCGGAGCTGAAGATGCGTTCGCTGCAAGTGGAACATCTTGAAAAATGGAGTAGGGAAAGGGATTGCAATGTCTGACATCAGCCAGCTTGAAGTACGTAATCTGTTTCGTCATCTCCAGATAAACGAGGCTGAGAAATTTTTTGCACAAGTGAGGGATGATGTTCAATGGACAGTTAAGGGAACCCATCCGCTGGCAGGCCATTATCAAAGCAAGCAGGCATTTCTAAAAGCGACATTTTCGCGGCTTAATCTGATCTTGCAAGAAGGCGTTGTGCTTAAAGTAGAGCATATCTTTACGGCGAATAACACGGCAGTGGTTGAAATGAAATCGCTGTCGACTGCCAAAAACGGCAAACCGTTCAATAATACCTATTGTTGGGTAGTGGAGTTTGATGGCGACAAGAAGATCGCGGCAGTTCGAGCCTATTTGGATTCCGCTCTTGTTCAGCAAGTCGTTGATGAAAATGAATAATTTCAAATCACAGTGCGGCAAGGAATTCCATATTGGCGATCAATAAATCAGAAGTTCAGGAAATTTTTTCACATTGGGAGGCGGGGCAGCCGGACAAATTTTTTAATAGATTGGCTGAAGATTTTGAATGGACCGTTATGGGGACGCACCCGCTTGCAGGTGTTTTTAAGGGAAAAGAAGCATATATGAAGGGCGCCTTTAATCGCTTGAGTAAGGTTCTTAAAGACGATGTTCGCCTGGAAGTTATTGCGATTTATGTGGATGGGCAAACGGCTGTTGTCGAATTGAAGTCATTTATGACGGCCATAAATGGCCACCCGTATCACAATTCGTATTGCTGGATCGTTCGCTTTGACGAAGAAAAGCAGATTTCGGCTATTACAGCTTATCTGGATAGTGCTCTTTTAAAGCAGATTATCGAAGAAAATGAATAAATATCCGATGAATTAATGCCCCTTACTCAGGCAGCAGTTTTCCTTTGAATGAGCATAAATCGGAGACAATACAACGAGAGCATTCCGGTTTGCGAGCTTTGCAAATATAGCGCCCATGAAGAATAAGCCAGTGATGCGCATGGCGTAAAAATACCTTGGGAATTCGTTTCTCGAATTTGCGTTCCACTTCAAGAGGCGTTTTTCCAGGTGCGATGCCTGTGCGATTGCCTAAACGGAACAAATGGGTATCGACGGCAATGGTTGGTTGGCCAAAAGCCATATTCAGCACGACATTTGCAGTTTTTCGGCCCACACCCGCCAGTTCTTCCAACTCTTCCCGGGTTTGAGGGATCTCGCTGTTATGGTTCTGGATCAAAGCTTCACAAAGCTTGATGACATTTTTGGCCTTGGTTTTATATAGACCGATGGATTTTATATAATCCCTTACCTGATCTTCGCCAAGCGCCAGCATTTTTTCCGGTGTATCGGCGACAGCGAACAGGGGGCCGGTTGCTTTGTTGACGCCGATGTCTGTTGCTTGGGCAGACAAAACAACGGCGACGAGCAGGGTAAACGGATTGATATAATCCAGTTCTCCTTGAGGATCCGGGTTATCTTCTTCAAGGCGCCTGAAAAATTCATGAATATTTGCTTTTTTCATCCTATGTTATTGGCATAGGGTAAATGTATTCGCAATGACCAAATTGAGGTGCCATGCGGGATTCGGGCAATGATGCGATTGAGACGGACGATAGGGCTGCTAAACCGGGCGGCGGATCCTTTTATATTGCGCTGCATCCGAGCCGGAGCCTCTCGCGAAAGGGATTTCTAATCCTCATGTCGGCAATTACCGGTATCAGCTTTGTTGCAGGAATAGTTTTCTGGTCCATGGGTGCTTGGCCGGTGTTCGGATTTTTCGGCCTTGATGTGCTGCTCATTTTCGGTGCGTTTCATCTCAATTTCAGGGCGGGTCGTCGTCGGGAAGTTATCGAGATCAAACGGGATATGGTTTTGATTACCCGAATATCGCCGGATGGCCGGTCGCGCCGGGATGAATTTCAGGCCTATTGGGCGCGCAGCCTTTTGAGCAAAGGCCAATTATGGATTACTAATCGTGGCCGCAGTTACGAAATCGGCAGCTTTCTGGGAGAAGAAGAAAAAGAGGAAGTGCAGGGTTTAATTGCACAGGCGCTGAATACCTATCGGACAGGTGGATTTCTTCAATCGCCCAACCCCAGTACATCCATCATATCGTAATTCCCTGCCGGTTTACCCTGCGCCCAAAGCGCTGCGCGAACGGCGCCGCGGGCGAAAATGGATCGATCGCCGGCTTTATGGGTAATTTCAATACGTTCATTATCCGCAGCAAACATAACCGTGTGTTCGCCAACGACGTTACCACCTCGCAATACCGCATAACCGATATCACCCTTTTTACGCGCTCCAGTGATCCCATCCCGACCGCGATCGGCAACGGTATCATGATCGACATCGCGCCCCTCTGCTGCAGCCTTACCAAGGAGCAAGGCCGTGCCTGATGGGGCATCTACTTTATGGTGGTGATGCATTTCAAGGACTTCAATGTCAAAGTCGTCATCCAGCAACGCCGCAATCTTTTTTGTCATCTGCGCCAGAAGATTAACACCAAGGCTCATATTTGCCCCTTGCACAATAACCGCGTCATTGCCGCAGGCGGTTATTTCAGCTTGCTCTGAATTGCTGAGCCCGGTTGTTCCGATAACATGGATAGTGTGATGTTTTGCGGCGAGTTTGGCATTCGCCACTGAAACGGTTGGTGTGGTAAAGTCGATCACGGCGTCGGATTGTTGAAACAGAGAATTTGTATCGTCACTGACGCATATTCCGGCAGCATCTAGCCCGGCCAAAGCCATGATGTCCTGACCAATGAAGTCAGAGCTTGCAGGTTCAGTCCCCCCACATATTTGGCATCCAGCGGTTTGACTTACCTGATTGACCAGCATCCGCCCCATACGACCGGCACAGCCAACGATACCAATTCTTAAATCACTCATGTTATTAAACTCTCAAAATTTCGAGGCTCCGTCTTTAGCATAGTTACATCAGCCTGGCGAGATGGATCGAATATTTTGAGCTAGTCTTTCAAATCAGCAAGAAAGTCTTTCACGCGGGAGAAGAAGCCCTCTGATTCAGGGCTATGCGCCCCTTTTCCTTCTGATTCAAATTCCCTGAGAAGTTCTTTTTGACGCTTCGTCAGGTTCACCGGTGTTTCAACAATCGTGTGAATATACATGTCCCCATGGCTATGGGAGTTCATGATCGGCATTCCCTTGGAGCGCAGTCTGAATTTACGTCCAGATTGTGTGCCTGCCGTAATAGCGACTTTTGCGCGCGCGCCATCGAGCGTTGGCACTTCAATGTCGCCGCCCAAAGCAGCGACTGACACTGGGATTGGAACCCGGCAATGAATATTTTGGCCGTCACGCTGGAAAATACGATGATCTTTGACACTTAGAAAGATGTACAAGTCTCCAGACGGTCCGCCGCGCATACCCGCTTCGCCTTCACCTGACAGACGAATGCGGTTGCCATCATCGACCCCTGCAGGAATATTGACTGACAGGGTCTTTTCTTTGCTTGTCCGCCCTTCACCGCGGCAAGATTTACAGGCGTTTTCAATAATCTTACCCTGCCCTTGACAGGATGGGCAGGTGCGTTCAATTGTAAAAAACCCTTGCTGCGCTCGTACTTTTCCGTGGCCTTGGCAGGTATTACATGTCACAGGCACAGAGCCCGCTTCGGCACCGCTACCGTCACAGCTTTCGCATTCGACGGTTGTGGGGATTTTAATTTCCATCTGTTTGCCGTTGAAGGCTTCTTCCAGAGAAATTTCAAGATTATATCTTAAATCGGAACCCCGGCCACCGCCACTTCGTCCGCCGCCGGGCTGACCGCCCATGAAATCTCCGAATAGATCTTCGAAGATGTCACTGAAACCGCCACCCATTCCTCCAAATCCAGCACCGCCACCTGCACCACCCTGTTCGAAGGCAGCATGGCCATATTGGTCATAGGCACTACGTTTTTGCGGGTCTTTCAGGATTTCATAGGCTTCGTTAACTTCCTTGAAGGAAGCCTCCGCATCGGTATCTCCCGGGTTTCGGTCCGGATGATACTTCATCGCCTGCTTGCGATAAGCCTTTTTCAAATCGGAATCGCCGACATTGCTGTCAACACCGAGGATTTCATAGTAGTCGCGTTTCGCCATATCTAGATCAATCACTCAACGAAATTCCGCCCCGAGAGGGTTGTGCCTCATCGGAGCGGCTTATTCAAGGGTAAGAATAATTCCGGGTTATTCGTAATTTATTCTTACTTGTCTTTTTTGTCTTCGTCGACTTCTTCGAAATCGGCGTCAACAACATCCTCGTCAGAAGTCTCGCTTTCCTCGGAAGTTTCGGTATCGCTTTCTGATCCAGCTTCTTCAGCTTCGGCTTGTGATTGGGCATAAAGTGCTTCACCAAGCTTCATGGAGGCTTCTTGTAACGCTTCCATCTTGGCACTGATGGCCTCAATGTCGTCGCCTTCTTTTGCTTCCTTAAGCTCGGCAAGGGCGGCTTCAATCGGCGCCTTCACATCTTCTTCAACTTTGTCGCCGGCTTCTGCCAGGGTTTTTTCCGTCGCATGAATGAGGCTATCTGCCTGATTCACAATCTCGACTTTTTCCTTCCGGGCCTTGTCTTCAGCTGCATGTTCTTCCGCATCCTTGACCATTTGATCGATGTCAGAATCACTTAGACCGCTTGAGGCCTGGATCTGGATTTTCTGTTCCTTGCCGGTGCCTTTATCTTTGGCTGAAACATTGACAATACCGTTGGCGTCAATATCGAAGGTTACCTCAATCTGGGGAACGCCACGCGGTGCGCCCGGGATATCGGTCAAATCGAAATTGCCGAGTAATTTATTGTCCGCTGCCATTTCGCGTTCCCCTTGGAAAACCCGAATTGTAACAGCCTGTTGATTGTCTTCTGCCGTTGAGAAAGTCTGGCTTTTCTTGGTCGGAATTGTTGTATTCCGATCAATAAGACGGGTAAATACGCCGCCAAGAGTTTCAATACCCAAAGACAAAGGCGTTACGTCAAGAAGCAAGACATCCTTGACATCACCTTGCAACACACCGCCCTGGATCGCGGCGCCCATGGCAACAACTTCATCCGGGTTTACACCCTTGTGAGGCTCGCATCCAAAAAAGTTCTTCACTGTCTCATGAACTTTAGGCATCCGGCTCATACCACCAACGAGAATAACGTTGTCGATTTCACCTTTTTGCAGGCCAGCATCTTTCAGCGCTTTTTCACAAGGAGGTAATGTCCGTTTAATCAGGTCTTCCACCAAATTCTCGAACTGCGCCCGTGTGAGCTTCAGTTGCATATGTTTGGGGCCCGATGCATCCGCTGTGATAAACGGCAGATTAATCTCGGTTGCCTGTGTTGAGGATAGCTCGATTTTTGCCTTTTCCGCAGCTTCTTTCAAGCGTTGCAGAGCCATCTTGTCAGACCGCAGATCAATGCCCTGTTCTTTCTTGAATTCGTCAGCGAGATAATCGACCAGCGTCAAGTCGAAGTCTTCACCGCCCAGGAACGTGTCACCGTTTGTTGAGCGGACTTCAAAAACGCCGTCGCCGATTTCAAGAATGGAGACGTCAAAGGTACCACCGCCCAGATCAAAGACTGCAACAGTCTGGTTTTCCTTGTCCATACCGTAGGCAAGGGCTGCAGCCGTTGGCTCGTTTATAATCCGAAGGACTTCGAGACCGGCAATCTTACCGGCATCCTTTGTTGCCTGACGCTGAGCGTCATTGAAATAAGCGGGAACCGTAATAACGGCCTGCGTGACGTTTTCCCCAAGATAGCTTTCAGCGGTTTCCTTCATTTTCTGCAAGATGAAGGCTGAAATCTGGCTCGGAGAGTAATTTTCGCCGCGCGCTTCTACCCATGCATCGCCATTATCAGCTTTGATAATGTTATAGGGAACCATCGCTTTATCTTTTTGCGTCGTCTTGTCGTCGAACCGGCGGCCTATAAGACGCTTGATGGCGAATAATGTATGTTCAGGGTTTGTAACGGCCTGCCGTTTTGCGGCCTGGCCAACTAGTTTTTCACCGTCTTCAGCGAAGGCTACAATGGACGGGGTTGTCCGGGCGCCTTCTGCATTTTCGATAACTTTCGCATCTTTTCCATCCATGACGGAGATACAGGAGTTTGTCGTTCCTAAGTCAATTCCAATTACTTTAGCCATATTTTCCTCTTCTCGATTGGCAGATCAACGCGGCCACATCATGCACCACAATGATCCCCGGGCTTTAAACTGTTCGGTTATTCGTCGTGTATATAAGTTCGAAATGCCCTCAATGCAAGGGTTGGAATAGGCATGATGACGCTAATTTACCAGTTTTTTTGGCTGTATCTGGAACAAGGACGTTTGCATAGCTGATATGTTCGATCATTTCTTTACGTTCGAGCGACTGTTTGATAGGAGATATGGTCAATTTTTTAACAAAAAAGGGGGATCAGATGACCGAAACAAGCTCATCTGGAAAAATTACTTCAAAACCCTCCTTATTTACACCAGAAGAATCGCGTGGACTGCTGAGCGCTCTGGGCGCTTTCCTCATCTGGGGTGTTGCTCCTGTCTATTTCAAGTGGCTTTCGCATGTATCTCCTCTGGAGATCATTTCACATCGTATTGTTTGGTCGCTCATTTTCGTTTTGTTTGTGGTTGTTGCCACAAAGAATCTGACGCATTTTATCGCGATTTTTAAAGATAAACAGAAACTCGTTATATTTTGCGCGACAACCATATTGATTGGGTTGAACTGGCTTACTTTTATTTGGGCAATCGCCAATGACAGGATATTGGAAGGAAGTCTGGGATATTACATCAACCCGCTCGTGAATATTCTACTCGGCATGTTGTTTTTGGGCGAACGATTGAACAAATGGCAAACCGTCTCCGTATCGCTGGCGGCCGTTGCTGTTGCCATAATGACCTGGCAGATTGGTGTTTTACCCTGGGTCTCTCTTATCCTGGCTATATCCTTCGGATTTTACGCCTTGCTGCATAAGAAGGTTCAGGTGGCGGCGCCGGTCGGACTAGCCGTAGAAACAACAATTCTCTTTCCATTTGCTCTGGGGTTCGTGCTCTATCTGACCTTTACGTCGACGGCGGGATCATCTGCTGAGATCGAAAACACGGGTTTTTCGAGAGAGGCGGCGAGCCTCCTGCTGCTGATCGGTACCGGTGTTGTGACGGCTATGCCGTTGATGTTGTTTTCCAACGCAGCCCGGTATCTGAAACTTACAACCATCGGGGTGATGCAATATCTTGCGCCGACGATGCATATGGTCATTGCAATTTATATTTATAACGAACCGTTTGATAGCTCCCGGCTTGTTGCCTTCGGCTTGATCTGGATAGGTCTTGTAATCTTTAGCGTCGATGGATATCGCAACAGAAAACGGATGTCCTAGATTTGTGATATGATGCTTCCTGAGGCTCAGGAGTATTGAATGACGGTCATCTCAGCAAGCTACAAAACAGACATTCCGGCTTTTTACGGTGATTGGTTCCACCAGCAATTAACGCAGAATTTTGTTGAAACCAGAAATCCCTTTAATAATAGAAAATCAACTATCCCGTTGTCTCCAGAAGAGGTTGATGCGTTCGTTTTCTGGACACGAAACGCGGGCCCTTTTTTACCGGTCCTGTATAATAAAATTGTTGATCAGTACCCATTTTACTTTCAATTCACCATAACGGGGTATCCCCGGCTACTTGAACCTTCCGTTATTCCCTCAGACGATGCTGTTTCACAGATGGTCTCAATCGCCCGCAATTTTGGGCCCCATGCCGTTGTTTGGCGGTATGATCCGATATTTGTATCCGATTTAACCCCCTTGGATTTTCATCTTGAGAATTTCAAGAAGCTTTCCCGGCAACTGGAGGGTGTTGTGAATGAGGTTGTCGTGTCCTTCACACAACCCTATGCGAAAACAAAACGTAATCTGGCCCGGCTGGAGAGAAAAACGCCAGTCAATTTTCGAGATCCCCCGGATGAAATCAAACACCCCTTTTTGATGAAATTGCAGAAAATAGCGGCCGCGTCGGGGATACATATGACGCTCTGTACCCAACCGGCACATGTGACAGAACAACTACCCGGAGCTGCCTGTATCGACATGGATAGAATTATTGCAATGGGCGGAACGAACATAAAACCAGGTTTGCAGGGTAACCGTGCAGGATGCTTATGCGTCGCGTCGCGAGATATCGGTATGTATGACAGCTGCGCCCATGGCTGTGTCTATTGCTATGCGGTAAATAGTCCTGAAAAAGCGAAAGCCGCGCTTAAATCCCATAAGCGCGGCTTGGCAATAACAGGTTAATTTCTGCAGCAGTATCAACTACGCCTTCTGATCAACCTTCACATCTGCTTTTTTCTGGCCACCCTTGGCGACGCCCACCATAGCTGGACGCAACAATCGATCCGCAATGGCATAGCCTGTTTGAACAACTTGCAAGACGGTGCCGGGCTCGACAGCCGGGTTTTCCACTTCGAACATGGCTTGATGCTGATTGGGGTCGAATTTCTGGCCCTCCGCTTCAATTTTCTTAATCTTATGTTTTTCGAACGTATTCAAAAGCTCTGATTCTGTAAGCTCGATGCCTGCCAGAACATGTTTGACGTCTTCTTGTTCCCGTGCCTGCGCTGGAATGCTGTCAATCGCCCGCCGCAAATTGTCGGAAACAGCCAGCATATCACGCGCGAATTTGGTGACGGCATAATTATGCGCATCTTCTTTCTCACGGGATGCCCGGCGTCGCATATTCTCGACTTCTGCCATGGCGCGCAGAATTTTATCCTTCAATTCAGCAATCTCGGCCGCTTGCTCTTCAACAAGACTGTCTTCAGCCGGTGCGGCTGGCTCGCCTTCGCCGTTTGGCACAGAAGGTTCTTGCACCACTTCTGAGTCAGCAGTCGGGGTGGCCATTTGATCGTCAGTTTGATCATTTGCCGGAGGGGTCTGTTTCGCGTCGTTCATTCTCATGTCATCCTAATAGTAATTCTAGTCCAACAATCCACCAATTATCTTTGCCGTATAATCAACCATGGGGACTATGCGGGCGTAATTCAATCGGGTTGGTCCTATCACGCCGATAGCGCCAACAATTTGATCCTGGCTATTCTGATATGGAGAGATAATCATTGATGTCCCGGAAAGCGAGAAAAGATTGTTCTCTGAACCAATAAAAATTTTCACTCCTTTACCACCTTCTGCCAGTTCAAGCAATTTCATACGTTCCTTTTTTGCTTCCAGCGTATCAAAAAGCTCCTTAATTTTGTCAAGATCCTCAAGCGCTTGGACATTTTGGAGTAAATTTGAATGCCCTCGTACAATTAGCGTTTCCCCGCCGCCCCAACTTGCAATGTCGCTACTAATGAGATCTTGCGTCAATTGGTCGATTTGCACCTGATGGGTGTCCAGTTCACGCTGAATTTCGCTTTTTGTCTCCTGCAGCGTTTTACCGGAGAGTTTCGCATTTAAGTAGTTTGTCGCTTCCTGAAGGGCAGAATCGGACAAGCCCACGGGTAATTCTATGGCCCGGTTTTCAACCATGCCATTTGCCGTCACAATAATGACCAATGCCTTATCGATACCAAGCCGGACGAATTCGATTTGTTTTACGGAACTGTCTTTTTTAGGCGCAATGACCAAACCCGCACAATTGGATAGGCCTGATAGCATTGAGGAGGCTTCCGACAGTGTTTCCTCGATATTCCGTCCTTCAATGATACAGCGTGCCTTGATGTCGATGCGTTCTTCTTCGGTCAAATTACCGACTTCCAGGATACCATCGACAAAAAGCCGCATCCCCAATTGTGTCGGTAGCCGACCTGCGGATGTATGTGGGGAATAGAGAAGTCCGGCGTCGACCAAATCCGCCATCACATTTCGAATGGACGCAGGAGACAAATCCAGTTGCGGTAGCCGCGACAACGTTCGGGATCCAACCGGCTCTCCCGTTTGTACGTATGATTCCACGATATTTCGAAAAACAGCGCGGCTCCGTTCGTTGAGTTCCTGGATAGACATCGGGTCAGCCGATAAATTCGTAAAATAAAGACATGGGTGAGAATGTAGTGATCCACGGTGCTTGCGTCAATCTGGAGCAGGGGTTACAACGAGCGGCGACAACGTTTTTCATGTAAAGGATATTTTATGCGCCCTTCCGGTAGAGCACTTGACGAGTTACGTAACATTAGTATGGAACCTGGATATGCAAAAAATGCAGAAGGGTCTTGTTTTATCAAATGTGGCGATACACATGTCCTGTGCACGGCAAGCGTCGAGGAACGCGTCCCGCCCTTTTTGCGTAATTCCGGTAAGGGATGGGTTACGGCCGAATACGGCATGCTGCCGCGCTCAACGGGCTCTCGCATGGGCCGGGAAGCGGCTCGGGGCAAGCAGCAGGGTCGCACCGTGGAAATTCAAAGACTGATCGGTAGATCTTTGCGTGCGCTGGTCAATATCGAAGGCTTCGGCGAGCGGCAAATAACGGTTGATTGTGATGTCATTCAGGCGGATGGCGGAACACGGACCGCGTCTATAACCGGTGCCTATGTGGCGCTTTATCAGGCCTTTGATAAGCTTGTCGAGCAGGGAAAGATATTGGAAGTCCCGATGAAAGGCCAGGTTGCCGCTGTTTCTTGCGGTTTGTACAAGGGGAACCCGGTGCTGGATCTTGATTATCCGGAAGACAGTAACGCACAGGCAGACGCAAACTTCGTGCTGACCTCAAATGGGCACATTATTGAGATTCAAGGGACAGCGGAAGAAGACCCGTTCTCTGAAGCACAGTTTGGCAGTCTTTTTAGTCTCGCAAAAAAAGGAGTCTCGGAGCTGTGCGCAATGCAACGTGAGGCGCTGGGAATTTGACAAGCAGCCGAAAATTTACTGGCCCCAAACTGGTTGTTGCAAGCCATAACCCCGGAAAGGTTCGTGAAATTCGGGCGCTGCTGGAAGAATTTGGGGTTACACCTGTATCCGCAGGGGATATGGGACTGCCGGAACCCATCGAAGACGGGGAGAGCTTTATCGCCAATGCAAAGATAAAAGCATTGGCGGCGGCACGGGCGACAAATATTATAAGCCTGAGTGACGACTCGGGGTTTGCCGTTGATATCCTTGACGGTGCTCCTGGGATTTATTCTGCGAGATGGGCCGGGCCTGAAAAGGACTTCTCCCTCGCCATGCAGACTGTTGAAGACAAACTAAAAGAAAAACAGGCCAGCGATCCGGTGCAGAGGTCCGCATCATTCATTTGCGCGCTGACACTTGCCTGGCCTGACGGGCATACGGAAAGCTTCGAGGGTCGCATAGACGGTACGGCAGTCTGGCCACCGCGAGGGTGCAATGGATTTGGATATGATCCTGTATTCGTACCAACCGGGTTTGACCAGACTTTTGGCGAAATGGACCCGTCCGCCAAGCATGCGATGAGCCATCGAGCGAACGCATTTCGGCAGTTGATTGATGCGTGCTTCTCAACAACCTAATATTCCCGATCCGGGATTTGGCGTATATTTTCACTGGCCGTTTTGCCGGAAGAAATGCCCCTATTGTGATTTCAACAGTCATGTCAGGGAGACTGTGGATCAAGCACGATGGTCGAAGGCGTTACTTGCAGAGCTGGATTATTTTGCGTCTTCTCATCCCAAGATACCAGTGACGAGCATTTTTTTCGGTGGCGGAACGCCCTCTCTCATGTCGCCTGAAACGGTCTCCAAGTTGATTGAAGGCGTCCGTTCTCACTTTCCGTTTTCAAAAGACATAGAAATTACGCTGGAGGCCAACCCGACATCTGTAGAGGCAGCATCTTTTGACGGATATCGCCACGCGGGCGTGACCCGGTTATCTATGGGAATCCAATCCCTGCGCGATGAAGCCTTGCGGTTTTTAGGGCGAGAGCATTCGGTCTCGGAAGCGCTTGCAGCTATCGAAACAGCGCGAGCAGTCTTTGACAACATATCCTTTGATCTTATTTATGCATTGCCGGATCAAACAACATCACAATGGCAGCAAGATCTGACGAAAGCTTTGAATTTGGCCGGTGATCATTTGTCATTATATCAGCTGACTATTGAGCCCAACACGGGGTTTGCCGGCGCCGTCCGGCGAGGTGAATTCATGATTCCCGGTGATGAAAAATCAGAAGCTCTTTTCGAAATTACGCAAGTTATGTGTGAAGATGCGGGCCGGCCGGCATATGAAATTTCCAACCATGCACGCCCCGGGTTTGAATGCCGTCATAACCTGACTTACTGGCGGTACGGGGAATATCTCGGAATTGGTCCCGGAGCCCATGGCCGGTTTGATCTTGCCGGTGTTCGGACGGCATCCCGGCAGCTTAAACGTCCGGAAGCCTGGTTAAGGGAAGTCGAAGAGAAAGGACATGGGACAGAAGCACTGGACGCCCTTCCTGATCCGAAAGACCGTGCCGAAGAGCTTATGTTAATGGGGCTGAGACTAACCGAAGGCGTCTGGTTTGAAAATTTTGAGCGATCAGTTGGCAGTCCGTTACAGGCGTTCCTCGACCTTGACCGTTTGCAAATGCTGACGGAAAACGGATTGATGGAAATAGATGAAGAACATATTTGGGCAACAAAAAGCGGTCGGCTGGTGCTCAACAGTCTTTTGCCGGAAATCCTGGCGGGTTAGTTAATAAGCTGCTCAAATCCCTCTGGCGCAGGTTCAATAATTAACAATTCCCGTCGTCCGACTTCAAGGACAGCCAACCCGCGCTCGGCAATACCATTTTCCGGAAAACGGAATATACCGTCATATCCAGTAAACCCGTTGGCATTTTCAATGGAAACACGATCAAATCTTGCCTCAGGAGGGTCTTGCGCCAATAAGCCAGCCAGTGCTGTCGCATCATAGGCGAGACTTGCAATGCGAGACGGCGGATATTGGTAAATCTGCTCAAATCGCGCCTGAAACGCTTTTGCCTTTTCTGGAGACGGTGCCGAGAACCAGCCACCAACCAGTGCGGGTTCTGAGGTCAGGGACTGATCCGCCCAAAGACCCGTGCCGATAAACTGTACCACTTCGGGGTCAATATCATAATAGGAAAGAAGCGGCGCTAATTCCTTCAAACGGGCGCCGCCTTCGGGAATGATAAGGGCATCGAAAGAGACATCCCCAAAGGTATCCATTTTTTCGAGCTTTTCGACATACTCCTCAGATGCTGTATCGGTTTCGTTTTCATACAGCTTAATTTCTTCTTCAAGCTGCTTTTGACGTAACGTGTAGTCCCCCATAATCTTCGCAATTTCATGCAGGTCTTGCGCGCCCTGCTCGACATTGACAGGATATCGCATAACACGGTCAATATTTAGCCCCAGGGTATCTCCTGACGCAAAAACATTATTGATCACCGCATCTCCGTAAGGCGAATCCGGTGCGAGGACGGCGAAATTCAGCAATCCCTGGCGATAGGAAAACTCCATTATTCGCTGAACCTGCTGGCCGACAGTCAACCCCATGACAAACACGCCGTCTCCGGCTACTGTCGTGTCCGTAGAGAAAGTTACGACATTGACGTTGCGGGGGCGAGCGAGGGCGCGCACGGGACCAACCGACGTTGAGAAGAGCGGACCCAGGATGAGTTCGGCGCCAGCAACAAGCGCTTCTGCGGCAGCGCTTTCCGCACCGCGGGTTGTGCCCTTCGTGTCGTAAGGCATCAGTTGCAGTTGTGGATTGTTGAGGTCGAACAGAGCCATATTGGCGGCCCGTAAAAGATCGTTCCCGATATTTTGATGCGCCCCTGACAGAGGTAGAAGAATAGCAACTTTGACAGAGGAGGTCGCGGTACCGAATTCGGGAACAGCCGTTCCTATAACAGAAGGTGCCGGCTCTATAAATCGCGAATACGGATCAAAAGGAGCTGCCGTCGGTGTATTGGCCAGGTCTTCATAGGGGGAATTGCTTTTCGGGGGAAGAAGCTTGTCAAGATCCTGAGAGGTTGCCGTGCTTGCATTCGCAAGGTCTTTTGCTTCTTGATCACTGTCAGCTGCCGGTGTTTGCTGACAGGCGGCAATCGCAACTGACAACAGCGCGATTGCGCTGAAGGATAGTGCCGAATTCCAGACCGCCGCCATCCGCGATCGAGACACGATTTTTAAAAGAAACAAGACCGACACTCCCTTGACCCGATACGGGATTACTATATCAGAGATTAGGTAACCAAAAAGCCGCGGGCAAGCAAATAGTTTAACTAAAGTTCTAAGCCCCTAATAGGAAACATTTAACTAGGGCAATAATTTGGCGCATTTGCGAAAAGACGAACAAAGGCAAAACAGAAAGCGAGCTTACTTCCGGGGGCGCACTGCTGAAACCCTGGCGTCGGCTTATCTTCGTTGCAAGGGCTATCACATTGTGGCGCGCGGTTACAGAAAACCGTTTGGGGAGATTGATATAATTGCCCGCCGGAACAATCTGCTCATTGCGGTTGAAGTCAAATCGCGGCACCAAATGCAAGCAGCGCTTTATGCCGTTTCGACGAAGCAAAAATATCGTATCAATAAAGCTTTGGAAGCCTTTGTCATGGAAAGGCCAAGATTTAGTGATTTTACATTGCGAATGGATGTTCTGCTTTTCACGTCGTTTCTGCGATTGCCACGTCACATTGAGAATGCATGGTGATTGTCTTAACATCGAGTGTTTTAACATCCGAATTTAAGGGCTATAGTAGTCGGCGAAAGCCCTATCGTGATGCGAGGAATGAAAGAAGGTATTTGTTATGAAAACCGTTGCGTTTATTTGTTTTTCCCTTTTAGCAATGTCCTTCTTATCCGGTTGTGCAGGAGTGATCCTTGGTGGTGCCGCGGCAACGGGCGTGGCCGTCGCCGAAGAGAGATCGGTGGGGACAATTGTAGATGATGCGACTATTGCGACGCAAATTCGGGGTAAGATTTTTGATAAAAGCGAACCCTTGTTCACCGATACTGCAACAACCGTTAATGATGGTATTGTATTGATCACCGGCCAGGTACCTACGCCGGATGACCGGATAGAGCTGGCCCGTATCGCCTGGAGTGTTCAGGGCGTAAAGCAGGTCCATAACCGGACGACGGTAAAGGGCCAGGGCGAGAACCCTAATTTCGCCTCAGACGCCCTCATTACGACGAAGCTTAAATATCAACTTCTTGCTGATTCCAAAATTATGAATATTAACTACTCGGTTGAGACGGTGGGTAAGGTCGTCTATTTGATGGGCGTTGCACAAAACCAGGCAGAGCTGGACCGCGTCGAAGCGCATGCGAAGGAAATCTCTGGCGTTCGGAGCATTGTTAGTTATGTGCAACTCAAAAGCGCGCTCTATAAAAACAAAACTTCTTGAGCAATAATGTTGCATCAGAAGGACTTCGCACCCATCTGAGCATTATGACAGTGGCGCAAAAATACTGAAATAAAGAGCAAAAAAATAATGAGTCTTATCGTTGCCCTTCAAATGGACCCAATCGAGGATGTTGACATTGACGGAGACAGTACCTTTGTTCTCGCTCTGGAAGCACAGGCGCGCGGCCATAAACTGCTTCATTACGGTCCTCAGGATCTTTCCTTTTCGAGCGGCGAGATTATAGCCGCCGCCCGACCGATAACAGTGGCGCGGGACAAGGGGAACCATTTTACCGCAGGCGAAGTTGAACGCATTGATTTGTCAAAAGTGGATGTTGTCCTGATGCGCCAGGATCCGCCCTTTGACATGTCTTACATTACGGCCACACATCTATTGGAGCATATCCATCCAAAGACCCTTGTTGTGAATGATCCGGTTAGTGTCCGAAACGCGCCGGAGAAGCTGTTTGTTACACATTTTGAAGGTATTTTGCCGCCGACATTGATTTCAACGAACATTGATGAAATCAAATCTTTTCGGTCTGAACATAAAGACATCATTATCAAGCCACTTTATGGAAATGGCGGTGCCGGCGTCTTTCATTTGAAGCCGGACGATGAGAATCTCTCCGCCCTTTGCGAAATGTTTACTGAATTTTACCGTGAACCGATGATTGTCCAGAAATACCTGCCGGAGGTTCGCCAAGGTGACAAGCGCATTATTCTGGTAGATGGAGAGCCTGTCGGTGCCATTAACCGCATTCCTCAAGAAGGTGAAGTTCGCTCAAATATGCATGTGGGCGGGAAGGCGGTAAAATCCCAACTAACCTCCCGCGAGCGGGATATTTGCGATGCTATTGGTCCGGCCCTGAAAGAACAGGGATTGATTTTCGTCGGAATTGACGTGATCGGCGATTACCTGACGGAAATCAATGTTACGTCACCGACAGGGCTTCAAGAGATAAACCGCTATGACGGTGTCAAACTAGAAGCAACGATCTGGGATTGTCTGGAAGAGAAAATTCTCTGAATGATCCTGTTTCCCTATCGGCAATGCAGCATTAACTACCCGGTTTGATCATCAGTGCTGGCATCTGCGGCGGCGCGCTGAACTGCGGCTGTGCCTTCTTCGGCTGCGCTTTTGCTGCTGTATCCCTGACTGGTTAGAATAACTTCGTGGTTTCCAGCTTTAAGATTGAAATACCATTTGTCGTTTTTGCCTTCAAAAACGGAATACCGGTCATTGTCAGCAGCGTTCTTTTTTACCGATTCAATGCCGTTTAAGGCACTGGCTTTAGCTTTATACCCTTCAGATGCGCCAACATTTTCGCCGTTTCCAGCCTTCAGGCGAAATCTGTATTCGCCCCCCTTGTCTTCATAGAGTTCAAATTTACCCGCCATATGTCCGGCTCCTTCCATCTGTTGCGTATAAAATATTATAATAAAGCGGGGCGGGCGCAAGAATATTATCAACTGCCGCACAGATTAATGAAAAAGAAACCCGGAGCGCTCCGGATTTTATAAAATTTCCTTTTGCGAAATACATGCTATATTAGTTTTGAAATATATATTTATTTAATCAGGACGAGTATGCAATCAACGATCAAGACTGTGGCTTTTTTGGGTTTGGATGTTCTGCAGGTCAGTGTCCAGGTTTTGATGGCCGCGGGATTGCCGGCTTTCACAATTGTCGGCCTTCCCGATAAATCCATCGCTGAAAGTAAGGAAAGGGTGCGGGCGGCGCTGACCTCGCTAGGCGTTGGATTACCACCGAAACGGATTACCATAAATCTGGCTCCGGCGGACTTGCCGAAAGAAGGAGCGCATTATGATTTACCCATTGCTTTGGGGATCCTGACGGCAATGGGAATTTTACCCCAGGAAGAACTGGAAAGTTATTTTGTATTGGGAGAGCTTTCCCTGGATGGCCAATGCAATCCGGTTTCCGGTGTTCTGCCGACGGCGGTGGAAGCCGTTGCACGGTCCCTTGATATAATTTGCCCGGGCGCCAGCGGCTCCGAAGCGGCCTGGGCCGGTGATCTTGATATACTCGCGCCAAACAGCCTTTTGGCGTTGATCAATCATTTTAAAGGAACACAAGTGCTTTCTCCGCCCAGGAAAGGGGATATCATCGAGGGCCCTCAAGCCCTGCAAATCGAAGACATCAAGGGCCAGGAAATGGCGAAACGGGCCCTTGAGGTTGCCGCCGCGGGTGGCCATAACCTCTTGATGACGGGACCACCGGGCTCCGGTAAATCCATGCTTGCCGCCCGGTTGCCGGGACTGCTTCCTCCTCTCGATGCAGCCGAAGCGCTGGAAGTGAATATGATTTCCAGCATTTCCGGAGAAATGAAAGAAGGCAAAATTTCCCGGCAGCGCCCCTTTCGAGATCCCCATCATTCAGCCTCTGTCGCGGCCATGGTTGGCGGTGGCCGCACCGCAAAACCCGGAGAGGTCTCCCTGGCTCATTTGGGCGTCCTGTTTCTGGATGAACTGCCTGAGTTTAATCGGCAAGTACTGGAATCGCTCCGGCAACCGGTCGAGGCCGGCAAGGCCGTGGTGGCCCGGGCCAATGCACATGTTACCTATCCGGCACGCATGCAGCTTGTGGCAGCAATGAACCCCTGTCGTTGCGGTTATCTGGACGATGCATCACAAGCCTGCGCCCGGGCACCGAAATGTGGCCGGGAATACCGGGCAAAAATTTCAGGCCCGATGCTGGACCGTATCGATATTCATGTGGATGTTCCCGCCGTATCCGCGCTGGATTTAACGCAACCGCGGCAATCGGAAACCACTCAAACCGTTGCCGGTCGCATTGCCCGTGCCCGGGCCTTGCAGAGGCAGCGGTACGAAGAAATAGTCCATCCGGTGAAACTTCGCATAAATGCCGATATCGACGGTGAGTTACTGGAAAGATTCGTGATTCTCGATGAAAGCGCCAAACCGCTGCTGGAGGAAGCGATGGTAAAGTTCAAAATGTCCGCAAGAGGATATCACCGCGTCCTCAAAGTCGCCAGAACACTGGCAGATCTGGTTGAAAGCGAGGAGGTGGGGCGTATGCAAATTGCCGAAGCGCTGGAATACCGCCACCGGTTGATGGCAGGTTGATCGGCGGCTAGTCGTTTATATTGACGTCCAGTTTTTCCAGGTTTATGCGCGCTGTCTCGGCGGCGGCACTGTACGGCGAGAGATTGAGGACCTTAAGCCAATCTGCCCGCGCCAGATTGTCCTTGCCGCTCAGTCGAAAAAGAATACCACGTTCCACAAGACCCGCCAGTAAGTCGGGCGTCAGGGACAAGGCAAGGTCGATATCTTCCATGGCCCGCTCGTTATTCCCCAACTGCCGCCATGCAGCGCCGCGAAAGACAAGGGCATCGGATCTTGTTGGATCGATTTTCAATGCATAATCCAGATCATCAAACGCCGCATTGAAATCGTTGGTTTGTGCATAAATACGGGCGCGATCAATGCGCAACTCTATATTCTTGGGCTCAAACTCGAGCGCAGCACTTGCAACAGCCAGGGCACGAGGATATTTTTCCGCAAGCAGCCAGGCGTTGGCAGCCTGTCCCAAAACGGCAACCACTAGAGGTGAGCCGGAGTCACGTAAATCCTCCGCCAGTTCTTCAAGGAGAGGAGCTGCAATTCGGTATTTTTTCATCTCCATCAGAGCGAGAGCAGCGCAATGTCGCGCGGGAAATCCGCCGCCTTTGTCCCGCCAGGCCAGAGCGGATTCAAAGGCCATTTCCGGCTCCCGCGCTATTAGCGTTAAACAGGACTTATATTCAGCCTGTTCATCCCGCTCTTGTGCATTACCATGGGTGATATCGCTTGCCGCCAAGATGATTGACAAAAGGCAAATGTAGTATATCCGGCTCATTGCTTTAAAATTAGACATCCTTGGGTCATATAGCCATTTAATCATGGCATCAATAGGATGAAGAGGGGCAACAAACTTTTCAATATGGCCCTGCCTTAGTTTGGACGAGATTGGGACATAGATGCGAAGGCTATGTCCAATAAATAGACGGAGACCGATAATGAATAGATTTGTTATAGCGAGCATTGCCTTTCTGAGCCTCATACCCCTTGCCTCGGCAGAGACGATGCGACAGCAATATCCGGTTCAGGATCAAGTGATGGTTAATCTGACGACAGAAGGCTGGGTAAAGACGGACACGGCACGGGTCTCCGTATATGTCGACCTTGTCCAGCAGGAAGAAACGGCGGATGCCCTGAAAACAAAAATTAATGCCTCCCTCGAGGCATTGGCAAAGGGAGTTGATTGGCGGATCACGTCCTCCAGCCAAAGGCTGGATCAAACGGGGCTGAACAGATGGTATGTGACCGCAGAAGCCCGAATTCAGGAGAAAAACATCGCAGGCTTGCAAGATCGGGCAAAAGAGGCGAGCAATCCCGGGTACAAAGTCGGTATTTCAAATGTTGATTTTACGCCCTCTCTGGCCGAATTTGAAACCCTGCGGTCGCAGTTGCGGGCGGAAGTCTATGCCTTGGCCGTGGCGGAAGCGGCGCGCCTGAATACAGCCATGCCGGGCCAGGACTATCATGTCCGAACGGTTGATTTTGTCCAACAGCGTCCCGTTATGCACATGGAAAACGCGCGCGCACAAACCATGATGGTAAAATCTGCGGCGGATGGTGGCGGCGCTGGCGCCAGCGCTCAATTGCTGGTATCTGTGAAGCAGACGGTCTCGGCTCATGTTGTTCTGGGACGAACAGAGCAAGCCTTGCAAAAATAGGAATTTCATGACCCGCCGATTATTTTGTTTTGGATTAGGTTTTACCGCGCGAACATTTGCCCGTGACTATCCGGAATGGCAGATCACGGGAACAGGGCGATCGCCAACAGCGGACGGGCCACAAGACACCCTCTCAACCGTTCCATTCCGGCGCGATTGTCCGGTTGAGAATTTTACGGAGCGGGCGAAAGACGTGACGCATATCCTGTTGTCTGTCCCTCCTGACGATGCCGGTGATCCGGTTTTTGACGTGATGGCGGAACAGATCCGGGCGTTGCCGTCACTGCAATGGATTGGTTATTTGTCGACAACCGGTGTCTATGGCAATCTCGACGGGGGTTGGGTCGATGAAAGCAGTTCGTATAATCCCACAGGGCCTCGGGGTCAGCGGCGGGTGGATGCGGAAAAATCCTGGCTCCGTCAATATGATGAATTTGGCTTGCCGGTTCATATCTTTCGCTTGCCAGGTATTTACGGGCCGGGCCGCAATCAGCTCGTCTCCTTGAAAAAGGGCAAGGCACGGCGTATTTCCAAGCCCGGACAGGTATTTTCACGCATTCATGTGTCTGACTTGGTTGCGATTTTGTCAGCCTCCATGAATAAGCCTTGTCCCGGCAGTATTTACAATATTGCCGACGATGCCCCAACCCCGCCGGAGGAAGTGGTGGCCTATGCGGCAGAGCTTCTTGGTGTTGCGCCCCCACCGTTACAGGACTTCGAGACCGCCGACCTCAGCCCGATGGCCCGAAGCTTTTATGCGGACAGTAAGCGGGTGAGTAACGCGAAGATAAAATCAGAGCTTGGGATTCAACTTAAATACCCTACATACAGAGAAGGGCTGACCGCTTTGCTTTAGCGTGAAATGCGTATATAACAAGGCAGATAGTGACAGATTTCGTATGAACGGACCCTAAGTAGAATGCCGAGAACCAAATGCTTTAATCGTGACGATGCCTTGGAGAAAGCCATGCAGGCTTTCTGGATGAAGGGCTATGAAGCCACGTCGGTTCAAGAGCTTGTCGATTGCATGGGGATCAATCGCGGCAGCCTTTACGATACATTCGGCGACAAGCATAGTTTGTTCTTGGAAGCCCTGGATCAATATAGCTCGAACTCCCAACTGCGCCTGGAAAGCTTTCGCAAAGAGGGCGATCCTCGTGAAATACTGACAAAGTTCCTGTATCTATTTATGCAGAAGCAGGTGTCGGATCCGGCGCGTCGTGGTTGCTTTATGACCAATTCGGCGGTTGAACGCTCCTCGCGGGATGATGAATGCGCAGAGCGAATTCGTGTCTTCTTTGAGGAAATGGAAGTTGGCCTGACAGACCTGATTGCCCGCGGTCAAAAATCAGGAACGTTTAAGTCCACACGCAGTGCGGAAAGTCTCGCGTCCTTCTTTATTGGTGTCATGCAGGGCATCCGGGTCATTGGCAAAGTCAACCCCGATGAGGCTGTGCTCCGGCCCATGGTTGACGTTGCCCTGACCGTTCTGAACGCCGAATGAGCGAAGAAGGCTTTGGCCTCCATCTGTGGGGTGCCGCGTTTCAAGCCTGCTCTTTCTTATGCTTGATGGCAATTCCATGGACAGATGGGAAAGCAAGGCTTTTCGTTTCCATTGTCGCCGCGGCCGGGTTTCTGTCTATTCTCGGCTTTCAGTTTTATATCGGATATGCGGAACAGGATTTTGGTCTCGCCTTTGACTTGATGATGGTGACAGTTGCCAGCATTATTCTTTATTTCCTCGGAAGCTGGTTGGTGGAACGGCTTTTCCGTCTGTATCTGCTGAGCCGCCGCCGCAAAGGACCCCCACCGCCGAACTCATGACCCTGAGATAATATGCTGGATCAATGCTTTTGATTCTGGCTCATCCCATTCTGCCGGGCCAATTAAACGGCCGACTTCCTTGCCATCGCGGGTGAGCAGGATTGTGGCCGGAAGGCCGAAGACACCAGCTGCCCGACCGGATTTTACGGTTTTATCATTGAGCGGGGCCAGATGCTCCAGGCCCAGGCGTTCGAAAAAGCTCGTCACTTTTTTCATGCCCTGCAGGTCCTGACCGACGGCAAGTACCTGGAAATCATCGCCGCCCATTTCCGCCTGCAAGCGGTCCAAACCGGGCATTTCCTTGCGACAAGGGGCGCACCAGGTTGCCCAGAAATTGAGCAGAATAACCTTGCCCCGATAGTCCGAGAGCTTCTCTTCTTCACCGGCAGCATTGGTAAAACTGAAGTCCTTGAACGGCCGTGGTTCATCATAAGGGGCGAAATTCTTCATCTCGCCGGTTAAAAAGTCCGAAAGATTTTCAGAGAAAGCGGTTGATGTCCCTGCCCCAAGGCTAGTAAATGTAAGCAAGATCAGAAAGCTGAAGAATTTAAGATGTCTGGTCATAAGGTTAAATACAGTCCAATTGTTACAAAGTGAGCCCAACGATGAGCGCAAACGAGCTTTGGGGTGGCAGATTTGCCAAAGGCCCCGCTGAAATTATGGAACGGATCAATGCCTCCATTGATTTTGACCGTCGGCTCTATGCCCAAGATATAATGGGTTCAATGGCCCATTCCAATATGTTGATTGCCCAGAATATTATATCTAAGGCGGATGGCGTTAAAATACAGGAGGGATTGCAAACAATTCTTCGTGAGATTGAGGCCGGCAATTTTAAAACCGACCCGGCATTGGAAGACATCCATATGCATGTGGAGGCGCGGTTGCGCGACTTGATCGGCGATGCCGCCGGCCGCTTGCATACGGCCCGGTCACGGAATGATCAGGTTGCCACGGATTTCCGGCTTTGGGTTCGTGATACCATGGATCATCTTGAAGGTGAGCTGCGGGACTTGCAGGAGGCCCTGCTGGACCAGGCGGCGGCTGAGGCTGATACGGTGATGCCCGGCTTTACCCATTTGCAGGCGGCACAGCCTGTGACTTTTGGCCATCATATGCTGGCTTATGTCGAGATGTTCGGTCGCGACCGGAGCCGCCTTGCGGATGCCCGGTCCCGGATGAATGAAAGTCCATTGGGGTCCGCAGCGCTGGCGGGGACATCCTTTCCCATTGACCGGGAGATGACGGCCGGGGAACTTGGCTTTGACCGGCCGACGGCCAATTCACTGGATGGTGTTGCAGATCGTGATTTTGCACTGGAATTTCTGGGCTTTGCCTCCATATGCTCCATGCATCTTTCCCGCCTGGCAGAGGAAATTGTTATCTGGTCCAGTGCCCAGTTTCGCTTTGTTGAATGCTCCGACAGCTTTTCCACCGGCTCCTCGATCATGCCGCAAAAGAAAAATCCCGATGCTGCCGAATTGATCCGGGGCAAGGCCGGGCGGAGTGCCGGAGCCTTTACCAGCCTTCTGATGATGATGAAAGGGCTGCCAATGACCTATGGCAAGGATATGCAGGAAGATAAGGAGCCGGTCTTCGATGCGGCCGACAATCTGCAGCTTTGCCTTGCCGCCATGAGCGGAATGATCCGCGATATCAAGGTCAATGGTGAGGTGATGACAGCTGCCTCCGGCGCCGGATTTACAACAGCAACGGATCTTGCCGACTGGCTGGTTCAGCAGCTGGATATGCCCTTTCGAAATGCCCATCATGTGACCGGGGCGTTGGTCAAGCTGGCCGAGGATAACGGTTGCGGGCTGGAAGATTTGAGCCTGGCACAAATGCAGACCATTGAGCCAACAATCACCGATGGTGTATTTGCCGTATTGGGTGTGCAGAATTCCGTTGCCAGCCGGATGAGCTATGGTGGGACAGCGCCAATGCGGGTCCGCGAACAAATTGCTGCCTGGAAAGATAAACTGGCGAACGGGACGAAATCATGAAACGCGTCATTACCACATTGCTTGTCTTGTTGTTTGTCGGGAGCGTCGTCAGCGCGTGCGGGATTAAAAATCCGCCGAAATATGTCCCCGATAGCGAGAAAACCGAAAAAAGTAAAAGTTAAGGGCAGCGCCCGGAATCGTTGTGAATAATGGATCATTTTAGTTACAAAAACGGCGAATTATACGCCGAGGATGTTGCCCTTCGTGCGATTGCCGAAAAGGTGGGAACGCCTTTTTATTGTTATTCTTCTGCCACATTGGAACGCCATTATAAGGTTTTCTCAGGGGCATTTGATGGTGTGAACTCCTTGGTCTGTTATGCCTTGAAGGCAAACTCCAATCTGGCGGTTATCCGGACATTGGCGGAGCTTGGCTCCGGCGCGGATGTGGTGTCCGAAGGTGAATTGCGCCGGGCCTTGGAAGCCGGCATCCCGGCTGAGAAAATTGTCTTCTCCGGCGTTGGCAAAACACCGTCTGAAATGCGCTATGCCCTGGAGGTGGGTATTCATCAGTTTAATGTTGAATCCGAGCCTGAAGTCAGGATGCTGAGTGAGGTGGCCCAGTCCATGGGTAAAACGGCGCCCATCACTTTTCGGGTGAACCCGGATGTGGACGCGAAAACCCATGCGAAGATTTCCACAGGCAAGGCGGAGAACAAATTCGGGGTTCCCTGGCAGGACGTGTCGCGTATTTACCGGGAAGCGGCGGCGTTGCCGGGCATCGAGATCGTTGGGGTTGATGTTCATATTGGATCGCAGCTAACCGATCTTGAGCCCTACAAGAACGCCTTTAACCGGGTCCGTGAGCTGGTCCAGCAATTGCGCGCAGAAGGGCATGATATCAGCCGGGTCGATTTAGGCGGCGGTCTGGGCATCCCGTATGATGCGGATATACCGCCTGAACCGGCGGCTTATGCCACTGTTGCGCTGGAGGCCATCGGCAATCTTGGCTGTCAGGTGATTTTTGAGCCCGGCCGCCTGATTGTCGGCAATGCCGGGGTTCTGGTGTCTGAGGTGATTTACGTAAAACAGGCCACAGAGCGCAAATTTGTTATTCTCGATGCGGCCATGAACGATCTGATCCGCCCGGCCATGTATGATGGATATCATCAGATTGATCCCCTCCGGGAGGATCAGAAAAAGGCTGACTATGCCCCGGCTGATGTGGTCGGCCCTGTGTGCGAAAGCGGCGACACATTTGCCCGGCAGAGAGACATGCCCTATCTAGAAGATGGGGATCTCGTCGCCTTTCGAAGTGCTGGTGCCTATGGTGCGGTGATGGCCTCGACCTATAATACACGGCCGCTGGTCCCCGAAGTGCTGGTGAAAGGGGATCAATATGCGGTGATCCGGGCCCGGCCGAGCTTAGATGAGATATTGAAACTTGATATTATGCCATCTTGGCAGCAGAGCTGAAAAGAGGATGAATGCGGCGGCGGACTGATAGGGATGAAGGGGGATACGGTTTAGCCTTTGAGACGCGGGTTCTGGCGGCACGCCTTAATCTGCTCGTTGAGGGTATCTGGCGGCATGGCCGTATATTCTTTTGCCTTGCCGGTTTGCTGATCGCCTTGTCGCTGCTGGATCTTTGGTCCTTTACCGGCGATTTCTTGCATGTCTTGGCGCTGTGCCTGTTTGTTGGCGCTGCCGGCTATAGTCTGTATAGTGCGATCCGGTCCTTTGTCCTACCGACACGCCCGCGGGCGCTCGCCTATCTGGAGCGGCGTAATCACCTCAGACACCGGCCATTGCAATCTCTCGGCGATACGTCGGCGGCGGAGAATTTCAACAATACGGCGTCCAGCCGGATGTGGCGGATCCATCAAAAGACCCTTCGCAAAAGCGTTAGAGGCGTTCGCGCTGGGTTTCCCAAGCTGGATATGGGGCTTGAAGATACCTATGGCATCCGGGCGCTGGTGATCCTGCTGGTCTTTCTGGCATTTGTTGTTGCCGGACCTCTGGCCGCAGATCGATTGGTCGCGGGCTTTACCCCGTCGCTCGGCACACCGACACCCAAGGTCGAGGTGACCGCCTGGATCACTCCGCCCCATTATACAGGGCAGGCGCCGATCCTTTTGAAAGTTGATGAAACCACCCTTGATGAGGGTCCGGCTTTGTCCTATGTGGTGCCAACCGGCAGTACTTTTGTCGCCCGGGTATTTGGCGGAAAAGAGGGGACGCCGAGCCTGGTGCAGGGAACGGAACGGCAGGACTTTGACAGGCTTGATTCCCGCAATTTCGAGTTTGAAACGACTTTTACGACAACGGGCGAGCTGAAAATTGAAAAGGACGGGGATATCGCAGCGCGATGGGACCTGAACGTTATTGAAGATGAGCTGCCAACCATATCCCTGCTGGTGCCGCCACAGGTAACCGAGCGGTCCGCCTTTCACCTGCAGTATCGGGCGACCGATGATTATGGGATCAGCCAGATTGGTGCCGAAATCAGCCGCCGTAATTCCGATGAAAAAATTACGCTGAATTTACCGGCGCCGGGCCGCGGCACGTCGCAAGTGGTCGGCAAAAGCTATCATGACTTGACCGCTCATCCCTGGGCGGGGCTGGATGTCGAGCTTGTCCTGCTGGCCGAGGACCAGCTTGGTCAGAAAGGCCAGTCCGAGGTGACGGTCATGGTCCTGCCGGAGCGGATCTTTACCCATCCGATTGCCAAGGCGCTGATTGAGCAGCGCCGTAATCTGGTGGCCGATCCGGACCTTAACAAGCCAAATGCCATTATTGCACTTGCTGCCATCTCACTGATACCCGAAGCGCTCAATGATGATTATGTCGCCATCATGCTGCTGTCGACGGCCCAGTCCCTGTTGACCCATGGCGGTGATCAGCAGGCCATAGATGACGTGGTTGATTTGCTTTGGGATACGGCGTTACGGCTGGAAAACGGCGATCTTTCCATGGCCGAAGCGGCGCTTCGTGCGGCGGAACAGGCCTTGATGGAAGCCCTCAATAACGACGCCAGCGATGCCGAGATCAAGGCGCTGGTTGATGAGCTGCGAACGGCCATGGACAATTTCCTGGAAGCCCTGGCAGCCCAGCAACAGGATACGGCGTCGCAATCACCGGCCGATCCAAACAGCGATCAACGGACCGTCAATCGCGACGGCCTGCAGAATTTGCTGGATAAAATCGACCAGTTTGCCCGCAACGGGGCCCGGGACGCGGCCCGGCAATTGCTCAGCGAGTTGCAGGATATCATGGAGAATTTGCAAAACGCGCAACGGGGCCAGCCGTCACAAAGCCAGCAAGCCCAGCAGCAGATGCTCAATGAGCTCGGTGATTTGATGCGCCGGCAGCAGGAACTGCTCGATGAAACCTTCCGCCAGTCGCAGGAGCAGCAAAACGGCCAGCAACAGCAAGATGGCCAACAACAGCAATCCCAGAACCCCGGCCAATCGGGTGGACAGGGTAAAAACGGACTGGAGGGATTGGCCACGGGCCAGGAAGCCCTGCGTCAGATGCTGGGTGATTTGATGGGCCGCCTTGGGGAGAAAGGCGAAATCCCGCAAAGCCTTGGCCGGGCGGAGCGATCCATGAATGAGGCCCGTAAATCACTGGAACAGGGGCAGGGCAAGGGCGCCCAGCAATCCGAAGGCGAGGCGCTGGAGAATATGCGACAAGGCGCCGAAGCCATGGCCCAGCAAATGATGGAAAACGGTCAGGGGCAAGGCGGGCCTTCCACGGGTATGCAGCAGGGACAGGGCCGGGACCCGCTCGGCCGGCAGCCCGGGCAGCAGGAGGGTAGTCAGGGGCGCGGCATGGATACCGGCGCGCTGGAAGGCGCAACCGATGCCTTCAACAAGACCCGCTCCATTCGCAGTGAAGTACAGCGGCGCCTGTCCGATCCGTCACGCGGTGTGCTGGAGCGGGAGTATCTGAAGCGCCTGCTCGATTTTTTTTAAGATTTTCCGGAACAGTATTGAATTATGACATCTGACCATCCGTTCGCCGAGTATGTGCGCATTCTGGGCAAGGGCCCGAAAATGTGGCGGCATTTAACCTTTGAGGAAGCCCGGGCCGCCATGGGCATGATTTTGGACGGTCAGGCTGATCCGTTGCAAATCGGCGCTTTTTTATTGTTGCTGAGGCGCACCGGGGAAACCGGGGAGGAACTGGCCGGCATGGTTGCCGCCGCCCGCGACTGCTTTCTTGATCCGGGGGTCACCGCCGAAATTGAACTGGACTGGCCGTCCTATGCCGATCGTCACAGGCAGCAGCCCTGGTTTATTCTGGCGGCGCGCCTGCTGGCCGATCAGGGTGTCAGGATCCTGATGCATGGGATCGCCGGGTATGAGGACGGTTATGCGCCGACACGGCCCGGACTGTCCGTCTTCAACATTCCGCAAGCCACCAGCTTGGCCTCAGCGGCGGCGGCGTTCGGATCGGATAATCTGGTCTATGTGGGGCTGGAAAATTTTTGCCCGGCCCTGCAGTCCCTGTTCGAGCTGCGCCCCCTGCTCGGTGTGCGCACGGCGGTGAATACCTTTGGCCGCGACCTCAACCCGTTCCGCGCCCCCCATCAAATGCAGGGCGTATTCCATCCGCCTTACAAGCCGCTGCATCTGGACACCGTCCGGCATCTCGCGCAGCAGAACAGCATGATTTTCAAGGGCGGCGGCGGTGAAGTGCAGCGCAATCCCATGAAGCCGGTGCTGGTCGACGCGCTGGTGGCAGGCGAGGCTGTGGTGCAGGAATGGCCGGCAATGACCGGGCAATCGGTGTATAAATGGCGGGAAGAAAATCTCGATCCGGCAGAGTTGTTGCGGATGTGGCAGGGCGAGCTGGACTTACCCGTGCCGGAACTGGCCATCATCGGTACGGTCGCCTTTGCCCTGAAACAACTGGAACCCGCGCTGACCATTGACGCGGCGGAAAAACAAGCCCGGCATTTGTGGCAGGCGCGGGACAAACAACGGTTTTAGGTGGCAGCGGTTTTAGGTGGCAGCGGTATTAGGAAAAGGTATCCTGCTAGCTACAACAGGAATCACCCTCCTGTATGGGCGGGCAGGCGACCGTGCCGTAGGAACAATAGACGCAGCAGTCGCCGGCCAGCGGTTTCAGAACGACGCCGCATCCTTTGCAATCATAAAACCACTGACAGGCATCGGTGGGCATGGTTTCACTTTCCGAATGGCCGCATTCCGGGCAGGTCAGGGTCGAGACGGGGATGATCTCTACTGGGGTGTCTGGCGTCGTCTTTTCCATAATGCATATCCTGTAATCGCCACAAATACGGCCAGCCCAGGCAAGAGGATGTAATCCAGCAGGCCAACAAGCGCTGACAATCCGACAGCCCCCAAGAGGATCACCAGCACAGGTGTGAAACAGCAAAGGGCGGTGATCACCGTTCCGGCAAGGCCAATATTGAAGAGCTTTTTATTCGTCATGTCCTCATGTTACAATCTGTAGTCACTACAGATACAAGCATTAATTTAAGGAATTATTCCCATGAAAGCTTTGGGGATCGGGGCCCTCTCCCATCTCACCGGATGCAATATCGAAACCATCCGCTATTACGAGAAAATCGGACTTATGACCCGGACCGGCAGGACGGCGGGGGGTCATCGGCAATATGGGACCGAACAGGTAAAGCGTTTGTTCCTGATTGTCCGGTGCCGTCAATTGGGCTTTTCCATTGACGAAATACGCCTCTTGCTGACCCTTGTGGATGGTGGCAACCCCAGCTGTTCAGAGGTTAAATCCGTCACGGAAGACCATTTAAGGGACGTTCGGCAGAAAATAACTGATTTGAGAAAGCTCGAACGCGTCCTTGAAAAGATGGTGGCGGAATGCCGGGGGCCCGAGGTGCCTGATTGCCCGATCATTGAAGCCCTCTATGCCACATAGGCAAACCGCTACAGGGGATCGAAAGACATGAATGATTTATACGATACAATTGGCCTGAATTACGCGCGGCTGCGGCAACCGGATGCCCGCATTTCCCGCAAGATTGACGACGCCCTGGGCGCGGCGCAAACGGTTCTGAATGTGGGCGCGGGGGCCGGGTCGTACGAGCCGGAGAACCGCCAGGTCACGGCGGTTGAACCCTCCGCCGAGATGATCGCGCAGCGCCCTTTGTCAACCGCTTCGGTGTTTCAGGCCAGTGCAGAGGACCTGCCGTTTGGCGATAATTCCTTCGATGCCGCCATGGCCGTGCTGACCATTCATCACTGGTCTGACAAGGAGAAGGGCGTCCGGGAGATGCGCCGTGTCGCCCGGGGCAGGATTGTTTTCCTGACATATGACCCGGCCTTTCGCGGCTTCTGGCTGGCCGATTACTTCCCGGCGCTGGTGACACTGGATGAGGGGCAAATGCCGCCGCTGACCGACTATGGGAACTGGCTGGACAATGTGACGATTACACCGATGCCCATTCCCCATGACTGTACCGACGGTTTCCTGGCAGGCTACTGGCGGCGTCCGGCGGCGTATCTGGAGGAGCGGGTGCGGGCCGCCATGTCTTCTTTCTGGGCCATAGGCGACGTATCGGACGGCTTGAACAGGCTTGAAAAAGACCTGAAAAGCGGCGCCTGGGAAGAACGATACGCCAGCCTGATCCCTCTTGACGCGCTTGATTGCGGCTATCGCCTGATCACGGCTGACGAGACTGTTCGGCCTCAGTCTTTCTGATCGGTGAAATAATCCGGTCGCCAGGACAGACCGCCGAAGATAATCTTAAGCCTGTCCCGCGCAGTTCGGCATTTCCGTATGTCGCGCCATATGTCGCCAAACTCTGTGAAGATAATCCTGACCGGGTTATTGGTTCTGATATTGCGGGTCAGGCCGTACACGACCTTTTCATCCTCCCGTTCGAACGTGCCGAACATCCTGTCCCAGATCATCAGGATCCCGCCATAGTTTTTATCCAGATATCGGGAGTTCGAGCCATGATGAACCCGGTGGTTTGACGGCGTGTTGAACAGCGCATCCAGCCAGCCCAGCTTGCCCACACGCTCCGTATGTATCCAGTGCTGGTACTGGGCGACGAGCACAAGGGCAACGATCGCCTGAAAAGGATTGAAGCCGAGCAAAATCATCGGCACCAGAAATGCCCATTCAAAAAGCCCGTCCACAAAGCTCAGCCGAAAGCCGACGGTCAGGTTATAGTCCTGCGAACTATGATGCACGCTATGGCTCGCCCAGAGGAGGCGGATTTGATGCTCGACCCGATGCATCCAGTAATAACTCAGGTCGGCCGCCAGCAGGGCCAGGATCCAGGTCCATAGGTTCATCGGGATCTGCAGGGGTGTGAAAATGAAAAACGGCAGCAACGCCACAAACCCGAGCGAGGCGAGTGCGGTTCTTTCAATCACTTGCTGAAAAATAAAAAGGGCACAATTTGCTGCGGTATCTTTCCATCGCCGTTGTTTCTTCGTCAACAGATCAAGAGCGATTTCAATTCCCGTGAGGCAGAGATTTATGACGAACAGCATCACCACACCGATCATTATGGGGTGGGTTTCAAAAAGCGAGACCACATGTTCAATTGTCATGGGAAACCTCTGGAGTGTCGAACTTGTCCTGCTCTTGTCCCTCCGGTTTGCGCTCCGGCACAAAGCAGAAAAACCAGTACAGCCATAGAATATTGAGGAAATCACCCCAATGCCCGGCACCGGTGAAAGCCGCCCATAACACCGGCAGCTTGTACAGCCCGATAAGGCCGAGGAAACCGAGATACCAGTATTTCTGCAGTTTCATCACATTTTCCTGTCTGTTATCTATTGATGAACGAACGATTGTTCATTATATAGCTATATACAGAGCCCGGTGCAAGAGGTAGGACAAAATAATGAACACACGTAAGAAGGCAAAAGAAGAGCGGCGCGCCTTGATCGTGGAGGCGGCGGTGATCTGTTTTATCAGAAAGGGCATCCACCAGACCGGCATCCGCGACATCGCCGAACAGGCGAATGTCAGCCTTGGCAATCTATATAATCATTTTCCGGGCAAGGACGCGCTTATTGCCGAGATTGCCCGGCTGGACGGGATGGATCTTGAGCAATTTGCGACGGAACTGGATATAAGCGAAGATCCCGGAACAGCCATAGCCAGATTCGTCGATGGCTATCTTGACTATGTGTCGAGCACGGAGAATGCCGTCCTGACAATCGATATTACGGCTGAAGCCATTCGAAACCCCGCAATTGCCAAACAGTTTGACGTGAACCGCCAGCGGCTTATGGATGTCCTGTCCGCGACCATTATCCGGGGTAACTCGCAAGGGATCATGCGATCCGGACTTCATATCGAGGAAAGCGTGGACCTGATTCTGGATGCCATAGAGGGTCTGGGTATGCGTGCTGGCCTGACGGGACGAAAGCCATCCAAAAAAGCCCGCAAGACCCTGCACGACATGATCTTCAGAATGCTGTCACCCAGCCGCGACGGATAGAGGCCGGTCACATCTGTCCTTGCCCGGCTTTTTCAGTCCTGCTCCCTGTGTTAGAATTTCCATATGAGCCCGCCAAGTGACATAACTCTTCGCCCTTTTGAGAAACGCGACCTTGCGCGCCTAACACGGCTTATCCACCATGTTATCGATACCAGCTATGCCGAGGTTTATCCGCCGAGGGCGGTCGAGTTTTTCAAATCCTTCCACTCCCAACAGAAAATTCTCGATCGGTGCAGTTCCGGAACCGTGCTGGTCATGGAGGAGAACGGAACGCTTGTCGGCACGGGCAGCACCGTTGACGATACTATCTTTGCCGTCTTTGTTGATCCGGGACTACAGAAGGGGGGGCGTGGCAAGATGCTCATGACCGCCCTGGAAAACGCCGCCATTGATGCCGGTGTTACCCAATCCCGGCTCGATATTTCCCTGCCCTCCCGGCGCTTTTACGAAGGCCTCGGTTATGTGGTCACGGAGGAAATGTCCCGCGATCTCGGCGACGGACAACGGTTGGATTTCTGGAAAGCGGTCAAGAAACTATCGCCGTTGTGAGACCCATGCAAACCGATTGTGAGGGGTCCAACCCAATACCCGGGCGAACAGCTGAACAAGCCGACAGGCCGACTGTCCGGCCTCTTGTGGATTGTCTCGAATTGGCCCTTTCAAAGAGGGTATACCAGGAACCAGGCTTAACCCTTAACTGGCATTCACAGGCAATTCAGCCCATCGAATTGGCGGGTAACTGGAGGCTGGTACTGAAGGAGCTGTCAAGTTTAAACCATGGCCCTAGAAAATCGATAAAGTGCCGGACTTTATTTGGTAAATATTTACTGTGCGGGTATATCGCATATATTGCCTGATGCGATGTGGCGTAGGCTCTTAAAACTTCCTCGAGTCGGCCAGCTTTCAAATCATCACCCACGCAATATGCAGGCAGCTTGGCAATCCCGGTGCTCGCCAGAACATAGGCATGGATGGCGTTCAGGCTGTTCGCTGCAAACCCACCCGAAACCGGAATATTTTGTTGACGACCCTCAATATTCATCGGCCAATAGTTTCTATTACCCATATTTGCATCCAGAATACAGGCGTGGTTCTCCAATTCCAGCGGATGCGTTGGCGTGCCATTTTCCGCTAGATATTCTGGCGTTGCGCAAATGACATTGGAGGCTGGCAACAATCGTTTGCAGACCAAACTGGAATCGTCGAGAGCCCCATCGCGAATTGCCAGATCAATCCCCTGTGACACCAGATCCACTTGTTGATCACTAATATCCAAATCGACGCTAATTCCGGGATATTTCCGTCGAAAGGCAGCAATCGCCCGTATCAGATAGCGTTCTGCGAAGGCCGCAGGTGCCGTAAGCTTCAGGTCACCTTGTGGTTCCTTGCTGCCGGCACTTGTGACATTTTCCATTTCATCAAATGATGCGAGAACATGGCGACAGCGATCGACATACTCCTCACCAAGTTCGGTAACACTCAAAGAACGGGTGGTACGGTTTAGCAAACGCACACCAAGCCGATGTTCCAGTTCTCCGACATACTTGCTGGCCAACGCCGGCGATATCATCAGTTTCCGTGCGCCACCAACAAATGACCCGTCATTGACGACCGCCAGAAAGGTCCGCATTCCCTCAATAGTATCCATTAATTATCAATACTATGTTGATAGTATAACGTCAATAAGACCATTTATCATCAATATTGGACATAGTATTTATCCTGGACACGGCGGAACAATTCCAAGCCGATATGAATTCGAGGTAAGAGCCATGTTAGATAAAGAGATTATTTCAGGATATCACGTACATGTTTATTTTCACGACACAGAGAGTAAATTGAAGGCTATCGCGTTGAAGGAGGCGATGAGTCAAAAGTTCAAAATCAAGATCAGCCGATTGTTTGAAGAAGTAAATCTAAGTGAGACGCATCAACGACCAATGTTTGTTGCGAGTTTTCCAGCGAGTGAGTTCGCCGAGGTAATGCCATGGGTAATGCTAAATCAAAACCGCCTAAACATGATGGTACATCCCTTAACCGAGAATGATCTGGCAGATCATGGGGATTATCCCCTGTGGCTTGGAAGCGTCCTGCCCCTCAACCTGGATGGTTGGACTTGATCGATACCGTAAAAAAGGAAAAACTGGCGGGGACCGTTAAGGCGGTCTCGGTCAACTCTGGAGGCGGCATATGACACAAAAGAGAGATTGAGCGTCCTAGTTAATCACCCGCGTAAATACATATTCGGACCCTGACGACAGGCCGGGCTGGAAGCTGTAGCCTTCTTCGGAAAAATCCTTGAGGCCGTCCGGTTGGTTGGTGATCATGTCGCGCCCTGCACCGCCGCCAAAGCTTCTGCAATTCCAACCACATTTGTCCTTTAAAGTTTCAATGCCAAGCGTAAGGTGTCATTCAGTTTTGTCTGCCACTTCCCGCCATCCTCTTTAAGGCGCGCGATGACATCGGCATCAAGGCGCACCGTGACCTGTTTTTTCGGGTGAGTCAGTTTTGGACGACCGATCTTTGGTTTGGGGGCGGTCATTCCGAGCTCTTTGAAAATCTCACGTCCCGGCCGCGCATTTTTAATATCCTGCTCGGTCCATTCTGGATTGTCGTCATCCACCATAAATGGATCCACTTTCTTTTTATCTGTCATGATCCTCTACACTCCTTTTTATGTGCCCGGCGGACGCTGATGATCCGTATATTTTTACCTCTGGCTGTCCAAGTAACGGAAAATAATTTACCCTCGATACGACCGGTTGAGCGGAAACGAATTTCTCCATAATCTTTGCGATTGTCCAAAATTGTCAAGGCGGTGTCGAAATCAAATTGTTCAACAATCGAAAAATCAAAGCCGCGAACTGCTTTGTTTTGCTGGCTCTTTTTCTCATCCCACTCAAACAGTGTATCATTCTCCGCATCTACGGACTTAATGTAACTACATTTAATGGAAAAGTCAATATTTTTTGTAGTTACAATTAATCATATTTTTGGGAAATAGAAGAGTAAGAATAATTCCCAGGAGCGGTATCAGCTGATCCACAAAACATTTCCAGCCAAGGTTGTCATGTAGTCGCGGGCGGGCCCTAATTAATCACCCGCGTAAATACATATTCGGACCCTGACGACAGGCCGGGCTGGAAGCTGTAGCCTTCTTCGGAAAAATCCTTGAGGCCGTCCGGTTGGTCGATGCGGTTGGCGTATTGTTGTTACGGAATGATGCTTTCCATCCAATTTTTTGACCACTAAAACCCAGCAAAAGTTTTGATCATTGAGTTTACTCCAGAAACGATTAGGCCGAGCATTATCGCTCCAAGTAAGAGACGGTGTCGGGTCGCGTGGTCTTTGTTCTCTTCCAAAATATTCACTGGAAAGGCCCACTTGATGTAAGAGAACAAACCTCGGTAGAAAAGTAGCGACAATCCTGAAGCATAAATATAGAAAGCAATGCGGAAAGAAGCTAAATTGTCATCTGAGCGAAAGAAAGAATCTGAGTATATTGTTATCCAGTAGAGAGCATATGGAATAGCAATTAACCAAACGCCTGCGTCATAGGCAAATTTCTCGTGAACGAATGAGTACCATTTTTTATTTGAACTGAGTTTTTCGCTTAAAATATTTTGAACGGCGCGAAAAAAGATAACATCTTCTGCTTTTATCTCTGCTTTGCTATCGTTGTGCGTCGGACTTGATACAAGTGGGTTTGGGTCAAATAAGGGCGGTTTGTCAAAATTAATCCAAAAAGAAAATCGATTATTTGGTAAAGTCCGATTTGCATTGCGGCGGTAGGATGTTTCATTTGTGAAGAAAATAGTTTTGATCGGAATGGGTAAATTACTAGAGTCGAAAACAGTTTCTGTTTCGCCGTATACAGTTTGACCATCGAAACCTACAATAGAAACAGTCACCTTAAATGCATCAAGCTTTAGGAATTCTTTGCGCTTGGTGAATTCCTCTTCACTTTCGCCTTCTAACTTATCTAGCTTATCAACAATTTTCTCTCCTTCACTTTTTGTAAGTACACTAAGCTCTCGATAGGCATTTTTTATCTGTGAAAACGAGAGATGACATCCGCGAATTGGTATATCTTGTTCATACCATTGACTCTCATAATCGTTATTTTTTGCGAGTGCTTCTTCAGACATTGTAGATCATTATCGTAAATTACATTGTAATGGACTGTAAGTTACAGCAAGGTAATCTATCTGAAGCAGTACAGCAAGGTAATCGCCCTAGTTGATCACCCGCGTAAAGACATATTCGGACTCTGACGACAGGCCGGGCTGGAAGCTGTAGCCTTCTTCGTTGAAATCCTTGAGGCCGTCCGGTTGGTCGATGCGGTTGGCGATCATATAGCGGGCCATCATGCCGCGCGCCCGCTTGGCCGAGAAGCCGATGACCTTGGCCTCATTGCCCTTGATTTCCTTGAACACCGGTGTCAGCACCTCGGCTTTCAGGCTTTTCCGTTTTACCGCCTTGAAATATTCGCTGGAGGCGAGATTGATCAGCAGCGGCGTTTCATGCGCTTTCAGCAGATTTGATATTTTGCGGGACAGCCGGTCGCCCCAGAACTGATACAGATCCTTGCCCCGGTCCGTATCCAGCTTGATGCCCATTTCAAGCCGGTAAGGCTGGATCAGGTCGAGGGGGCGAATCAGGCCATACAAGCCGGAGAGGATGCGCAAATGATCCTGGGCATAGCTTAAATCGGCGTCATCGAAGGTTGAGGCCTGCAGCCCCGCATAGGTATCGCCGTTAAAGGCATAGGCGGCCTGTTTGGCATTGTCCGGGGTGAAGGGCAGTTTCATGGCCTTGAACCGCTGGCGGTTCAGCTCGCCCAGATCGTCGCTGATATTCATCAGCCCCTTCAAGTCACCCACCGACAGTTTCCGCCCGCGGACCATCAGCTTTTTGGTCTGGCCGAGAAATTCCGATTGGGTAAAACTGTCCGGCACATCGGTCCGATCAAAATCAAGTTTCTTGGCAGGCGAAATGACGGCAAGCATGGTGGATATAAACCTCTTAGGGGAATAAACGTCCTTATGATATGGCCAATATAGGGCCGTTAGTCAACCGCCTCATGCCACCAAAGATCGGCACTGGTCCCCCAGAAAGAGGGAGAAGGCGGCAGCCTGATTTCCGGCCAATGGGCGAACCACTGGCTGTCCGTGTGATAGAGCGGGATAACATAATAGCCCCAGAGCAACATGCGATCGAGGGCGAGGGTGGCATTTTCCAGCTGCTCGCGGGTCTTGGCCGAGGCGATCAGCGCAATCATTTCATCGACAGCGGCCAGCCGGATGGCCGGATAATTGCGGGTACCGGGCGTCTCGGCGGCGGTGCGGCTCCAGTAAAAGGCCTGCTCATTGCCCGGCGACAGCGACTGTCCCCAGCTATTGATGATCATGTCAAAGTCATAGTCATTGAGGCGGTTCTGGTAGCTGGCTGTATCGGACTGGCGGATATTGGTGGTGATGCCCAGGGTCTGCAGGTTTTTCTGGAACGGTGCGATAAGCTTTACATAGTCGTTGTTATTGACCAGGAACTCGATGGTGAAGGCCTCCCCTGTTGCCGTGCTGCGCAGGGTCCCGTCCTCAATCTCCCAACCGGCCTCTGCCAGAAGTTTGCGCGCCGTTCTGAGATTCTGGCGGTTGCGGCCCGACCCGTCCGTGACCGGCAGGGAAAACTCGCTGTCAAACACATCTGTCGGCAGTTCCTCGGCAAAGGGCGACAACAGCTCCCGTTCCGCACTGGAAATGGGGCCTTTTGACGCCAGTGAGGAGTTCTCGAAGAAGCTGTCCGTGCGTTTATAGACGCTTTGCAGGATATTGGCATTGACCCATTCGAAATCAAACGCCTGGGTCAGGGCGATGCGCACCCGGCGATCGGCGAACTTGTCGCGCCGGGTATTGAACACCATGGCCAGCATGGGCGCCGGGATCTGCAATTTCGGCTCGGTTTTGACAAAGCTTTCATTGCTGCCGCTGCGGGCGCTGTAGGCGTCGATCCATTTGCCCGCATCGCTTTCAAAGCGGGCATCCAGCGTATGCGCCTTGAAGGCTTCCAGCGCCACGCCGTCATCGCGGAAATAGTCGTAAATGAGGGTATCGAAATTATGCCGGCCCTTGTTCTGCGGCAGATCCCAGCCCCAGAAATCCGGGTTGCGTTTATAGCTGACGCGGCGGCCCGGTTCGACCTTGTCGAAAATATACGGGCCGGAGCCGATAAAGGGCGACAAGCTGGTTTTCTCGAAATCCCGGCTCTCGAACTCGGCTTTCGAGATCACACTCATCAAGCCCATGATCAGCGGCATCTCCCATCTGCCCTCTTCTTCGCCGAAGGTGAATTTTATGCTGAGCGGCCCGGTGAGGGCAACCTCGGTGGCTTTCTTGTAATAAGTCCGCACATTGGGCCGCCCCTTGTCGCGCAGGGTTTCATAGGAAAACAGCACATCTTCCGCGGTGACCGGATCGCCGTTCGAGAATCTGGCTTTCGGGTTGATGTTGAAAATGATCCAGCTGCGATCCTCGGCGATTTCAATGGTTTCCGCCAGGTTGGCATAGAGCGTAAAGGGCTCGTCCTTTGAGCGGGTCATCAGCGGCTGGAAGGTATTGCGCCAGCCCTCCGGCTTGACCCCCTTGAGGATAAAGGGATGCACGCTATCAAAACTGCCGATCCGGCCCAGTCGCAAGGTGCCGCCGCGGGGCGCATCGGGATTGACATAGTCGAAATGAGGGAAACCGGCCGGGTATTTGGGGGCGCCATGCATGGCCAGGGCATGAAGTTTTTCGGCCCCCGTCACCGGCAGGGCGGCGGCGAATAAGGCAAAAGGGATCAGCAGGGAAATCAGGAATGGGCGCATGTTAATCCAACGATGTTGATAAACTCAGGATAATCTGGCGAAGCGTATCGACCAATTGTGGCATTTCTTTTTCCGATGTGCCAGCGAAGCCTAAAATAAGTCCGTTCCGGGACGTCGGCTGGAAATAAAAACTCGACAGGGCGCGCACCAGCATGCCTTTTTCCCGGGCGGCGGCCTGTACCTTTATATCGGGAATGGTTGCGGGCAGATAGGCGACCAGATGCATGCCGGAGTCCTGTGCCCTGACAGTCAGGATATCACCCAGCTTGTCGTTCAGCAGATCCAGCAGGCAGTTTTGCCGATGCTCATACAGCAGCCGCATGCGCCGGATATGACCGCCAAGATACCCCTCGGTGATAAAATCGGCCAGCGCCGCTTCGGCAACCGACGGGGAGTGGCTGTCGATATTGCGGCGCAGCGCCAGAAAGATATCCACGAGATCTTCGGGCACCACCATATAGCCCATGCGCAAGCCGGAAAACATGACCTTGCTCATGGTGCCCACATAGAGGACCCGGTTATCCTCATCCAGACCCTGCAAGGACGATAAGGGGCGCCCGGCATAGCGGTACTCGCTGTCATAATCATCTTCGAGGATAAACCGGCCCTCGGTCTTGGCCCAGTCCAGCAGTTCCAGCCGGCGGCCCAGGGACATGGTCTGGCCCAGCGGATATTGATGGGACGGGGAAATACAGGCGAGGCGGGCATTTGCTGCCAGGGATTTGGCCCGGTCGAGGCGAAAGCCTTCCCCGTCGACAGGGACCGAGACGGGGGTGGCCCCGGCGGCGATGATGGCGTCGCGAATGCCCGGATAGCCCGGCTCCTCCATCCAGATGGGATCGCCGGGTTCGGCAAAGGCGCGGACCACCAGATGGATCGCCTGCTGCGAGCCGGACAGGATAATCACCTGATCGGCATGACAGCGCACGGCCCGGGTTTGCCCCAGGTGATTGGCAATTGCCTCGCGCAACACCCGGGCCCCGGCAATGGGATTATCCACAAGGAATTCCCGCTTCGGACGGCGCCAGTGACGGGCCAGCAATCGCGCCCAGTCCTCAAACGGAAATTCCTCAAGGGCGGGCAGCCCCGGTGAAAAAGGCAAGCCGCGATATTGCTCCAGCAACGGCTTGTCCTGAAAGGGCTGGGCCATTTTCGACAGATAGACCTCGCGTTTATTCAATGTCGATACGGGCCCCTGACCATGCCGTTCCAGCAGGTTATCGGGCAGCTGGTCGGACACATAGGACCCGGCCCCGACACGACTGACCAGATAGCCTTCGGCGGTCAGCTGGTCATAGGCGGTCAGCACCGTATTGCGGGAAATGCCCAGTTCCTTTGCCAGCACCCGGCTGGAGGGGAGCTGGGTATGGGGTTTCAGCCGGCCCTCCAATATGGCCTGGCGCAGGCTCAGGAAAAGCTGTTGATGCAATGGCGTTGCACTGTCCGTCTCCAGAGAAATTGTCTGTAACTGGGCGTTCTTGAGCCGGTAGGGCATAAAGCTGGTATCCAAATTGGTTCTTTTCCTTTACAGTTTATCGCGTATTTAAGGGGCCAATGCCATAGGTATTTTGACCTGTCCGGCACTCTTTCACGGTTTTTTGTCCCAACATGACTTGCCAAAAAGGGCTGCAACGCCAACTATACAGAAACCATATTTGATCCTGAAAGGACACAGCATGACCGGTTCCGCCAACACAGCCTATTTTGCCGCCGGATGTTTCTGGGGCGTCGAAGCCGCCTTTCGCCAGACAGCGGGCGTAAAAACCACCGTTGTCGGGTATCAGGGCGGCAAGACGCTTAATCCCACCTATCAGGATGTCTGCACCGGGCAAACCAACCATGCAGAAGTCGTCCAGGTCACCTTTGACCCGGCCGTCGTCAGTTATGAGGATCTGCTCGATGTCTTCTGGCAAAGCCACGATCCGACCACCCTGAACCGTCAGGGCCCGGATGTGGGCACACAATATCGCTCGGCCATCTTCTATGTGGATGACGCGCAAGCGCAAGCCGCCGAAGCCTCAAAGGCGGCGCAAGGGACGCGCGGTTTTTTCCGGCGTCCAATCGTGACAGAGATCTCACCGGCACTGGATTTCTACCCAGCCGAGGAATATCATCAACAATACTTAGAAAAAAGAGGTCTCGCGACGTGCCATATTTAGGGGTTCGCTGAAAGCAGTCCTGTTATTGTCTGTTCTCAGGCGAGGCGCATCCGGATTTCCTGCGGCCCAAAAATGGTCATTGTCAGTTTATCTGTTTCCAGATAGGCGCTGACCGCTCGTCTATGCCCTGATTCCCAAGAATCCGGGGCAGCATTGTTGAGATCCTGTGCCAGTTGCTGTGTCATAAACAGGGTTGAGGCGTTGAAATGCGTATCCTGAACGGTATCGGCAAAACGTCGGTTCGGGCGGGCGCTGTCGTCATTGACAACTTCGGCCTCCAGGATTGAGTGCGTTTCATCAAAGACGTCCAGCCCTCCGGGCTGCGTCCGTTTATGGGTTTCTTTGCCTGTTACCGCCTCAATAGCCGGCGTCATCCGCCTCGCCTGATCCGGTAACCGCGTCACATTCGAATTTGAACCTGATACTTCCATAAATCTCTATCCCCGGACCGTCCCGAAGGCGCAGCATCACTTATAAATCGTAAAAGCTGAGTTCATTCCATCATCGGCCTGAATTGTCTGAAAATGGCCCGAAAATAGAAGGAAACGTCCGTAATTACCTGTGTATATAACTAACAAAAAATTAATTTTTAAATAACATTAGAGGTAAATGTAGCATAAAACATCGGAAATTGCAAGCAGGAAGTGTGTTATGGTTAATTTTTCGTTTCTATTTTTTCTTGCTCATATCGTCAATGCGTTTCTGCATGGTCGACAATTGTTCCTTTAATTCGCGCATCATTTCGGTGGTTTCATCTTCATTATCCGGGGTCGCGGCGGGGGCATCCGCCTCTTTGGACGGCGGGGAGGCGGCGCCATAAAGGGCGGGATTGAACATCTTCATGGTTTGATTGAAGATATCCATATTTTGCCGGCCCATTTCCTCAAACTGCTTGAACATGGGGTTATCGACCAGATTGTCGGGCAGGACCTCGCGCATCTTTTCCTGGTTTTCGGAAAAGGAGGTCATGGACATATTGAGATAATCGGGCACGACCGTCTGTAATTTGTCTCCATAAAAGCCGATCAGCTTGCGCAGGAAATCGATCGGCAGCAGGTTCTGGCCCTTGGCCTCCTCCTCGAAGATGATTTGCGTGAGCACGGAGCGGGTGATGTTTTCATTGGATTTGGCGTCAAAAACCTCGAATTCCGTTCCTTCCTTCACCATTTTGCTCAAATGGTCGAGGGTCACATATGAGGATGTCGCCGTATTATAAAGCCGCCGGTTGGCGTATTTTTTTATAACGATGGGGTCTTTGTCTCCTGATTTAGTCTCAGCCACGGTCCCTCCAGTCTCAAATGACAGCAGTAGTGCAGATATAGTCTCACCCGAAATTGCTGCGCTGCGCAAGGATATTGTGCGCTGCAATCCTTCATATCACAAATTGTATTACTTTTTATACCGGAAAACGCATCCGCCAAGAGTTCGCGGAGCGGGGATATGTCCGGCGGATGGAATGCCAGCAGGAAAACGGCTATTTTATCCCGATAGCGGAATTTCGGGCCTATCGAAAGAGACCACTGGCCAAGTCTGCTTTGTGCCAGAAGCTGAAATTGCTGATCCGATAATCTTCAATTCTCACTTGGGATAAATCATCCGGAGGGAATTAGTGCCGGGATAAACCGATGCCTTTTCGAATGAAGGGGGGTCATATGGATCGGTTGCGCCGGATGTCGCAAATCCTTCTGTCGGCGTGTCATCAATTATGTCGAGGTCACGGTTGCCATTTTCATCATGGAAAAGGAAAACGACGTAGGGGCCTTGAGTTAGATCAGGAAAGGATGCCTGCTCACCAATTTTCGGATCGGTTTCGAGATACCCAACTGCCGCTTCAACATCAAAGCTCTGATAGGCGGCCTTATTATCGAACACTATCACAACAATTTTCCCCTTGGTGTTGCGGACATTATTGATCTGAATGTTCAGTCCGGCGTTCGATACTCCTTTAGGTGCCGCTGTCGTGCCAGCTGCAGACGATGGAATCTGACTGGCCATCCAGGCCCCGCCAATCGTAATTGCTATTGTTGCAATGGCGCCTATAATTCTTTGCTTATTGGTTGGCATCCTGCTCTCCCCGCCTATTCCGCTGGAACGCTCTTAGATTTTGCCGCTCCAGGCTTCCAGCCCGGAGGGCCAAATACTACGCCAAGCTTGTTTTTGAATCCGCTCATTTCCCATACGTCTTTGCCCAATCGATAGAAACCATGAAAAAAGGCAACCAATGGATTAATGGAGTTAATCGGCGTCACCAACCCATAGACAACCTCTTCCTTCTCCTCAGCGAAGGTCCCGAACATCCGGTCCCAAATTATGAAAATGCCCGCATAATTTTTATCGAGATATTTGCGGTTTGAGCCGTGATGTACCCTGTGATGAGAAGGCGTGTTTACAATCGCCTCAAAGGGCCGCGGCAATTTTCGGATAACTTCAGTGTGTAATATAGTCTGATAGACCTGTACCACCATCTCTGCAAACAACACGACAATCGGATTGAAGCCGAGAACCACCAGTGGCAGGTGGAAGAAAAGGGGCCAGAGGGAATCCATCGGGCCAAAGCGGTAAGCGACTGAAATATTGAAGAAAGGTGAGGAGTGATGGACTGTATGGGTCGCCCAGGCAAAATTCACCCGATGCATAAATCGATGCTCCCAGTAGTAAGTCAAATCCGCTAGCACAACGCAGATCAGCACTGTCACCCAATTGATCTCAATGTCGAAGACCGCAAGCTGAAATGCGAAGTAATACGTACCGAGGTAGAATGTCCCCAGCAACAAGAACGTCAGTCCAATAAAGAAAGCGAGCGTGATGTAATTCGTGACCGCATCACCTATCAGGGTCCAATTGAGTTTCCGGTAAATCGCATAACGGAGAAACTCGAAGGCGAGAAATACCAACGCGAAAACAAAGAACCAGTCGTCAATGAAGACCTCCAGCCATTCCATGTAGGCTTCGCTAATTGGTGACAAAAGCACTTCCATCACATTCACTTTCATTATCACTATTGATAATTAAATGGCAGTTGCTATATAGATTGTCAAGATTGATAAACAATTAAGAAGATACCATGGCCCGACCTACTGTCAAAGACGAACGCCAAAAACAGATACTCGATGCGTTTGCTACTTGTGTTGCCAGATATGGCGTTGAAGGAGCAACTTTAGAGAAGACGGCAAAACAAGCCGGACTGGCCCGTGCACTCATTCGGCACAATGTCGGCAATCGCATAGATTTGCTTGATGCTCTGCTGGAGCAGTTTCTCGAAAACAGTCGCCATGTCACCGAAGACATGGTTTCTGCGCTTCCAGAGCATAACCGCACTCGCACTTTGTGCGATTGGTTGTTTGATCCAAGTTCTTCTGACGCACAGTTGGTTCTTGTTGCCAACGCATTGATCGCAGCGGCGTCGACAAACAAGACGCTTGCCCGGAAGATGCGGGAATGGATGCACACCTTCGTCGCGGCCATAAACCAGGTAATCACCGAAGAATATCCGGAAGCGAACGTAGAGAAAGTATCAGCAGTCGCCCTCGGAGTGACGGGGATCTACTTCAATGTCGAAGCCCTTTACCCGCTCGGCAATGTAACGGTTCTGGCAAAGGACTCAAAGCGAGCCGCACTCCTGCTCCTAGATACATTAGAGGCAAATTGATGCCCAGATACTCCAGATTACCAAGAGAATCCTACGTCACGCAGGAATGGTTCGAGCATGAGCGTAAAACGATATTTGACAATGCCTGGACATTTATAGGCGTTTCTGGCGATTTCGGGAAGAGTGGTGATTACCAAACGGTGCGATCCGGCACCTCTTCGATAATGGTAATTGCGGGAAAAGATGACCAGCTCAAGGCCTTTCACAATTTATGCCGCCATAGAGGTACTGAATTGCTGGATGAAGAGAAAGGCAATGTAAGCGGCGCTATTGTCTGCCCGTACCATCGATGGACTTATGGCCTTGATGGCGCATTGCGTGGACTGCCAAAAAGATCAATTTGCTTTCCGGATATTGACCAGAATGCCATGGGGTTGAAGCCCGCTGCCATCGGCATCCATAAAGATCTTATATTTATTAATCCGAATCCGGACGCAGACTTCGACAAATGGATCAAGCCGTTGTTGGGTAAGGAATGGCCCCATAATCTGTTTGCATCTGACGTAAAAGAAGCTGCTCCCCTCATTTATGACCTTAAATGCGACTGGAAAATATTCGTCGAGAATGCACTGGATGGCTATCACCTCGCCTATCTTCATAAAAATACTCTTGCAGGCCCATTGCCAGAGCACAACATCTGGGAGCGCGCTGGAGATCATCTCATTTGGTATGCAACAGAGGACGGCGCGCGCCATCGCTTGCCGATGAAAATGCGCAACGAAGCCGGGACTTCCGGGATAATTGAAAGCGCTAAAACGCCGGGATATGGCAGCGTGTATTACCTTTTCCCGTCAACTCTAATTGTTCCGACACCGTATGGACTGTCTATTTCAAAGCTGCACCCAACAGCGCCAGGCCGATGTCGCATGACAGTACGCAATTGGATCGGCCCATGGCAGTGGAAAGACGAGCGTAAGTATATTCAAGGCTTCAACAGAGACACAGGAATTATTTCTTCAGAAAACTGGACGAAACATCCGTTAGAATGCGGTGACTTTCAAACTGAGGATGTCTGGATATGCGAAAAACTTCAACGTGGATTGGAATCTAGTGCGTACGAGCATGGTCCCCTGGCTAAAGGGGCTGGCGCAGAAGACCCGATCGAATGGTTTCAGGAGACTTTGTTGTCGAACACATAGAGCGTCTCGCTGAACGGTGAATGTCCGGTCCGGGTCAGAAGCAGTCTAGAAAATCCTATGGTTTGACAGGTTTTTACAAAAGCGTACATTACACGGAGAGCCTCAGGAAACTGGTAATATATTTATGCCGCAATCCCAAAAATTTGATTTTGTCATTGTTGGCGCCGGAATGGCGGGAGCCTCCTGTGCCTATTTTTTATCAGCCATGGGGAGTGTGCTGATATTGGAAATGGAAGACCAGCCCGGATATCACACAACGGGACGGTCGGCTGCTTTGTTTGCCCCTTCCTATGGCAACGCCCAGATCAGGGCATTATCGGTTGGTGGCCAGCCTTTCCTGGATAATCCGCCGGATAACTTTAGCGAAACGCCTTTGCTGACGCCACGAGGGGCCCTGTTTATTGGCCGGGAAAACCAGATCGGCGCCCTGGATAAACTGTATGACGACATCTCCCCAAGGCAGGTTACCGTCAGCCGTCTCTGTGCGGCAGAGGTCTGTGAACTGGTGCCGGTCATCAGACCTGACTATGTCGCGGGTGGCATACTGGATAACGGATCGCAGGATATGGATGTGAATGCCCTCCATCAGGGATTTTTGCGCGGGGCACGCGCCAAAGGAGCCAAACTGGTTTCTGATGCAGCTGTTACCTCCCTGACCAAGGCAGAGGGCGACTGGAAGGTCAGGGCGGGGGGCGAGGTCTATACGGCCGCGGTTGTGGTTAATGCGGCAGGAGCCTGGTGTGATAAGCTGGCGGACCTGGCTGGCGCAAAGCGCATTGGTCTGCAACCCAAGCGCCGGACAGGCATTATTTTTGATGGCCCAGAGGACATGAGGTTTAGTCACTGGCCTGCTTTTATCGATATTGATGAAGAATTCTATGCTCGGCCTGAAAGTGGTGGTCTGATGGGATCACCTGCCGATGAAACACCGATGGAACCCTGTGACGTACAGCCCGAAGAGCTGGATATTGCCATCGCTATTGATCGTTTACAGCAGGCGACAACTCTTGAGATCAAGCGCGTTATCCGAAGCTGGGCCGGGTTGCGATCTTTTGTTGCTGACAAAACACCGGTCGTTGGTTTTGATCCGCAAGTGCAAGGGTTTTTCTGGCTGGCCGGACAGGGGGGCTATGGAATTCAGACCGCCCCCTCCATGGGTCGGGTTTCTGCAGCGCTGGCGTCTGGCGGAGATTTGCCCGAGGACCTGAAAACCAGGGGCGTGTCGACAACCGAACTTTCTCCGAAGAGGTTTGTCTGACAGGCCGGATTATCCTGGAGGCAGGTAACTGGCCGTCACCTATGATCACTCCCCCTCCCCGTCGCACAGCCGCTTCTCGCCCCCTGTCTCGCTTGCGTGGGACCCCTTAGTGCTTGTACCGCTTGATTTCACCAGTTTTCAATCTCGCTCTGTAACTTAACATCTCTCGCCGTACGATTGGCGCCAGAAAGTACAAGGCGAGGATATTTGGCACGCAGATCAGAAAGACCAAAGCATCGGAGATATCCAGGATTGGCCCCAGTTGCACCATGCAGCCAATGGCGACAAACGCACAGAATATAAGTTTGTATATGGTTTGCCCCATTTGGGCTTCGCCAAACAAATAAGTCCAACCCTTGAGCCCATAATAGGACCATGAAATCATCGTTGAGAACGCAAAGAGTAACGCACCAAAAGCCAGCGGTAACGGGAACCAGCTGATCTGGCGCTCAAAGGCTGCTGATGTCATGGCAACCCCGGTGGCCTCTCCCGCAAAACTCGGATCGGCAACCTGGCTGGTGCCAATGACCAGAGCCGTAATGGTACAGATGACGATTGTATCGATAAAGGGCTCAAGCAAGGATACATATCCTTCGGTGACGGGTTCAGGCGTTCGTACTGCGGAGTGAGCGATGGAGGCTGACCCAATCCCCGCTTCATTGGAGAACACGGCTCTTTGGAAGCCGATGATCAGCGCACCGATAGCCCCGCCCGTGACACCTTCGCCGGTAAAGGCGCCCGTAAAGATGTTGGCAATTGCTTCAGGTATGGACGCGTAGTTCATTAAAATGACAATAATCGCAAACAGGCAGTAGAAGATTGCCATAAAGGGCACAATCTTTTCCGTCACGCGGGCGATGGATTTGATGCCGCCGACGATGACCGCAAAGACAACGGCTGCCAAAATCAGGCCGATGAGCCAGCCCAAACCATCCAGCGCACCTCCCGCCACAGTATTCAGCTGAACATAAGCCTGATTTGACTGGAACATGTTGCCAATGCCCAAGGCCCCTATAAAGATACCAATGGCGTAGAAAGTGCCTACAAACTTGCCAAAGCCAGTCATGCCTCTTTCTTCGAAACCTTTTCGCATATAGTACATCGGGCCGCCTGAGACGGATCCATCCGGATTATCCGTGCGATATTTCACGCCCAGGGTACATTCGACAAACTTCGTCGACATTCCCAGAAATCCAGCCACAATCAGCCAGAAAGTCGCGCCGGCACCGCCAATTGTAACCGCAACGGCAACACCGCCAATATTGCCGATACCCACTGTCCCCGAGACAGCCGTTGCCAATGCCTGGAAATGGGACACTTCACCGGGACTGTCCGGGTCAGCATAGTCCCCTCGCACCAGCTGGATCGCATGTTTAAAACCGCTGATATTCACAAACCCCAGATAGAGTGTGAAAAAGACCGCGCCGACCACCAACCAAAGCACAACAAGGGGGAGTTGCGCCCCCAAAACCGAAATTTTAAAGAAGACCACACTGCCGACAAAGGAGGCGACCGGGGCCGTAAGCTCGTTGATCGTTTCATCAAATCCGGCATTTGCGGGTAGGATATAGAGAAAGAAAGTTGTGAGCGTTACAAAAAGTCTAATCATATCATATCCTCAATATCGTTTTTTGTTGTGGCACGACGTAATTTACCTGACCTTCTTAAGGGACGACGACGACCGGTACCGGCGACGTTTGAACAAGATTTCCGGCCACACTGCCGAAAAGCAAGGTTTTGATTCCAGATTGCCCTCTCCGTCCAATAACGATCTGCTGTACGTCATATTTTTCAGCGATATTGATCAGCGTTTCAGCCGGGGCACCGTGTCTTACAACGGTTTCATATTCAATGCCGCTTGCCTTCAGCAGCGCCGCAGCGGGCTCGACCACACCGGTTGTCGCACGCTCTATTTCCTGCTCGCGTCGTGTGTGGCGTTCCGCGTTTTCCTCGGGCGTGTTGAAGGTGTAGGGAGACCATTCGATCACGTAGATAACGATGAGTTTAGCCCCTCCGAGCTTTGCCCGGTCACTAGCGAATTGGAGGGCTCTGTTTCCTCCCTCGCTGCCATCAATTGCCACTAATACAGAATTCGACATGAGTTTCCTTTCCTGCTTTGCAACTGCCGCTGTGGAAATTTGTCAAACCTTCGTGACGCCTCCCACAAGCAAAATTAGCTTTCACTAATTTTATTTATTTAGCAAGAAATTCCTGCCAACAGCGAAAATTCAGGGCTTCTACTGCCAAAACAGATTTCATCACATAAAATATTCGCCGGTTTAAAAGACGGGTCTTCGGGGTCCTATCTGGAGATCTTTTCGGCTTCGATTTTAACGTTGACCAGAACCTCGAGACCAATCTGCTGGCCATCTGGATATCCCTTTTTACCAATATCAAATTCCAGGCGCTGGATGACAGCTTTGCCGTCAACAAATGCCCGATTATTTTCGATCTTCAGACTAAAGGGAAGTGAAAGAGGTTTGGTTTGACCGACCAAGGTCAGTTGACCTTGCGCCACGTAAGTGCCCGTTTCGGTCTCGATAAAATTATCCGATGTAAAATTCGAGAGCGGGAACGCCGCGGCATTGAGAAAATTTGACGACAGGGCCTGCTGGCTTATGCCGCCCAGCGTGAGGCTCGAGACATCTATATCAATGATCGCATATGATGCGCCGAGATTCTCTGCATCGAAATTGATTTTCGCCTTCCAGTTGGCGAAACTGCCGCTCACCTGCGCACCCGATTGAACAACTTCAATGGCCAGCGTACTTTTGTCATGATCGACCCTCCAGCCATATTCCGAGTTGCGGGCATTTTCAGGAATGACCTGAGAGGACTGGTTTCCAGACCCCTCGACAACCGTATTTATCGCAACTGCTGTACCAAGAAACGCAAATAAAATTCCCGACAGGAAAAGCGGACGCCATTGAAAGGGCGGTTTCGGCAGATCGTCTGGGAGTGTGGGTACCCTGCCCGGAACCATCCGGGCCAGGGTGCTGTCGCGATCAATGAGCGTGTGTTTTAACGCCCCTCCGACATGGAGAAATATGGATATGCCGAGCAAGATGGCGGTAAATACATGTGCTGTACCAAAGACAGATGCCAGAAGAAGGTTTTTGGGTATAAAGGGCAGATCTTGCGGAAAAGGTCCCCAAATTGGCGCAAATCCCTCCAGGGCGGAGTGATGCATCCAGCCGGTCAGCGGCATCAGGATAATCGCGCCGTAAAGTGTCCAATGTATTGTCTGTGCAGCCAGGTTTTCGAGTTTGTTCTCGCTATTGAGAAGGACGGGATGTGGCTGAAACACCGCCCAGAGTATCCGCAAAGCCGCCACAGCAAAGAGCGTCATGCCAAGGGTCTTGTGCAGGGAATAGAACCAGAATTTATCGCCGACTTCCTCTGTGGTATTGATCGGCAGTTGAACCATGAAAAGGCCAAGCGGGATCAAGATTAGAATGAGGCAAGCGGTCAGCCAATGGAAGAGTTGCGCAATCAGGCCATAGCGTTCTCGGGTGTTGATAAGCATGCTTAGGTCCAATCAACCAAAATGTTCAGGCTTTAAGGCAGAGGCCCCATGGCGTCCTGTTATCGGCGCCATGGGAGAGCACGCCTCGTCGAAATTGGCGTAACCGTACCCCTGATTCCCCTCTAGTTTTCGCGGTCTTTCATTTCAGTAACGATTGAAATTTCTATGGGCCCGGTTGAGAAGGGGCCGACACCAAAAGCCTGATGGTCAATCTCCGTGGTTGCGGCAAAGGCGACCCATTTGCCTTTGTAATAATCAATCACCGCCGCAACCGGATGGTCCCCGCGGTGGGTCATTGTTGTTTTCAAGGTCACTGGCTTGGTAACGCCATGAATTGTCAAATCGCCGGTTACGTCCGCCGTATTCTCTCCGGTTTTGGTAACTTTGGTACTTTTAAAGGTGATCTGAGGGAAGCTTTCAACATCTAGAAAATTCTTGCTTTTCAGATCCGTATCCAAAGGGCCAAAACCGGTAGAAAGGCTATTTGCATCAATTGTTACATCGATCATTGATTTCCCAACATCGTCAGGATCAAGAACCAGTTTTCCACTCGCCGTGGTAAACTCCCCGCTTTGAATTGAAACACCGGCATGGTTCCAGGAAAATATAACCTCGGTATGTCCCTGATCAGTATAGTATGTTTCCGCTGCAAAAGCCGATATGCTTGGCAAGACTAGAAAAAGTGATAACGCGGCAAGCCTGGATATTTTTGAATACTTCATCGGAAATTTCCTCTTCCTGTTCGGGTTATTGAATTCGTTAGACTGTATTTGGTCGCCCGAAGGGCGCTGTAAATTGATTGATTAACGCGTGAAACGGTATATAGATGAAAATGCATCTATATACAATATACAAGACCATTTCCCTGCAAGCCATCACGGAAAAGTGAAACATGTATCCAACCAAAGAAGAAACAAGATTATGGGTCGCTCTGAACCTCTCTCAAAAGGCTATTTACCGGGTCATTGATACAGCCCTTAAACAGGAGGGTTTACCAAATTTACGCTGGTATGATGTTCTGTGGGAACTTGAGCGGGCCCAGGAATTGGGTGTGCGTCCCTTTGAACTTGAAAGAATTTTGATCTTTGAGCAGTCGAACCTGTCCCGCCTGCTCCGCCGCATGGTGGGTGAAGGGGTTGTCGAGGAATTCGCCTTTGAGAGTGATGGTCGCGGCAAGGTGTTGAAGATAACCCAAAAGGGCCTGCGCGTTCGCCAACAAATGTGGAAGATTTACGGGCCCCTCATACATCAAGAAATTGGTCAGCTCTCAGCGCAGCATAATCCGGGGACCCTTGCATCCGCCTTAATTTCCCTGATTAAGTAAAGCCCCGGACCCGGCTCCGCCGAAGGTCAGATACGGTCCTTCCCAGACGCCTCCCTCGATGCCAGCGTTGAACGGCCAGGCAGATTTGACGCTTTCACAGCAAGGCGGACCGCCAACAGGGGACAGTTATCCTATTCGTAGTCCCGCCCCGGCCTGGTTTTATACGGTGGCAGCGTCCAGCCCCAATGAATACCTCCAGCCCGAAGGGCAAAGGCCACGGTGAACCCGGCAAGGGCCGAAATGATGAACGATGCCTCAAGTGCCGCCACGCCCACATAGACAGTTGCCCCGGCCATGGCACAGGTGGCGTAAAGTTCTTTACGCATTATCAAAACCGGCTCTGCGCAAACCACATCGCGGGCCAGGCCGCCAAATGTTGCCGTCATCATGCCCATCACAATTGCCACCAGTTCATTGGCACCACTGCGCAGGGCGACTTCGGCCCCCATCACACTGAAAGCCGCCACCCCGATGGCATCGGCCCAAAGCAGGATGATAAAGCGCCGCTGGAAAACATGCGCCGTAAAATAGACCAGGATGGCCACTATCAGACAGGTCACCAGATAATAGGGCTGTTCAATCCAAAAGACCGGCTGGTCGAGTAACAGGTCGCGCAGGGTGCCGCCACCAATGCCTGTCAGGCTGGCCAGCAGCCCGAAACTCACCAGGTCCATCTCCTTGCGCGACGCCACCAGCGCCCCCGATACCGCAAACACCGCGACACCCAGAACATCGAGAAAATCAATAAAGGACGGCATGCCATATCTCCTTCAACAGGGAACCAGATTGGCTTATTGCCGGAGGCAGGACAATCGAAAAGTGAGTTAAATATACGTCCGGCGGTGTGCGGCCGTAGAGACCGGATAACCCCGAACGCCTGCGCGCTCTATTGATTGAGGCGGGCGTCCTGGCCTGAGCCGCGAAAGACAGGCAACGCCGCGCCGCCATCTTAATATTTACTCAACAGCTTTATCCAGGAATTCTCCCACATCCCGCATAAAGGCATCAAGCGCGTGGGTCCCGCCCATCTTGACGGATCCTTTCTTGGCACATGATTTAAAGGCCAAGCGCCTTTCAGGTCGCGTCAACAGGTATCCCGAACCGGTTTCATATTCATACCCATCTGCGCGCAAGGCGACATTGCAATCGGCCATACTATAGGCATGGGGCAAGTTAGTTGTGCCACTGATCGATGCATCGAAGCCATGATAGGCTCCTTCATAAAGCGTGATAGCCCAGTCCTTGCCGAGTGATTTCATTCGACGCACCTCGGCGATACAGGGCGCGGCCGGTGTCCAGTTATCCTCTTTGCCAATAAAGACATGGACGGATTTATTTGTAACATCGCCATCCTCAATTGTGACGCAAAGCGGATAGAGCAGAATATAGTCTGCCTCCCCCCTGTCGCCGAGCACTTTCTTGCGAGCGGGTGTCCAAGCCGAATAGAGCGCCGCAACGGCACCTTTGCTGCTGCCCATGATAACGATCCTGTCCGGATCGACATTTGGGTGCTGGCTCAGATAGTCAATCGATCTCAAGATATCCGTGGTCATCATCGCCGCTGTAACGTTGGTTTGGTTGCCAATGGTTGAGGTAACACCGCGAGGCCCGAAACTATCGATTTGCAATGTCACGAAACCCCGTTCGCGCGCCAGCTCAAGATACCGCTGATGCCGCAACAGCCGGCCACTGGAGCCATGCATGTAAATGAAAGCCGGCATGGGCTCCGACATATTTTCGGGGAAAACCAGATCGGCCTTGATTTCGACATCGTAACTGGGGTCCGGCTGTTTGAGCAAGTCCCCCAATTGGTAGGGGCTGGCACTCATAAAAGAGATTTCCTCCGCTGCGACCTCAGGCGCTGCAGTCCAGTTCATGGCAATCAGCAAGGCCGCGCAGCAACTTCTCCCGACCAAGGTGGTGAAAACATACCCCATACCAGGCCCTTTCCGCTTGTCCGCAAGTTCATCCACATTATCCAATCAGCCGTCGGCCGCTGCCCTCAGGGTCACATTTCAACGGCATTGAAATTAGAAGCAATGTGCCTGGGTAGCATTGTCGTTCAAATTGGCATCGCCCGATACTGGCTGTAACGCTGAATTCCGTTTTACACCAATTGACGCCCGAAGAGTAGCATGGGGGCTTTGTTTCCGGGAAATACGTCTCATCGCGAATGACAATCAGGCTAACTGTGTCCCGGATTCCTTCGACGATTTCAGGCAAAAATCGCGGGGGCTGCATCCCAGGGTGCAGCGAAACATGTAGCTGAACGCGCTGGCGGACCCATATCCCATATCGAAGGCGACGGAGCTGACTTTCTCTCCCGCGGCAAGCTTGGAAATGGCGTGAAGAACGCGCGCGTATCGCAACCATCTCGACGGCGGCATGCCGGTTTCCGCAACGAATAATCTTTCGATGGTCTTGCGGCTTGCCGGCGCCTGGGCAAGCCAGGCGTCGACGGACGTGATGAGGCCCGGATTATCAAGCGCTGCCTCGGCAACCATGCGAATTCTCTTGTCTTGCGGCATGGCGATGGAGAGCGGTACATCCTGCGCTGCAATAAGCTCATGGCGGAGGAGATCATGAAGCGCACCCGTATGCTCGTTGGCCCGGCCCGAGTTACTGGCCGGCTTGGTGCTGGACATCAGGGCACCCATTAGCGGCGTCATTGCCATGATCCGGCATCTCGCGCCGATTTTCCGGGACTCATCCTGGTTCACATCCACATACCGCATCTCGTTGTTGGCGCCATATCGCATCCAGTGCGCCACATGCGGCGGGATCCACACAGTCATGGCCGGGCTGAGGAGCATGACATGGCCCGGTATACCGACATACATGGATCCGGACGCCGCTGAAATAAGCTGGCCGAAGTCGTGGGCGTGCCAATCATAGCTTTCGCCGGATATGGGTTTGACCGTCTCCCCCAGATAGCGGGGTATGAGGGTTGTCTCGGCGTTGCCCAGAGGATGGTGCTGCGGATGGGTCATGTGTTTTGACGATTCCTCGATATATTTTGTCCAAGCATCGATCGTAAGACATATAGAATTACGATAGGATGCACAAGTATTCCGGGCAGGCTGTCCGAATTTTTGAAGGACAATTTGCTGACGCCATGAAAAACCGTACTTTGACAATCTGGCTCATGCTCGGGCATTTCGCCAATGACTGGCCGATCACGGCGCTCTGGTTGATCGTGCCGGCAGTCGGCCTCTCCATGGGGCTTTCTCCCGTTGAGGTTGGCCTTCTATTCACCATTGGCAACGTCGGCGCCGCGCTTGCATATCTGCCCGCCGGTATCCTCGCAGATCACGTTTCAAATCGCGGACGGTTGCTGCTCGTAACATTCTGGTGGGTCAGCCTGGGTTATCTGTTGGCGTCTACGGCATCCGGGTTCTGGAGCCTTGCGTTGCTGCTTGCCCTTGCCGGGATGGGCGATGCGGCGTGGCATCCCATCGCAACAGCCGTCCTCACGCGCGAGAACAAGGAGCGCCGCGCCTATGTGCTCGGTATGCATGCCGTGGGCGGGTCAATGGCTGAAGTCCTGGCCCCGCTTGTTGCGGGCGTGCTCCTGGCCTATGTTGATTGGCGGACGGTGCTGGCGCTTTCGACAGTGCCCACCGTGATCATGGGAATTTGCTTTATCTGGGTGGCCCGAACGATCCCGCGGGTTACCAAACAGCGGGTGAGAAAGCATGATTTTATCCATCTTTTGAATATATGGCGCAAGGGCAACGGCCTCCGCATGGTGGCGATGATCTGCTTCTACAATATGTCCTTGATGGCGCTTTTCAGCATGATTCCGCTTTATCTGGCGGCCCGGCATGGACTGGAAACCTGGATTGTCGGCCTGTTGATTTCAGGAATGCTGATCTTTGGTGCGCTGGCCCAGCCCGGGATCGGAAAAGCCTCGGACGTTATCGGGCGCAGAAATATTGTGGTCGGCGGCAACCTGATCGCGGGGCTGGCCTGTATCATGCTTGTCTTCCAACCGTCCCTTTGGATTATGATCCTTGCCATGTTCGTTGCCATCACCCCCTTGGTTGCCATCCGCGCAGCGGTTCTTGCAGGCGCGGTCGATCACTCTGACCGCAGCGAAGGGGCAACACTTGGCTTGGCCTTCGTACTGCTGGACGGGATCGGCGCTTTCGGGTCCTTGCTGGCGGGCGCCGCCGCCAATATTTCGTGGGTGTATATGTTTGGCCTTGCCGCTGTTTTCTCCTTGAGTGCCGTTACACTGGGTATTTTCACGGTCTTCGGGCGCGCCGCTGCGCCCGCTTCAGGGACCCCGTCACCAACGAAAGCAGATTTTGGCTAAACCCGGGTCCTGACGGGATCTGGCCGTCCGGCGCGGGGCGTTGATGACCCGTGGATTAACGGGTGGATTGGAAAATTGGGCTTCTCCACACAGGGATAGTCGGGGTAAGGTAATGCATAGGGACTGCCGGACCTTGCCCTCTTCCTTTTCCGGTTGCGACAGGGGCGCCACATGAACGAACAGACAAAAAAAGCTGATCCGCCACCCCGCATGGGACCGCGTCCGCTGGCATTGCATCTGGGGCTGGCGACCACGAGTATTGCACGTCATCTGGCTGGCTTGCCAATGGCAAAGGAGGGGAGCCTGCCCTGGCCACCCGAATTGCTGACCGGCGGTGCGGAGGCTTTGGGGCCGTTGAGCCAGGCCGGCAGCGGTGCGGAATATCTGGAAAATCTGGGCCGGCAGGGCTCCTCCCTGGTGCAGGAGATGATTGACGGAATACGCCAGTATCATAGGCATCCCTATCAAAGGGTGACCCCGGATCATCCGGTTCTGTGGCAATCGGGGACAACAAAATTGCTCGATTGCCATCCGAGTGCCGATGACGCGGCCCCGACTGTGCTGCTTGTCCCGTCTCTGGTCAACCGCGCCTATATTCTTGATCTGATGCCGGGGCGCAGTCTGGTCGCCCATCTGGCAGAGCAGGGAGTGCGTCCCCTGCTTCTAGACTGGGATGCGCCAGGAGAGCAGGAACGGGATTATACCCTTGCCGATTATATCCTGCGCCGTATTTGTCCGGCGCTGGATGTTGCGCGGGAGATGTTCCCGGCAAGCGACCTGCATCTCGCCGGGTATTGCATGGGAGGGACCCTGGCACTTGCCGCGGCCGAACAACGGCAGGAGAAATTGAAAAGCTTTATCGCGCTGGCATCGCCGTGGGATTTTCATGCGGATCTTGACGAGCATGCCAAAACTCTATTGGGGCAAACGGATCTGTGGTCCAATGTTCTCAATGGATTTGGCGAGTTGCCGGTGGATTTGCTGCAAACCCTGTTCACCAGCCTTGATCCAAATCTGGGTTTGCGCAAATTCAGCATGTTTTCCAAAATGGACATGACATCGGAACGGGCGACAGAGTTTGTTGCGCTTGAGGACTGGCTCAACGATGGTATACCCTTGGTCAGGAACGTGGCCGCGGAATGTTTTAGGTCCTGGTATGGGGACAATGCCCCCAAACAGGGGCAGTGGAAAATCGACGGGCAGGTTGTCTCGCCGGCCGAGGTTACCTTGCCGGCGCTGATCGCCGTCCCCAAAACCGATAAGATCGTGCCGCGACCCTCGGCGCTGGGGTTGGCGGAAATGCTACCCAACGCCACGGTTGTCACCCCGCCATCGGGCCATATCGGCATGATTACCAGCCGTCAGGCCAAGGCCGGATTATGGCAGGATTTAAGTCACTGGATTTTGTCTTGCTAATGTATTATTACCGCAGTTGCAAAATAAATGTTGCGATTGCGAGAAACTAACGTTATTTCGTAAGGGGAAGTTTTTTTGATGATTAATTTCTCTTTCGGGGTAATTTTTGAATTATAATTACGTTAATCGAAAGAAATAGGAGAATTCAGTAATGGACGTTGTCATCACGAGTGCAGTGCGCACACCCGTCGGTTCGTTTAACGGAGCCCTGGCTCCCCTGGCGGCACATGAGCTTGGCGAAGTGGTTATCAAGGAATCCCTGAACCGGTCCAACACACAGGCCTCCGAAGTTTCCGAGGTTATTCTGGGGCAGGTTCTTGCCGCCGGTGAAGGCCAGAACCCGGCTCGGCAAGCCTCAATCAATGCCGGCGTTCCGGTTGAAGTTCCCGCCTGGGGTGTCAATCAGCTGTGCGGATCCGGTCTGCGTGCGGTTGCCCTGGGCTATCAGGCTATCCTCAATGGCGATTCGGATATTGTCGTTGCCGGTGGTCAGGAAAGCATGAGCCGGGCCCCCCATTGTGCACATTTGCGTGATGGTCAGAAGATGGGTCCGCTCAAATTCATCGACACCATGATAGAAGATGGGTTGATGGATGCCTTCAACGGCTACCATATGGGCAACACGGCTGAAAATGTCGCAGCGAAATACCAGATTACCCGGGACGATCAGGATGCGTTCGCCGCCAATTCACAACGCAAGGCGTCGGAAGCACAGTCAGCGGGCCGATTTGCAAATGAAATTGCGAGCGTCACCATTAAAACCCGTAAAGGGGAAACGGTTGTTGATCAGGATGAATATATTCGCGGCGCAACAACAGTAGAAACACTTAGCGGGTTGCGGGCAGCGTTCCAGAAAGACGGCGGCACAGTCACCGCCGGAAATGCATCCGGCATTAATGACGGCGCCGCGGCGGTTGTTCTGATGACAGCCGAGGCAGCCGAGGCAAAGGGTCTGAAGCCAATGGCCCGCATCGTGTCCTGGGCGCAAAGCGGTGTCGATCCCGCGATCATGGGAACGGGACCAATTCCGGCAAGCCGGGCTGCCCTGGAAAAAGCCGGCTGGTCCGCTGGTGATCTTGATCTTGTCGAAGCCAACGAGGCCTTTGCGGCGCAGGCTTGCGCCGTGAACAAGGATCTGGGCTGGGATACGGATAAAGTGAATGTCAATGGCGGCGCCATTGCCATTGGTCATCCGATCGGAGCGTCTGGCGCACGGGTTCTGGTAACCCTGCTTCACGAAATGGAAAAACGCGACGCGCATAAGGGACTGGCAACCCTGTGCATCGGCGGTGGTATGGGTATTGCCATGTGTGTGGAAAGATAACTTAACTTAAACTCAAGGGGTGTAGAAAATGTCGAGAGTAGCAATTGTCACCGGTGGAACAAGAGGCATCGGTGCCGCAATTTCCGAAATGTTGCATGAAAAAGGCTATAAGGTTGCTGCCAATTACGGCGGCAATGATGCGCGGGCCAAGGAATTTACAAACCGCACGGGTATCAAGGCCTATAAATGGGATGTCTCGGATTTTGACGCCTGTGCTGCAGGTGTGGCGCAGGTGAAAGCCGATCTCGGCCCGGTGGATATTGTTGTCAACAACGCCGGCATCACTCGGGACGGGACCCTGCACCGGATGGATCAGTCTGCCTGGCAGCAGGTGATCGACACCAATCTCGGCTCCTGCTTCAACATGTGCCGGGCAACCATCGAAGACATGCGCGCCAATAAATTTGGCCGCATTGTCAATATCGGCTCCATCAATGGCCAGGCCGGTCAATATGGCCAGGTCAATTATGCGGCAGCAAAATCCGGTATCCATGGCTTCACCAAAGCCATGGCGCAGGAAGGGGCGGCACAGGGAATTACGGTCAATGCGATCGCGCCGGGTTATATCGACACGGACATGGTGGCGGCAGTTCCGGAAAATGTTCTGGCGAAAATCGTTGCCGGTATTCCGGTCGGCCGTCTCGGCCAGGCGTCCGAGATTGCCCGCGGTGTGTGTTTCCTGGCGGCGGATGACGCCGGGTTCGTGACCGGTTCTACCCTGTCCATCAATGGCGGTCAGCATATGTATTGACCGCTTCTGCGGTTGACCTGACCGGTTGACCTGATAAAGAATTAAAAGGCATGATGTCTGTGGTTCAGGCACATGCCTTTTTTTCGTTTTTTGAGGCAGAAGAGCATTTCCGTATCCACGCAGAAATCAACCCGGATGATCGCGACCCTTTGTGGTCTCGGCGCCATCCTGTTATGGGCGCTGCTGGCGTTATTTACGGCGGCGACGGAGACTATTCCGCCGTTTCAACTGACGGCCATGACCTTTGGCATTGCGTTTCTCTGTGCCCTTGTTAAATGGCTGGTGACAAAACAGAAACTTGCTGCCCTGTTCCGCCAGCCCTTGGCCTTGTGGGGCCTGGGTGTCGGTGGATTGTTTGGCTACCATGCCTTTTATTTTATCGCGCTGAAGAATGCCCCGGCGGCGGAAGCCAGCCTGATTGCCTATCTCTGGCCGCTGCTGATCATCCTGTTTTCCACTTTGTTACCGAGCGAGAAATTCCATTGGTATCACCTGGTCGGCGGATTGGTTAGCCTTGCCGGTGCCGGTATTTTAATCACCAAGGGCGCGCGCCTCGATCTGGAACCGGAATATATGGCAGGCTACGGGGCCGCCATCCTCTGTGCCTTTATCTGGTCCGGCTATTCGGTTCTGAGCCGGAAATTTGCCGCCGTCTCGACCGATGTGATCGGCCTGTTTTGCGGAGCTACGGCCCTTTTGGCCGTCCTTGTCCATCTTCTGTTTGAGCAGACCATCTGGCCGCAGGATCTGCTGCCCTGGCTTGCTGTTCTTGGATTGGGACTGGGACCTGTGGGGGCGGCCTTTTTCCTCTGGGATCGGGGGATGAAGCTTGGCGATATCCAGACGCTGGGCGTTCTGTCCTATCTGTCGCCGTTGCTGTCGACGATCATCCTTGTAGGTATGGGCGTCGCCAGTCTTTCCGCGTCGCTGGTTCTGGGCTGCCTGATGATTACGCTGGGCGCCCTGATCGGATCCTATGAAGCGTTGATGGGATTAATTCGAAGATCCCGGTGACCAGCCGGCTGGCGCCATTTCAAATTTTTCAAATTGAAAGGCCGGGGCGACGGTACAGCCAACCAGCGTCCAGTCTCCCAGGGACTGCGCCGCCTGCCAATGGCCGGGCGGTACCACAAGTTGCGGCCGTTCGCCCTTGCCAAGATCAGTTCCGAGAATGAGATCTTCAGTAGCTTCCCCATCCGATGATAGCGACAGGCGCAAGGGTGCGCCGGCGTAATGGTGCCAGACTTCCGCCGCGTCAACCCGGTGCCAGTGGGAGACTTCACCCGCTTGCAACAGAAAATAGATGGCCGTTGATGCCCCGCGATTTTCACTGCCGCCCGCGTCGCGGAATGATTCGACGAAATGGCCGCCTTCCGGATGCGGGGCCATGTTTAATTCGCGGATGATATCGGCGGCCTTCATCTTGACGGTCTCCTTAGAATGAATCCTTGCGGGCACGGGTTTCGGCGAAGACGGCGACGGGATCGGCGCCGCTTAAGCCGAGCGCCGCCTGCAGCCCCGGATCATCCGCCCGCATAAACGGGTTGGTGGCTTTTTCTTCACCGAGGGTAGAAGGCACGGTGGGTATCAGGTGTTTGCGCTTTTCCAGGATTTCGTCAAACCGTGACAGCAACGCCGCATTTTTTGGGTCGACCGTGACAGCGAAGCGGGCATTTGATTCTGTATATTCATGGGCGCAATAGACTTTTGTCTGGTCTGGAAGATTGCGGAATTTTCCGATGCTGTGCCACATCTGCGCCGGCGTTCCTTCGAACAACCGACCACAGCCGAGGGCAAACAGCGTATCGCCGCAGAACAGCGCATCAGACTCTTCGAACCAGTACGCGATATGGCCGCTGGTATGGCCGGGCACTTCAAAGACATGTGCTTTTTGGGCGCCAAACTCGTATATGTCCCCGTCTTTCACCCGGATATCAATACCGGGAATGCGCGCGGCATCAATTTCCGCCCCGACAATGGTGCAACCGGTCTTCTCTTTAAGCTCCAGATTGGCGCCCGTATGGTCCATATGATGGTGGGTATTTATGATATGGGTCAGGGTCCAGCCGAGCTCGTCCAGTTTTTCAAGGACCGGCTCGGCAACCGCCGGGTCGACAATCCCGACATTTCCGCTTTGTGGGTCTTTAAACAGGTATAGATAATTATCATGTAAGACAGGAATCTGATGGATCTCTAATGTGCTCATGACGGGCTCTTTCACCGGGCTGATTTTGTTGTGGGCCTTTTAACAGGTTTTAAGGCAGTATAGCACCATGATCAGACCTGATGTCATAGATTTACGTAATTTCTATCACAGTCCCTTCGGACAGGTGGTTCGCAGCATCCTGCGCCGGAAAATTCGGCTGATGTGGCCGGATGTGACGAATTTCCGGGTATTGGGAATGGGATATGCGACACCTTACCTGAACGCCTTCCGCTCCGAAGCCGAACGCGTCATCGCTTTTATGCCCCTGCAGCAGGGCGTTATTCAATGGCCGCGGGATAGCGAGGGGCTGTCCGGTTTGGTCGATGAGAATATGCTGCCGCTGGAAGATGCCTCCGTTGATCGGCTGATTTGGGTGCATGGCTTGGAAAATACCACGGATATCGATGACGTATTGCAGGAAATCTGGCGGGTTCTCACCTCGACCGGCAAGTTGCTGGTGGTCGTCCCAAGCCGCCGCGGATTATGGGCACGAACGGAAAATAACCCGTTCGGCCATGGGCACCCGTATAGTGACAAACAACTGAACCGCCTCTTGCGCAATAATATGTTTACGCCGGGAGAACGGCACGGCGCACTCTATATGCTGCCAAGCAAGCTGCGCTTGAACTTGAAGGTTGCACAAACCTTTGAGAGGATGGGGGAGAAATGGTGGCGTCGTTTCAGCGGTGTCCGGCTGATGGAAGCCGAAAAGCAGGTTTATGCGGTGGCCGAGGTTCCGGAAAGGAAAAAGCGTCGGCGCCCCGTTATTGTCCAGGCTGCGCGCCCCGCCATCACGCGTCACGAAAGCCCATCATCCTCAAAGTAAGTCGTGTCCGTCAGCTCCGCGACAACATAAAGATGCATTCTGCACCCAGCAGGTTGGCAATGGGGCCGGTATGGGATTGTGTCATGACTTTTCCGGCGGAATTGACAATAACTGATTTTTCAATGGTCAGGCCCATCTGATCACAGAGGGCCGTGAAGTCCCGCAATGTACAGAAGTGAATATTCGGTGTTTCATACCAGGGCACATCAAGCGCGCTGGTCATGGGCATGCGGCCCTTCAATGCCAGATAATAGCGGCACCGCCAATTGGCAAAATTGGGGAAGGAGACAATGGCGCGGCGTCCAACCCGAAGCAATTGTTCGAGAACCACATGAGGCTGATACGTCGCCTGCAGGGTTTGACTGAGAATGGCGTAATCAAACCCGCCGTCAGGATAATAGATTAAATCCGTATCGGCGTTCCCCTGGACCACAGACAATCCGTTGGCGACGCAAATATTCACCCCATGCTGGCTCAGTTCGATGCCGCGGCCATCCACATCCTTTGTGTCCATAAGATGGGCCAGCAATTGACCGTCATCACAGCCGACATCCAGAACACGGCTTTTAGGCTCGATCATATCTGCAATCAGCTGCCAGTCGACGCGGACATCTTTTTTTGGTGTAAATTTGGGTTGCTGGTTCATGTGGTCAATCCCCGGCTTTTCGCAGTGGATTGCAAAAATCCCTGAACCGTTTTGAACAATTCCGGTGTCTCCAGCAGAAAAGCGTCATGGCCCTTATCCGTTTCAACCTCGACGAAACTCACATTGGCCGCTGCCGCGATAAGCGCATGGACAATATCGCGGTTTTCTGCGGTTGGGAATAACCAGTCACTGGAAAAGGACACGGAACAGAACCGGGTTTTGGTATTGTCAAAGGCTTTGGACAAGGACCCGCCATGATCCTGTGCCAAATCGAAATAATCCATCGCCCGGGTGATATAGAGGTAGGAATTGGCATCAAACCGGTCGACGAAATTGATTCCCTGATAGCGCAAATAACTTTCAACCTGAAAATCCGCGTCAAACCCGTATGTCAGATTGTCCCGATCCTGTAGATTACGCCCGAACTTGCGATGCAGCGCCGCTTCGGACAAATAGGTGACATGGGCCGCCATGCGGGCGACGGCCAGGCCGGATGTGGGCTTATTTTCACTGGCATAGTAATCTCCGCCCTGCCAGTTTGGATCGGCCATAACAGCCTGCCGCCCCACTTCATGAAACGCAATATTCTGTGCAGAATGACGTGGCGCGCAGGCAATGGGAATGGCACTGAAACAGCGTTCCGGGTAGGCGCTGGCCCATTGCAGGGCCTGCATGCCCCCCATGGAGCCGCCGATTACACTGAACCAGCTGTCAATTTCCAGATAATCCTGAAGACGCGCCTGGGCCCGTACCATATCGCCGATGGTTATAATGGGAAAATTCAAGCCATAGGGTTCGCCGGTTTTCGGATCAATATCCTTTGGACCCGTTGTCCCCATGCAGCCGCCCAGAACGTTGCTGCAAACAATAAAATACTTGTCCGTATCCAGAACCTTGCCAGCCCCGATCATGGCTTCCCACCAGCCGTTTTTTCCGGTTACCGGTTGGCGGCTTGCTGCGAATTGATCTCCGGTCAGGGCATGGCAGATAAGAATCGCATTGGATTTTTCCGCATTTAGCGTTCCATATGTGCAATAGGCCATATTGAAATCGCTGATCGATGTGCCGCAATCGAGTGGCAATGGTGTATCATTTCCCAATAAGACGGACTGAATTTCGATATGTTCGGGACTCTGGGACACTTAAACGGCTCTTTTCTCACTTTAGGATTAGAAAAATCTTTGTTTTATAGGACTTTGCTGATAGCTAGTGCCGGGGGACGAGGTCTGTCAATATATTCTTTGCCAATTATCGGGCTTTATGGTCCAATTTGGGAAATTTTGGCTGTTTATTTGGGTTAGCATTGTGTCGATGACAAATATAAAACTAAAAGAATTGCGAGCGGAGATTGACCGGCTGGATGCGGAATTATTGTCTGTGCTTGAAAAGCGCATTGCAATTGTCGGGGATATTGCAGCGGCCAAGAGCGACGATGGCAAGGCTATTGCCTTCAGGCCAGGCCGTGAAGCATCGGTGTTGAGAAATATACTACACAAGCATTCCAGCAAACTGCCGGACACTGTTATCGCGGCCATATGGCGAGAGTTGATTGCCGCCGTTGGCGGTTTGCAGAAACCCTATTCTGTTTCAATTACCGCGCCGGATAAATCAGTTGGATACTGGGATCTGGCGCGGTTTCATTTTGGCTCCGCCACACCCATGACATTGCACCAGTTACCGTCGGTGGTCTTACGGGATGTTTCAGAGAATCCGTCGGTCCTGGGGGTTCTTCCCTGGCTCAGCCGGGAGCGGGACACCTGGTGGGAGCATCTGGCACAGGGCGGTGATAATGTGCCGAAAATTCTGGCGGCGCTGCCCTTTTTGGATAATCCGTCCGGTGAATTTGAGGATTTGAATTCTCTGGTGATCGGACAGGCAGAACCGGAACCGTCCGGGGATGATATTTCTCTGATCGTTGCCGTTACAAGCGCAGAGGTCAGCCGCGCACGACTGAACGAACATCTTGAAACGACGGGTTTAAACGGGTTCTGCGCAGATTCGCGCTCTCCGGCGATTGAAGAAGGTGACTGGCTGCATCTCCTGGAAATTCCGGAATTCATCGCGGAAGACGATCCGCGTCTGTCCGCCTTTCACGAACTGCTGGGTGAGAATGTTATCAAAATCGTTATTCTCGGCGCCTATGCGGTTCCAATGAAATCCTAATCTTTTTCATCAAATCTTGGAAATAATCAAATGTCTACCCCGGTCCCACAACCCGGCATCCTGAATATCAACCCTTATGTGGGTGGCAAGGCCTCGGCAGAAGGCGGCCGGAAAGTTGCCAAACTCTCGGCCAATGAATCCCCCCTTGGACCCAGCCCGAAGGCAATTGAGGCGGTTGAGAAAACCGTTCAGGACATGCATCGTTATCCCGATGGCGGGGCCGAGGATCTGACGGCGGCGATTGCCGAGGTTCATGGACTGGAGGCGGATCGCATTATCTGTGGGAACGGGTCTGATGAAATTATTTCCTTGCTGATTTCCGCGTATGTTGGCGTCGGCGACGAGGTTTTATATCCCGAACATGGTTTCCTCATGTACCCCATTTCCACTCATGCAGCGGGCGGAACACCGGTGGCGGCAGCGGAAACCAACCGGACAACTGACGTGAATACGCTGTTGGCCGCCGTGACGGAGCGTACGAAAATTCTGTTTCTGGCCAATCCGAATAACCCGACGGGAACCTATTTGCCGTTTTCGGAGATTGAACGGTTGCGGGCCGGATTGCGGGACGATGTTCTGCTGGTGCTCGATGCTGCCTATGCGGAATATGTTATGCGCGACGATTATCGGTCGGGCGCCGAACTGGTGGAAAGCCATGACAATGTGGTTATGACACGCACCTTTTCCAAGATTTACGGGTTGTCCGCCTTACGCATCGGCTGGGGCTATTGTCCACCGGAAATCGCCGATGTCCTGCATCGTATCCGCGGACCGTTTAATACCAATGCGCTGGCTCAGGTGGCGGCTGTTGCTGCAGTACGCGATCAGGATCATGTGGATAAGGCACGTGCTCATAACGATAAGTGGCTGCCAATTCTGACCCAGGGATTTCGCGGCATGGGTCTTGAGATAACCCCAAGCGTTGGTAATTTTCTGTTGATTGATTTTGCCGGAAGCGGGAAAACTGCGGCGGAAGCGGAAAAATATTTAACCGGGCTGGGTCTCCTGCTGCGGGCTGTTGCCGGATATGGACTGCCGAGCTGCCTGCGGATGAGTATCGGGACGGATGATGAAAATCACGCTGTTCTGGATGCCCTTCGGGCTTTTTTGGATAAATAAGATGACGGATGTAAAATTCAAGAAACTGGCATTGATCGGGATCGGGCTGATCGGCTCGTCCATTGCGCGATCCGTGAAAGCACATGGCCTGGCAGATGAAATAGTCTGTGCCGCACGCACGGCGGATACACGGCGTATCGCGCTGGAGTTGGGCATTGTCGACGCTGCCTATGAAAATCCTGTCGATGCGGTAAAAGGTGCAGATCTGGTTATTCTCTGCACACCGATTGGAACCTATGGTCCTTTGGCAGCAACCATCGGGCCGGCGCTGGAAGCCGGCACTATCCTGACGGATGTCGGTTCTGTAAAGGAAGCAGTGGTGAAAGCAGTGACACCGCACTTGCCCGATTACGTGGATTTCATTCCCGGTCATCCCGTGGCGGGTACGGAAAAATCCGGTCCGGCAGCCGGTTTTGCTGAATTGTTTATCGGGCGGTGGTTCATCTTAACCCCGACGCCAAAATCATCCCATGAAGGGCTGGAAAAATTAACAGCTTTCTGGACGGCCATGGGGAGTAAAGTCGAGACCATGGATCCAGCTCATCATGATCTGGTGCTGGCTATTACATCCCATATTCCGCATTTGATTGCCTACAATATTGTCGGTACTGCAGATGACCTTGAAGACGTGACCCAGTCGGAAGTGATTAAATATTCTGCGGGTGGCTTTCGGGATTTTACCCGGATTGCTGCATCGGATCCAACAATGTGGCGCGATGTGTTTTTACATAACAAGGATGCCGTGCTTGAAATGCTGGGCCGGTTCTCGGAAGATCTCACGGCTTTGCAGCGTGCCATTCGGCGTGAAGATGGAGATACATTGTTCGAGATTTTCTCGCGGACCCGGGCGATCCGGCGACAGATTATTGATGCGGGGCAGGAAACGGCAGAGCCGGATTTCGGCCGTATCCACAGTCCGGACGACGAATAGGAGCAGGATTTCTATATTTGCGTGACAAGGCCGGCCAACATCAGTGCAAGGCACAGGCAGAGCGGACCGTAAAAGTGCCTGTCCAGTCGGGCGAACGGCTGCTCCGGTGTCAGACGACGCCAAAAAGGCAGGAAGCTGAAAAGACCCCTCATACAGAACCCGGCTGCCAGCCCTGCCAATATCAGCTTGAGGGCGATCATCGGCAAGACTGGATCAATGAAGCCGATCGCCATGACGATTAGGACAGCCGCGAAGATCAGGAAAGTGGCGACGGCAAAACACGCTGCCGGGGAGGGCATCGCCTGGATGCCTTTAAAGCCGGCAACACGTCGTGCCAGAGAACGGCTGTCTTTTTCCGGCCAGGTAAAACCCAGCCCCCAGATAGCGTGTATAGCGGCTATCAGGCAGAGGATCAGGGCTGTAATTCCGCCAAGGACATTGATCATTTGTCAGCGCCTAGAACAATGGTGCAACAGGCGCTAGGTAAATCGGGCCTAGATACACGCCGCCTTGTTGCGCAGATAGCGGCATCTTGATGAAATTTCGGCCTTGTGCATCTTTGGTGGAAAGCTGGCTCAAGGCAAAACCGATCATGCGGGCGGCATTGGGGTCAATTTTCCCGGTTGTGGTCAAGGCTTCCAGAATATTCTCATACCCTAGAATCTGGGTTTGCAGCATGCCGGTCGGCCGATCCGCTTCATCCAGAGCCACACGCCCATTGCCGCGCACAATCCCTTGGCCCCACTGAATATCGAGGGCCTTGATATCTATGAACCCTCCTTCCTCTCGCCATTTTGTCAGGGATGCTTCGGAGGGTAGTTTTTCTATGGTCCCTTCCAGAATAGACGAGATGGCGATTTGCTGAATGGAATTGCCAAGCGGGAAGTTGTCCATTCCCTCGACGATCATGCCGTCAATACGAACGGCGATCTGCTGTCCGATTTTGGTGGAATTTTCGTTTGCCGCTGGAGCGGGGCGGCCATGTATTTGCAAACGATCCGCCGTCAACAGAGGGCGCCAGGACGGCGTCGCGATGACATGCGCAAGATCGAGTGCCAGCGTTTGCATCCTGCCTTGAAGATTGAATGTGGCGCTGCCAAGAGCTGTTTCGGCCAGAAATTCCAGATTACGGAGTTCCTCTCCGTCAATCCAGGTGCCGACCATGCTGCCCTCAACGCCAAAGATAATATGATTGACCTGCCAGGGCTGAGCCACAGCCCAAAGCGTATCAATTTTTATATCAGGCTTTTGATAATGTGTTGGATTGGATAGCGATAACTCTTCTGCGGTAATGCGGACGCGATAGGGGAAACCACTCGTCACAAATGGTTTGTGGCTGATTTCGTATCCTTCTGCGAGCCGCTGCTGTTTCCAGTTTTCCGCGAGATTCACCATAGTGTCGGCCACATGAAACCACCAAAACACATATCCCCCGATCACCAGAAGGAGGGCAATAATTCCTAAATAGAGACCACGCATAGGGTTTCCCATGTTGACTGCTTGTGAAGTTGTCCTGCACTCTATATAGAATGGGCAAGAACTGTCACTGAAATTTCCGTAACCCTGCCCAGAAAAGTTTCATGAAATTCACCGCAGCCACATCGCCAGAGACGCCGTTTTTGATGGCCATGCCAATTATCTTCGTATTTTTATGGAGCACGGGGTTTATCGGTGCAAAGCTTGGCCTGCCCTATGTTGAACCCCTGACATTTCTGGCGACCCGGTTTGGTATTTGTTTTTTAATAATGCTACCGGTAATTCTTTTTACAAAAACCAAATGGCCCGCAAGGTGGCAGGATTTTGGACATATTTCCGTGAGTGGCCTCCTGATGCATGGCGGATATCTCGGGTTTGTCTTTCTGTCCATCGATCAGGGAGTTCCTGCGGGTATCTCTTCCCTTATTGTCGGGATCCAGCCGCTAATTGTGGCCGCTTTGGCGGGAGTGTTATTAGGTGAGACGGTCTCCCGCCGACAATGGATTGGGCTGCTTTTAGGTCTTGTCGGCGTGTTTATGGTGGTGTTCAATAAACTGAGTCTCGGGCAAGGCACTACTTTTGGCATGAGCCTTTCGTTCATTGCGCTCTTCAGTATTGCGATAGGCACTCTTTACCAGAAGAAATTCTGTGCGCAGATGAACTTGAAAAGTGGAAACTTCATCCAATTTATAGCTGCAGGACTGTATTTTTACGCGATGTCCCTGATTTTTGAAGACGGCAATATTGTCTGGCATGGTGAGCTGGTATTCGCCATGGGCTGGTTGGTGGTTGTCCTGTCCTTCGGCGCCGTCACATTACTTTATCTGCTTCTTCGGACAGGCGCCGCTGCGAATGTTTCCAGTCTTTTCTATCTGACCCCACCTTGTACGGCGATTGTCGCCTATTTTCTGTTTGATGAAACTTTGGGTCCGGTTTCACTTTTAGGGATGGCTGTTGCTGTTGTCGGAGTAGCGTTGGTGAACCTTAAAGCAAAGAAAGCGAAAACCGCATGACACGTTCCTATGATCTCGTGCTTGAGCCGGACTTGCCGCCTGTGGATTTCCCTCTGCCAGATCTTCCCAAAAATGAAGATTTATGGATTTTTGGATATGGATCGCTTATGTGGCGGCCGGGATTCGAGCATTTAGGCGTGCAGGACGCACAGCTGTTTGGATATCATCGGGCTTTTTGCGTTTCCTCCGTTGTGCATCGCGGAACCCGCGAAAAACCGGGCCTCGTCCTTGGGCTGGACCGGGGCGGCTCGTGCAAGGGAAAGGGTATTCTATGTCCGGCGGCAATCCGGGAACCGGTCATAGACTATCTGTATCGCCGGGAGATGGTGACACGTGTTTACGTTCCGAAAATGGTACGTATAAAAACAGGATCCGGGGGGGAAATGGTGCCGGCATTGACATTCGTTGCCGATCCGGCCCATGAGCAATATTGTGGTAAACCAACCGTCGAGGATGCGGCGCGTATCATCGCGGGTGCCCATGGTCGCGGCGGACCTAATCGTGATTATCTTGCCAGTACATTGGAGCATCTGGATGATTTTGGTATCGCAGATGGTCCCTTACACCAGATTATGACATTGATCGACAGAATGGAATGACGCATTTTTCGGAAAATGCCTCAGGGGAATTATAACGCTCCTGTCGCATTTTCGGGTCAGTAATAGTCAGCGCTATCGGCGATTGTCAGGCGATGCAGGCGCCGTTCATACCCTTCATAGCCACCGGATGCCCGATGCAGAACCGAGCGATTATCCCATAGTACCAGCATATTTGGTTTCCATTTATGCCGATAGACAAATTCTTCCCTATCCTGCCAAGCCACAAGTTCTTCAATTATTTTCTTGGCCCGGGTTTCTTCAACCCCCTCAAAATCAACAACATAGCTGCCTCCAAATATACCTTGTTTACCGCTTTCGGGGTGGGTACGAACAAGAGGATGATGTTGAATTTCATTTGCCTCGTCTGAGACGGAAATGTTCATGGTGCCATCATAATTTTTCTTGGCATAAACGCCGTCACGCGAATATGCGGTTCTGGCGGAGTGAATGGACAGAAGTTCTTCGTATTTTTCCTTCATGTCCGATTGCATCGATTCATAAGCGAGATGCTGATTGGAAAAATAGGTGTCACCGCCGGTGGGCGGAATGACAATGCCATAAAGAAATGTGCCGGCTGGCGGAGTAGACATAAAACTCCAGTCAGAATGCCAGTTGTCTGCAAATATACGGCCCGTTTCGTCCGCCTTTCGATGGATCGCCGCAATGCGATCATGTTCTTCTATCGGTTTAATAAAAGGGTCGTCACCGATTGGCCCCAGATATTCTGCAAATCTCACAAGATCATCATTCTCAAGCTTTTGTTCAGGAAAAACAAGAACATGATGTTCCATCCAGGCAGTGCGAATGATGCGAAGATCCGCTGAAGAAAGAGCAGATGAGAGGTCCGCGTTCCGGATTTCAGCACCGCAGGCTGCGTCTAGTTTATGAACTTCTACCATGGCGTATTTCCCTTTTGTTTTATTTAGGGATAGCATTAAAATTGTTGTTGACCAACAACTTTTTTATTGTATCATTATCTAATTGATATTATTGGTAAAATATAATGGTTAAAACTAAGGACGCCCCGATATCTCGAAAAAATGTTGATCGGCGTAAAGACTCCAATCATCGAATTATCCAGGCTGCTATGGAGTTATTTGCTGAGAACGGATATCAACGAACGACCTTGATTCAAATCGGCAGGAAAGCAGGCTATACCGGGACATTGGTAAGCAACCGTTTTGGAAGCAAGGAGCGTCTTTTGCGTGCTGTGCTTGCCCTTATCCTCAACCGCTTTGAAACCAGCGGGAATATTGATCAGCCCAGCAATAACTCAGACACCGTTTCGATAGCCGTGGAGCTATCTGATTTTGTCGCTGCGTATCTTGAAGATGTCGCGTTAAGGGGAACCAGAATTCGGGCGCTTTATGTCTTAATGGGAGAGGGAATGGGATCCCTGCCCGAAATAACAGATGAGATCGCCCATGTGAATGAGGTTTTCCGTGGCAGGATAAGTTCTTTTTTGGAAAGCGGGAAAGAGAGAGGAGAATTCAGGGACAGTCTGGATATATTAACAACAGCAGTGTTGATTGTCGGATTGTTGCGAGGTGTCGCCATGCAAATACTGGTAGAGCCAAAGTCTCTGGCATTGGAAGACCTTGTTGTTGCAACCCAGAAATCAATCCGATCCATTGTCACGATTGAAGCAGCAATGTGACTATAAAGCTTACAAATATCTCAACTGCATTTGGAATATCCGCAGGAGGTACAGGTGTCACATCCCTCAGATTTGATCAAACCGGCTTCCCCGCATTGAGGGCATTGCCGAAGCAGGCTGTGTAACGGCCCCCTCTCATTTGAAGAGGCGGCTACAGATACTTCTTCCACGTCATCTCCGGTAATCTCCGGTGTTGGCAGGAATCCTATTTGAATCATATGGGTCTCGATCATTCCGCCAATGGCAGCCAGCAGTGACGGAACGTATTTTCCCTTAACCCAGGCGCCGCCGCGTGGATCGAAGACGGCTTTCAACTCCTCGACGACGAAGCTGACATCACCGCCGCGTCGGAATACGGCCGATATCATGCGCGTGAGGGCAACTGTCCAGGCAAAATGCTCGACATTTTTTGAATTAATGAAAATCTCGAATGGGCGGCGGCGGCCATCCTGAATGATATCGTTCAGCGTTATATATATGGCATGATTACTTTCCGGCCAGCGCAGCTTGTAGGTTTGCCCTGGTAAAGTTCCCGGTCGATCAAGCGGTTTTGTCATGTAGACGATGCCCCCTGCCTCAAAACTGTCTTCAGGTTTTGAAAAGGGTTCATTCAGGGGTAGGGATTCTTGCGGATCATTCGATTTTTCCGGTTTAACCTCAAGGACAGCGCCGGTCACGTCATTGGGGCGATATGTAGTACAGCCCTTACAGCCCGTATCATAGGCCTGCATATAGATATTTTTGAAATTCTCGAATGAAATATCTTCCGGGCAATTAATGGTTTTACTGATGGAGCTGTCGATATACTCCTGAACCGCCGCTTGCATGCGCACATGCTCCGGCGGTGTGAGGGTTTGGGCATCGACAAAGTAATCCGGCAAAGGCGCGTCATTGCCTTTAAGACGGCGGTACAATCGAAGGGCATAGTCGGTGACTTCCTCTGCTTTGCGACTGCCGTCAGGCATCAGGACATTTCGTGTGTAGGAGAAACTGAATACCGGCTCCAGCCCGCTGGATATATTATCGGCGAGAAGGGAGATGGTTCCCGTCGGTGCAACCGAGGTCACCAAAGCATTCCGGATGCCATTTTTCTTAATGGCGGACCGGACGTCTTTATCTAGTTCTTGTATTGTTTGTCCGTTTAAATACGGCTCCTCCTCATATAAAGGAAAAGACCCTTTTTCCGCTGCGATGTCTGCGGAGGCCAGGTACGCAGACCTTCTGATCTGACTCATCCAGTCTCTTGTTTGTTTAACAGCCTCATCGGAGCCGTATTTTATACCGCACATGATCAAGGCATCGGCGAGGCCCGTAATACCAAGGCCGATGCGCCGCTTGGCTTTCGCTTCATGGGCTTGTTCGGACAGCGGATATCCTGAAACATCGACCACATTATCCATCAGGCGAATGGCATCGCGCACAACTTGATCGAGCTGGGTAACGTCTATTTCCGCTGTTTTCTCAAACGGGTCATTTATCATTTTTGTCAGGTTTACAGATCCGAGCAGGCAGGCGCCGTAGGGCGGTAGCGGTTGCTCGCCGCAGGGGTTTGTACTTGTGATGGTTTCGCAATAATGGAGGTTATTGCGATTATTAATTCGGTCTATGAAAATGACACCAGGCTCTGCAAAAGCGTAGGTTGCCCGCATAATTTCATCCCACAATTCGCGGGCCTGTAACGTTCGATAATGGGTTCCTTCAAAGGAAAGTTCCCAGGCTTCGTCTTGTTTGACGGCATTCATGAAGGCATCAGTGACAAGAACCGATAAATTAAACATCCGAAGTCGCCCCGGATCCTGCTTCGCCTTGATGAAGTCCAGAATATCCGGATGATCACAGCGCATGGTTGCCATCATGGCGCCCCGTCGTGACCCCGCGCTCATGATGGTGCGGCACATGCTGTCCCAGACATCCATGAAGCTCAAGGGGCCGGAGGCATCAGAACCCATACCATGAACGGGAGCTCCTTTGGGTCGCAGGGTCGAAAAATTATAGCCGATCCCGCCCCCTTGCTGCATGGTAAGGGCCGCTTCCTTCAAATTGTCGAAAATGGAAGACATGTCGTCCGGGATATTGCCCATGACAAAGCAATTGAAGAGTGTGACTTTTCGCTTCGTGCCGGCCCCTGACAGGATCCGTCCCGCTGGCAGGAACTTGTAATCCTTCAGGAGGTCATAAAACCTCTTTTCCCATTTCGCCTTGTTTTTTTCCGGTTCAGCCAGTGCTTTGGCCACACGGGACCATGTATCCTCGATGGATTTCTCTTTTGCACTGGCATCGGCAGATTTATGCCGGTATTTCATATCCCAAATCTGCTGGGAAATGGGTGCAACGGACGACATGATTTCACCTATTGGGTTGAATGAATCCGTATGATTTAAATATAGTCCTAAACTCTACATACGCAAAATTTAATGTTCGTTAACCTGCGCAATCGCCTCAGTTTGACAGATATTGCGCTCTGCCTTCGTCGACCAGTTCTTTGGTCCTGCTTTCGATCCTGGATTTCAACTCGGTCATGAAGATCTTCCGGTCCAGCCCGGCCTCAATAGGCGGGAGAAATTCAATTACCATTTTTCCGGGTCGACAAAGGAAGCTTTTCCGGGGCCAGAATAATCCCGTATTCAAGGCAACCGGCGTTACGGGTTGCTTGAGTTTGGAATACAGGGCGGCGATACCGGGTTGAAAAGGTAAGTCACTATCGACTGCGGACCGGGTTCCTTCTGGAAAAATGATGATGGGCCGGTTGTCATCCAGGGCAGTTCGAGCCTGTGCCAACATACTCTTTAACGCTGCGGCTTGACCCTTTCGGTCAACCGCGATCATTTTGGTTTTACGGCAATACCATCCATATACAGGAATATTAAGCAGCTCCTTTTTCAGGATAACCGCCGGGTCACGGGTTATGCGGTGAAAGATCATCGTCTCGAATGCCGATTGATGCTTGCAGGCAATGACCGCGGCTCCCGCCGGCAAGTTTTCCTCACCGCGTATCTCCAGCCGAAGACCACAAATGGTCCGAAGTAAAAATATGATTCCGTTCGTCCAGAGGGTCTGACCGCGCACAATCCAGATTTTATCAAAAAAGAGCATGGGCAGAAATGCCAGATTCATGATTACTGACCAGGTAAAAAAGCAAATGAAAAAGCCAATGGATCTAAGTTGGGTCAACTGCGAACCTCTTCCTTATCTGCAATTTCTAAGCGGGATCGAATCAGGCTGAAAACATATTTGTTAAATTCCCCGCCAACAATGACAAACGTGCGCAGGTTCGTCCACCACGCCTGTAAATCCAGTGTGGCGCTTTTAACAGGATATGCAAACAACGCTGTATCAGGCATTTTGCGCCTGAGTTCGACCAGGCTGCGGGGCATATGATAGGCGCTGGTGACGACCAAAACTTCCTTAATATTGTGATTTTTTGCCCATAACGCGGTTTCTTCCGCATTTCCTTCCGTGTTTCGAGCGATCCGGCCCAGATCAACACAACAATCCATTAGACTGCTGCTTTGGCCGGTTGCCTGTCGCAAGGTTTCCCGCGTTACCTTTGCGTTTACACCGGAAACCAGCAATCTGGCGCCGGGTTCTTCCTTCAGCAAGTCAAAACCTGCCTTTAACCGGTTCGGCGTGCCGGTCAAAACGACTATCCCATCGACTTTTTGCGGCAAGGATGGCGCAGTAATTTGAATATCATGAATAAATGTCAGAAACCCGCCCAACCAAAAACAGCCGCAGATGAAAATCACTTTAATCAAACTCTTGAAAATCAAACTCATAAAATTAAAACCTCTCCTCAAGCACGTAGTCTACTGCTTGTTCAAGGTCGCGCGCAACCGAGACGGGAAGGAGATGCGGCGCCAATCCTGCTCGTTGTGTTCGCTGGCCTTTGCCGGTTTGCACAAGGACCCGATGGCATCCAGCAACGAAGGCCGCTTCCATATCTCCTGGACTATCGCCGATCAGCACTGTTTCGCCTGAAGCCTGCCTAAATCTATCCATCGCTTTCAGCATCATTCCCGGGCCGGGTTTTCGCATTTGTGTCGCGGCCCATGGTGCATCGGGCGCGACAAATATTGCGTCGAGATGGGCTTTTACAGCCCTCAAGTTATCGTGGAGTTTACTGTGGATAGCCGTCAGCTGGTCTTCCGTAATTATACCCCGGCCGATACAAGACTGGTTGGTGACAACGGCTACCAGATGACCGGCATTGTTCAGTCTTGCAATCGCTTCCAGGGAGCCGGGAATAAATACCAGCTCTTCCGGTGACTTGACGAAATCTGCCCGATCTTCATTTATGACACCGTCTCTATCCAAAAGTATGAGCATTTTACATCATCCGGCTGAGAGATTTCAGAACAACGGTTCTGACTGTATATCTGGTTAACAAAGCGACCAGAAAGGGAAGTATGGCGAGAGACACAAAGCCGAAAATTCCGAGATTCAGGGGCGGCAACATAGACGCTTCCAATGATCCGACAAGAAAATTAAAAATAAACATGACAATAATGGCGGTTATAAGTCCGGGAAGTGCGCCGAGAAAGCTCAGACGGGAGAAGTAATTCTGGAATTGCTCTGCAATATATCGATCTTGTGCGCCGATAAGGTGCAACACTTGTATGACATCTGAATGCATAGTCAGGCCGGTTCGGACCGCAAATATAACAATAATCACAGTGACTAAACCTATCAATAGCATGACAGCGAACGCGAGAAGCTGAACAGACCGGCCCAGCACAATCATCTTATCCAGCCATGGCCGATGCGTATCCAGCTTAGCACCCGAAACCGCCTTGGAGAGTTTATCGTTGAGTGCCTGCAAGTCCAGCGCGCCATCATCCTCCACAATGACTTCGATGAGCCGTGGTACGGGGAGTTGGGCAATGGCTGCGCTTTTGCCGAGAAAGGGTTCCAGGAGCTTCAAAGTTTCATTCAATTCGATTGCGCGAACAGATGTTATTCCGGGCGTTTCGGACAGCAATTTAACGGCGGCATCCACTTTTGCATCCAGATCCACTCCCGCTTCATAGGCAATCTCGGCGGTCAGGTTTTCTGTCAGCGTTTCGGACCAATCGTTGATCGCGCCGCTTAACGACGAAATCCCGCCAATAGCAAGGGCCGCTAGAAAAATCATAGCGGAGATTACAACCGGTAAATACCGGCTGGAGACATCCTTTTCCAGTTGCAATTCTGCGGATTTACCAAAAATTTGTATCATGTGTCAGTCTCGTCGAAACGCTCGGGGATATTGGCGGCGCTACGTGAGGACAGGAGGCCATCTCTTAAATACATCACGGGATTTCCGAATCTTTGTATCATGTCCAAATCATGGGTGGCGACCACAACCGTTGTCCCAATCTTATTGAGCTCCTGGAACAACCGCATCAAGCGCAGGCCCATTTCCGCATCCATACTTCCCGTTGGCTCATCGGCAATCAGCAATTGAGGACGGTTTATGATGGCTCGGGCAATGGCAACCCGCTGTTTTTCACCGCCAGACAATGTCGGTGGCTTGGCATCCACTTGATTTCCCAGGCCAACCCACTCGAGCAATTCTGCCACATGCTGATATATCTGGCTATCAACTGCGCCGGCAATTTTTAACGGCAGGGCGACATTGTCGATTGCAGACAAGTGATCCAACAGCCGGAACTCCTGATAAACGACACCAATTTTTCGCCGAAATGCGGGCAGATCGTCGCGCTCCAGTGTGGAGACTTCCCGATCGAACAAGGTCACGAGACCACGGCTGGGCCGATGGGAGAGCGCCAGCAATTTCAACAGAGAACTTTTCCCGGCACCGGTAGGGCCGGTTAGGAAGTGAAAGGATCCGGGACGCAAATGAAAACTGATATCACGTAAAACTTCCGGCCCCATGCCATACCGCATGCCTACATTTTCAAATCTGACCAATCAATCCTCCGCAAAAAGCTGAAATGACGATAAACTAAGATAGATTTATCAGCCAGTCTTGTGCATGTCTAAGCAAACGCCTATAAAAAAGAAAGTTTAAACAGTAGGCTGATTACTCTGGGCAATGATATTAACTTGTTCAACATGTTCAACGCGGTATTCAATAGACCCGATTTCGATCGGTTCGGAAGGCCGTGCTGTTAAATGCGCAAAATGTGGGCATAAGTGGCGGGAGTTTCCGCCCGGCGATATGCCGAAAACTGTGCCGGCAGATTTACCTGAAGAGAAAACCATGGCTGAAATGGCGCCGGCAGGCGGCCAGGAAGGGTTGAGCATTGAGCAAATGACGACGCCCCAGTCACCGGTGCGCGCAGCGGCGTCAGGAAAAAAAGGAAAGAGGCTCGGCTGGCTGATTCTCTTACTGGTCCTTATCGGGATCGGAGTTATCGCATTTTATGGACGCAATTACGTTGTTCAGATTTGGCCGGGAAGTGCTGCTCTTTACCAGTCCTTAAAAATAGATGTTGAAACCACGAATACACTCGGTTTGGAAATCCATGATTTGACAACGAAAACAGTGTTGCAAAATGGTGTCACAACTTTGACAGTTACCGGTGTAATAAAAAACGTGACGGATTTAACCCAGCCATTGCCCCGTGTAAGTGTCGCACTTATTAACGCGGATGATCAGCATGTTTACAGTTGGACCACAACTGTTGAAGAGCGTGAGGTCCAACCGTGGGGGCAGGTGGTGTTTTCCACAAGTATGAACCAACCGCCTGAAGAAGCGAAAAATGTCAAAGTGGATCTCATCGAGATCGGGAAATAGCAAAAGCTAAGATATTACCTGCGGAATACCGCGATATTTTAGCGTAAGAAGAGAGCGGGAGTTGGAATGGCAGATTCGAAGCCACAAATTGAAATTTTGTTTTCAAGCGCTGATATTGCAAAGCGCAACGAGGATCTAGCGGAAGAAATCGCAAATGATCTGGGCGAAGACATACTTGTCATTGCTGTATTGAAAGGCAGTTTCGTGTTCGCTGCCGATCTTATCCGTTCATTACATCATGCAGGAGTTCAGCCTCAAATCGACTTTATGGCGCTTTCCTCTTACGGGGACAAAACAATCAGCAGCGGAACGGTTGTCATCACGCGCGATATCGTCGATACCGTAAAAGGTCGCAAGGTACTGTTGATCGACGATATTCTGGAATCCGGACGAACCATGGATTTCGCAAAAAATGACCTTTTATCCCGCGGTGCTGAAACAGTAAAAACCTGCTTGATGCTCGATAAAAAGGGAAAGCGCGTAAATGATTTTGAAGCAGACTTTGTTGGCTTCGATTGCCCGGACCTGTTTGTCATTGGTTATGGGCTGGATTATGCTCATTATTACCGGGAGCTTCCTTATATCGGGTATATCGTTCAGAATTGATTGAGGTAACGAAATGGCGCGCATTTTAGTTGCAGAAGATGAAGGCGCTCTTCGGGAATTTGTGAGCCGTGCTTTAACCCATCATGGTCACGAAGTCAGTGTCGCGGAAGACGGCGCCGTTGCCCTGGATATGCTGGCGAAAGACCCAACTTTTGACCTCCTCCTGACAGATATCATGATGCCCATTATGGACGGTATTGCATTGGCGTTGAAAGTCACAAAAGAAAATCCGAAACTGAAGATATTGATGATGACCGGATATGCGGCGGAGAGGCAGCGTGCGCATAATTTGGACAGCTTAATCCACGATGTGATTGCAAAACCTTTTACATTATCAGAAATTTGCGAAAAGGTGGATGAAGCTTTGGCCAGTGCTGCCCCAGCTGCCGGGGCGGTAACGACACGCGATGAAGGTCTTGTTACCAAGGAATGATCGGCGGTCCTGTAATTTTTGGGGAATGATCAAAAATTTGCGTGAAAATGAAGAAGAAGGCACTATTCAGGATCGGTTTTCCCGGACTTGCCGTATTTACGTTCCTCTGGCGCTAAAGGAAAATAGCTGTGCCTCAACTCCCGTCTATGATTGTAAGAATTGTTGTTCCTGAATTGACTGTTGTGGACGACAGCCGATCATGATTAAGTTATTGGACCGGAGATAATGTAATACGGAAATATAATGGATCATCAATCGATTGTCGCACAGCTTGCACGCGCTAAAACACGGGGGGAGCATATCGATTTAGATGTCTCCGCCCTACCACTCAGCATTGACGATAGTTATGACCTGCAAGCCGAATATATGGCGCAAGTAGCCTGGCCGGTTCGAGGATGGAAAGTTGGTGCAACATCTAAAGCGGGACAGGAAGCTCTTCAAATTGAAGAACCCATTGCAGGCCCGATTTTTGAGCCTTGCATGTATGCGTCCGGGGAAACCGTTAAAACACCGAAAAATGCCATGCGCGTACTGGAACCAGAGTTTGCATTCTTGATGGCACGTGATTTACGGCCCAAGGAGCATGAGTATTCCGTGCCTGAAGTTTGTGCGGCGATTGCGGGTGTGGCCGGGGCCGTCGAAATAGTCGATTCTCGTTTTGATCGACAATTTGGTGTCGGGATAGCATGGACGATTGCAGATGGAAGTGCCAATCACGCCTTTATTCCGGGAGAGTTGCAGGAAGATTGGCGGGCATTGGATTTGCAGTCCCAATCCACACGACTATCCATTAATGGAGATATTGTCGCAGAGGGGAATGGCGGAAATGTTATAGGTGGGCCGCTTAATATTCTGTGTTGGCTTTGTAATCATCTTATTTCCCGGGATTTGCACTTGAAGGCTGGCGATTGGGTTTCGACCGGTTTGACGACAAAAGTTGTCGCAGGAAATTCCGGCGATCTTGTTGTCGCGGATTTCTCGAATTTGGGGACCGTTTCTATCCGTCTTGAATAATAGAAGCGGATTGAATTTCCCCTCGTATCACTTGAAGTGAAATAGGGTTAATAAAATCCCACTATTCTCTTATCCGGTTTATTTTTGTTAAGGATTTTGGGTTATTTTAACATCCAATTCTCGCATTTATTGCGAAAACCGGAGATGGATGTTGACCCTAGAGCGAATATTCCTTGTCATCGCACTTTGGCTCGTGTGTTTTATTGTGCTGCCCTTACAAATGGGTGACAGCTCACGAAATTTTGAGCCCAATGGACCGGATTCCTACATGCGGCTGGAACGTGTGAATATTCTGGCAGAAACCGGGAATTGGTATGACAACAAAATAGAGCGGGCGGGCGCCGGGGAGGGGGCTGACATTCACTGGACGCGCCCCATGGATGTTTTGATCATGACCCTTGCAGCACCTATCCGGCCATTTATGAGCGATAGAGCTGCATTCGAATTGGCTGGAATTTTTATGCCGGCTTTGATGTCGTTGCTCCTCGTCATACTTGTACTTTGGGCCATAATGCCCTTAATGCAGACCCAGAATCTATTGCTGGTGGCTTTGCTCATCGCCGCACAACCGGCGTTACATAGTTATTTAGGGATCGGCAGGATAGATCATCATGCGGTTCTCGCGGCGCTTATGGCCGCAGTCTTGGGCTGCCTGGTTCGCGCCAGCAATCCAACATTTTCGGCAAAATTCGCTTTATTGGCAGGCATATTGACCGGATTGGGAATATGGATCAGCTTGGAGTTTTTGATTGTTTACGTTCCATTGACAATCGGCCTGGGCATTTGCTGGTTGATTTGGGGCAAGCCGTGGCGTTTGGCCAATCGTAATTTCGCAATCGGAGTTTTGGGGCTTTGTGCGATTGGTTTGATTCTCGACACACCTTTTTCTGAGTTTCTGGCTGACCGCTACGATCGACTGACAGTCGCCCAGCTATTTCTCGTTGCCTGCCCTGTTTTGTTCTGGACGGTCTGCGCGAAATTCTTGGACAACACCGATCAACTGGTAAGGCGTTGTTTCGGAACAATAGCATTCGGAGTGGTGAGTTTTTCAATCATAGCAATCTTCTTACCGGACTTGTTTATAGGCCCGATGGCTGAGGCTGATCCGCGAATAAACCCCATTTGGCATGACAAGGTTTCTGAAATGACCCCTTTGTTCATAAGCGGTAAGCTGGTCACCCTTTATTGCTTATTGCCCATGGCCGGAATTGTTTATGGCGGTCTAATCCTTTTTGGTAGATTGCCGTCGGAACGCCGACAAGTTTGGGTGTGGATAACGTTGCTGTTAATTTGCACTGGTGCCCTTGCTTTAGCGCATATTCGTGCGAGCCTCTATCTCACCGTCGTGGCTGTCTTTGCAGCGGGTCCATTGATCGACAATCTTATAACATGGGTAAATGAAAAATTCGCGGGTTGGAGGAAGGGCATGAGCGGTTTTTTCGTGAGAGGTATCTTCATAGTTGGCCCATTTTGCTTAGCGATACTTGTCGGAAATATAACAAAAGCATTTGAAACCAAGGAGGCTGAGGCTTCCATCGAAGGTGACACCGAAAAATGTGATATCTTTGATATCACGGCTTTCTTAACTGACAAGGATTTCATTGGCGGTCGAAATAACCTCAGGTTCACCAATAACATAGATCGTGGGCCAGAACTCATGTATCGAACCCAGCATCATTTTCTAGCCGTGCCGTACCACAGGAATGGAGATGCAATTTTCGATTCTTATTCTCTGCTTACAGCGACAGAATATAAGGTAAGTGAATCTTTGCTGTTAAAATATGACATTGACTATATTTTACTATGTCCCAATGCTGCAGAGCGTTGGTACTATCAAGAGGCGGAGGATGCGTCTATATTCTATACTCGGTTGCTATCAGGGAACTTGCCGCCTGAATTGTCAGAAGTAAAGGTGCCAAAGCCCTGGCGGTTATTTGAATATAAGGCTTTAAAACAGTGAACCAAAGTGAAGCTATCAGTAAGGAGGGTATGACATCGGCGGGTATCGATGGGCTGGTGATGCCTTCTATTGCGGTGATGATTCCGTGTTTCAATGAAGAGAAAACCATTTCAACGGTGGTTGAAGATTTTAAAAAGGCCTTGCCTCACGCCCGCATTGTCGTCTGCGATAATGTTTCAACTGATCAAACCAGCAATAAGGCGCGTGCGGCAGGTGCTGACGTTATATTTGAATCCATGCCTGGAAAAGGAAATGCCGTTCGACGGCTGTTTTCAGATATAGAAGCCGATGTATATGTCATGGTTGATGGGGATGCGACTTATGAGGCCGCAGTTGCCCCTAAGCTTGTCTCTCACCTTTTAGAACAACGCCTTGATATGGTTTGCGGAAAACGTGAAGCGTCGATGGATTCGGCTTACAGAAAGGGCCATGTGCTGGGCAACAAAATGTTCACCGCACTAGTCGCTGGCGTTTTTGGGCGAAGGTTTGATGATATACTAACGGGATACCGGGTGTTCTCAAGAAGGTTTGTAAAATCCTTTCCAATACTGTCCGAAGGTTTTGAAATTGAGACGGAGCTTACAATTCACGCACTTGAGTTGAATATGCCGGTTGCCGAAATATCCAGTATTTACCTTGAACGCCCGGAAGGCTCCGACAGTAAATTGAACACAATTTCGGATGGTTTGAAAATCTCGAAACTGATTGTGAAATTGATAAAGGACGAGCGCCCGATGACTTTTTTCGGATGGCTGTTCCTTGTCTTTTCGGCAACCTCTCTAATTTTGTCCTTTCCATTGGCAATCACCTATCTGGAAACAGGTCTTGTGCCGCGACTGCCGACGGCTGTGCTTTCCAGCGCTTCTATGCTGCTGTCTTTTTTGTTTCTGGCTTGCGGATTTATTCTGGATTCCGTCACAAGAAGCAGGCGGGAAAGGAAACGTATTGCTTATCTTTCAATTGGGGGACCCGCCTCAATTGATGCTGGGCAGGTACCCAACTTACCTGAAGAAGCAAATGATCACCTTGCCTAAGAAACATCCTGGTCACAAAATTGGAGAAGCAGATTGGATATAACCAAAGACGCGCTAATCCTAATTATGCCTTTTATTCTGTCGGCTGGGCAAATTCTCTTCAAACTTTCAAGCAAAGACGTTGCAGCACTGGATGTAAGTTCAATCCTGAAGTTATCCATGAACGGTTATTTTATTGTAGCGCTGGTGCTATATGCAATCGCCACCATTTTATGGGTGTATATTCTAAAACATTTCCCGTTGAACAAGGCTTATTTATTTATGGGTCTGAGCTTTATCATCGTCCCGCTGATGAGCTACATCTTCTTGAAAGAACCCTTAAGTTTGAGGTATCTGGCCGGAGCCGCCTGTATTGTTTTTGGAATTTGGCTCGCGCGCGCCGCTTAATTGGCGCAGCTAAATTCCGCCGGAAATCTGATAGAATACAGCGAACCCGGCAATCGCGATTGCTACACCATAAGGTAATTGTAGCCCTTGCGAATTGGACGCCATAAGCATTGGTGCGGGCCTTTTCAAAATCCGGGTAAATATCCAATCTATGCTGCTGGACACCGCCGGGTTTTTGGCAAGAATCGCAGGTAGCACATACAGAACCGCTAAAAGTCCACCTCCGACACCAGTGATTAATAGGAGCAAAATAAGATGGTCGGGACCGGCCCAAAGTGCCAGGGCTGCGAGCAATTTGACATCTCCGCCCCCGAGCCAGCCAAAAGAAAATATTACTATGCCCACGACGAGGACGCCCGCACCTGTCAAAAGATGCCACGGCATATCCGACCATGCTGAGGTATAAACGCAATGCATCAAATACAGTGCGGCTATGATGAGTGGTAATAGATTTGGGATGCGCCGGGAAAATAAATCCCAGATAGCTGCAAGTAAAACCAAACCGCCAGCCGACATCATCAGAACAGGCATGATATTCCTTTTTCTACAATCCGCATTTCATAGCAATGGTAAGAATTGTAGGCAGTAGAAGTTAGGATACGGTTAATAAATGATGAAATTCTGCGATGGAACAAGGGAAAAATTCGATGTTCCGAGGCGTCGAGCTTGGGGCACCGTTCAAGAAGAAAGTAGCCTGAGCGTTGGGGCTAACGGGTCGCCTCAATTTTCGATTTTCCCAGCTTCTCTTCCCGAGCTGCGGATTCCTTTTCTTGCTTAAGGTGCCGTTCCCAGAATTCGCCGACGGTCGCGAGATGTCGGTTTAATATTTTTTTACCGGAAACATAGTCTCTGTCCTTCAAGGAATTATATAGCTTCAGATGGTCCTGATGCGATCGTTTGCATTGCTCCAAGGACTTGAAAAAGACCTTCCGGCGATCTTTCGATGTCAGATAAAAAGAATTGACCACGCGCAAATACACCTGATTATGCGCAGCCTCGACAAGAGCGAGATGGAAAATTGCATCATATTCAGCAATCAATTCACAATTTTCGATATTTTCTTCGCAGAACGTAAGGATTTCACGCAATTTTTGAAGATCTTCTTCTGTACTCCTTTCGCAGGCCAGGCGAAAGCTTTCGATTTCCAGAATTCGTCGTGTCTCAACGAAACCTGCCACTTCTTCACTCAGCAAAGGGACTCCCGCATCTTGGAACATCACCATCGCATCAACACTGGTATCGCGCGATAACTCTTGCAAGTAAATACCAGAGTTGGGGCGGCGTTCGACCACCCGCATGATTTCAAGAGCTGTCAGAGCTTCCCGCACAGAATTACGGCTGGCGTTGAACTTGGTGCATAAATCCCTTTCAGAGGGTAAGCGATCACCAGGTTGCAGCCGATGGTACCTAATATAAGGCAGCAATTCCGCGACAATTCTTTTTACTTCCGCCTGGTTCATAGCCTCTTCCCAAATTGTTCTCGTTACCTATTGTGATCGGAGATAGACACCGTATCCCCACGCCGAAGCCAGGGCCAGGATGACCACTATGACAAAAACTATGACAACGATCATACCACTCTTGGCAATATCACGGTATTTGTTTCCAGCAACACAAAATGGCACCAAATTGAATGCCAAGCCACCCACGACGACAGAAATACAGCCTATAGTGAATAGCGCTTGGCTGAAGGGTTGAAATATTGAAACCAGAGCCAGCAGGCAAAATCCGATAATACCATATTCAAGCCGCCGTGCTTGTTTAGTCGTCATGCCTTTTTCAGAAACATCACTCATGACAATACCAACCTTTCTGACTGGTCGAAAACCAGATTTTGGTCTGGTCTGCTGACAATTCTCACGCGATCACCAACGGAGACTTTTTCAGTTCTATTGATTACCACTCGAATGTCCGTGTCTCCGGCAAGCGTGTGAATAAGCGTTTCAGCGCCCATAGGTTCAATCAAATCTACCTCTACGGCGATACCGACATTCGTCTCCGTTGTTTCCAATTTAAAGGCCCGGGGGCGAATTCCTATGGTGACAGCTGATCCCGGAGAAAGGTTAGCAACAGCTGGATCGACTTTCAGGCTGATCTGCTGACCGCAAAGCTCAAAGGTTGCAATCCCGTCTGAATAGGTCCGCAAGATGCCCGGTAGGAGGTTCATTGACGGTGTCCCAATGAAGCCGGCAACAAACAAATTGGCTGGCTGTGTAAAAATTTCGTGCGGTGTTGCAATTTGCTCGATATTGCCTTGACGCATCACAGCAATCCGATCCGCCATGGTCAATGCCTCCAACTGATCATGTGTTACAATAACCGTTGCTTTGGACAGGCTGTTGAGGATTTCCTTGATTTCACCGCGCATGGTTTGCCGTAAAGTCACATCAAGGCGGCTGAGCGGTTCATCAAACAGAAAACAGTTTGGGTCGCGCACAATCGCCCGTGCTACCGCGACGCGCTGTTTTTCTCCTTCACCCAGTTGTCCGGGTGTGCGATTCAGAACGTCCTGCAATTGCAGAGCACGCGCAACCTCCATGACACGCACCTTAATCTCTTCGGCACTAGAGCTTTCTGACCGCAAGGGAAACGCGATATTCTCTGCTACCGTTAAAGTCGGATATAAGGCATAAAACTGGAATACCATGGAGATATCTCTCTCCGAAGGTGACAAATCGTTGGCGAGGTTCCCGCCAATATAGACATCTCCTTCAGTTTCTTGCTCCAACCCAGCTATCATGCGTAAAGTGGTCGTCTTACCACATCCTGACGGGCCGAGAAGGCATAACACCTCGCCCTCCTCGATCGTCATATCGACAGCATTGACGGCGACGAGATCGCCAAATCGTTTCGTCAGGTTTTCAACTCTAATAGAACCCATTTTTTACGCCTTACTTTTTAACTGTACCGAAGGTGACGCCGCGCAGTAGATGGTTCTGCAAAGCATAAGTGACGATGAACACAGGTATCAGGAACAGAGTGATGATTGCGGCAAGCAATCCCCAGTCGACGCCAAGCTGACCGCCCATGGAACGGGCCATGGCCACAGGTACCGTCCGGGTATCACTGCCCGTCAACAGTAATGCAAACAGAAATTCGTTCCAGGTCAGGATCAGTGCAAAGACAGACGTTGCGGCCAAACCGGCCTTCAACTGCGGAATACATATCTTGAAGAAGACCTTCCATTCACTGGCACCTTCCAGCCGCGCGGCATCCTCCACATCTGTGGACAGCTCATCGAAGAAGCTTTTCATCATCCAGACACTGAATGCCAGATTGAACATGGCGTAGAGCAAAATAATCCCGATGTAGCTGCCGCTGAGTCCCGTGATGCGGAACATCAGAAATATTGGCACAATCACAACGATCGGTGGCAGCATACGTGTCGTCAGGATGACAAACAGATAGGTATCATTTCCTTTAAGCGGATAACGAGAGAAGCCATAAGCCGCCATTGTTCCGACGATCAGAGCCAATAGCACACCGGCACCCGCAATAAAAATCGAATTAAAGAAAAACAATCCCATACCGGTCGACAACTGTTCACCATCTGTCGTCACTCGATAAAATACACGAAGGAAATTATCGAGTGTCGGCGTAAACAGGAAGGACGGCGGTGTTGCCAACGCATCTTGACGTGTCTTGAAAGCGGTCAGGATAATCCACAATACCGGGAAGAAATAAATCAGACCTATGATTGTGCAAATAACCGTATGGCCCCAACCAGCTTCCCGAATTGCCCGTTTTTTCTTAGCCCTGCCAAACATATTCAGGCCTCCTGCTCACGACGGTTTACAAAATAGAGGTAAAGGTTTGTCAACACGATCACCACAAAGAGCAATATGTATGAAAGCGCAGATGACTGACTGGTTTTGAAGAACTGGAAGGCCATGCGGTATACATAGACCGCTATGGTCTCTGTCGAAGACCCCGGTCCTCCGGCAGTGATAATGTAAACCACATCAAATAATTTAAACGTCTCAATCGTACGGAATAGAAGCGCGAGCAATAACAGACCTTTAACATAAGGAAATGTAACAGTCTTAAATCGTTCCCACGTACTTGCACGATCAATTTCTGCGGCTTCATATAAATAGTTAGGGACACTGACCAGGCCCGCCAGCACCAAAAGCATCACAAACGGTGTCCACATCCAGGCATCCGCAATCACAATACCAAGAATCGCTCCCCATTTGGTCGCCAATAGTGCCAGTGGCTCACCGGTGAAGACCATGAAGGCCTGGCTAATGAGGCCAAAAGTTGGTTCGTAGAACAGTTTAAAGAACACGCCAACAGCTACAAATGACAACATCATTGGTGTCAGGATCAGCATGAGGATTTCACGGCGCATTGGAAATTTCTTGGAAAATAAGATCGCCAGCGCAAACCCTATGATCATCTGAACCAAAACGCTCAAACTAACAATGAGCGCGGTGGTTTGGAAACGCTCCCAAACGACGGGGTCAGTTAGGACTTTCTCATAATAATATAAACCGGCAAACCGGGGAGGCTTCATGGAAGAAGCTTTATAGTGAAAAAAGCTCAATCCAAATGACCACATCAGCGGAAAGATATTCATGACAAACAACAGCAATATGGCAGGTGTCACGAGCATCGGCCCCCGGCGCTTGGGGTCCATTAGCCAATCCATAAATCCACGCATTAAAATATTCCGACTTTTCTGGGCGAAGCTCTCAAGCTTCACGGAATGATAATTGATAAAGTCTGCCGGCTATGGACAGGGGCGCCAGATACCATAGGCGCCCCCGCCCAACGCTGGAAAAGAACTTCTAGTACTTCTGCACTAATTGATACGGCCGGCTTCCGTCAGGAGTTCCTGCTGGAATTTGGCAATGTTGTCCAGAGCTTCCTGCGCAGAAATCTGGCCTGTAATCGCTTTGTCATATTCTTCTTGCTGCTGTGTCAACAGCTCAAAAAATTCCGGAATATGCCAGACGTCTTTCTGCCAGGGCAGGACTTCAACATGGGCTTTGTTCCAGGGGTTGATGTCATTGTAGCCAGGCATTTCCATGACGCTCTTGATGGCGGCATTTCCGCTGCCTTTCTTAGCAAACTCGAGTTGGGTTTCCGGTGACAACCACCATTTAACCAGATCAAGAGATTCCTTGACGGTTTCGTCATCATTCCAGGTGGTTAATACGAAGGGCTGGCCACCGATATTGTCCCAACGGACCAGCGTACCGTCTGGGCCAGGTGTTCCGGGAGGCAACGCAAAAGCTGTTTTATCCGCAACCTTGGAGTTTTTCGGATCAAGTGCCGCCGCCGCTACAGCGTTCCAGTTGACCATGGCGGCAATTTTGCCTTGCATGAACAATTCCTGGATCTGGAAAATATCCATTTGACCGGTCTTGGCGGCTGGTGGGGCATATTTCAGAAGGTCGAGATATTCCTCAAGGCCTTTGACTGCTGCTGCAGAGTTGACAACGCCTTCAGCCTGAGCTTCCGGTTGTTTGGATTCATCCCAAATGCCACCACCGTTCTGCCAGATAAACGCATTGATCTGCATGGATGAGAAGTCGTATCCCTTACCGGCTTGATAGGCGACACCGTAAAAATCTTCGTTGGTCGTCCCACTTCCCAGTTTATCACCAGGAGAGCGGCGGAAGAATTCACCGATATTGCCCCATGTTTCCCAATCAACAGTTTCCCAGTCTTCATAGGTACATGGCAATGTCTTGCTGTACTTGGCTTTGAAATTCGCCTGTTCCATTTCATTGCAGAACAGATCTTCACGGTATACGGCAACCTTGGTATCCGGCATCTGCGGGAAACCATAGATATTATCTGACTTATATGGATAAGTTGCATAAGCTTCGGTCAGTGCGGGGTGAACATCGGCTAGTGTTTTCTGCAACTCAGGATCAGCATCTATATATTTGTTCAGCTTCATGAATTGGCCGCCTTCAATGAAAGTACCGATCCACTGGCTGTCGGACACTACCAGCTGATACTTCTTCTCACCTGATGCCATAGATGCCGCGACACGCTCATAGAAGCTCGGCCAAGGAATAAAGTCGATAGCCAAGGTAACATTGTTACCGCTGGGTGCCTTGTAAGTCTTATCGGCATACTCCTGCATGAACCGCGTGGGGCTCCAGTCGGGCGCTGCCATCTGAATAACTATATCTTTCGCCGACGCGGGGGCCGCCGTTCCTAGTATGGTCGCCATCATTGCACTCAATGCAAGGACGCCTCCCTTTTTTATATGCTTTTTCAATTTTTTTCTCCTTGTCCTTATTCCAGATTTGTAGGTGTTGTTATTTATTCCGAAATGCCTACCTAACGGCCGTTCCGGTTTCTTTGGTAAAGAGGTGTGTTGTTGCAAGATCAAATCCGCATTTGAGTTGATCTCCGACGTCATAGCCAATGGCCTGTTCTTCGGGTAAAACCATCTTGAGCCGGGCACCATTTACAACGAGATCAAGGATGATAACGTCGCCTAAAGGTTCGATCAGATGGATATCAGCTTCAAATGTCGGGCCGTTAAACTCCTGGGTCGAGCCAACCGGGACAATATCGTGAGGCCGAATGCCGAACATGAATTCATCACCATGCGCAAATTTTTCAAATTCTGATTTCCACTGACCTTTCTTGAAATCGCCCAGCGGCGCCTCAACAGTTGATCCAGAACCCTCCCCCTTTTTGCGGGCGTTGATCAAGTTCATGCGCGGCGAGCCCACCATGCCGGCGACATAGGCGTCATCAGGAAAATCATACAGGTGATCCGGTTCGCCAATTTGGACCATCCGACCTTCTTTCAGTACACCGATCCGCTGGCCCATAGTCAGAGCCTCCAGTTCGTCCGGTGTGGCATATACAATAGTAATGCCACGTTCCCGATGAAGGCGCTTAAATTCAGCCCGCGTGTCATGGCGCAGCTTGGCATCGAGGTTGGTCAATGGCTCATCCAACAGCAACAGTTCCGGGCGACGGATCAGGGCCCTCCCAATGGCAATGCGCTGTTGCTCTCCGCCGCTGGCGGTTCCAGGCTTACGGTCCAGGGTGTGGGACAGGCGCAGTAATTCACCAATCTCATCTATGCGCTTGGTAATTTCACCTCGGTCCAATCCTTGTTGTTTCAACGGGAAGGCCAGATTGTCGCGGATCGTCAGATGTGGATAGAGCGCAAAAGTCTGGAACACCATTGCCACATTACGATCGCGCATAGAGGCAGTGGTCATATCCTGACCATCCATTATGACGGTGCCTGCATCCGGCTTCTCAATACCGCAAATTGACCTGAAAGAGGTCGTCTTGCCACTGGCGCTGGGGCCGAGAAGGGCAAAAAACTCCCCCTTCTTGACTTCCATATCCAGGCCATCCACAGCCTTGACGTCGCCGAAATGCTTTACCAGCCCTGTTACTTTCAAAGAAAACATTCATTACCACCTAGGTTGATAACCATTTTGAAGCTTGCCATTTTCAAGCTGCTCCGTGATAAATTGACAGTTTGTCCGGCGTCGATCCGGACAGGATTGAAACGACATTCAGAGCCGTGAAGATACTCATTTCCTGATACGTTCGTTTGGTGAGCGCGGCTGCATGCGGGGTCACCACAGTATTGGGATGATTGATAAGCGCATTATCAGCGGGCGGAGGTTGCGTGGTCATCACGTCGGCTCCATATGCAGCGATATGTCCGTCGTTAAGCGCATTGACCATCGCTAGCTCGTCGATCAGGCTGCCGCGTGCCGTATTAATGACAATGGCGCCAGGTTTAAGATTGTTCAGCAATATTGCATCAACAAACAGGTCATTATCATTATCGGCCGGAATATGTAACGACAGCACGTCCGTTGTCGCGAGGTGGGTCTCGAGATTGTCCCGCAGACCTTGCATTCCTCTTCCTTCACGTCCGCACATTACGGTTTCCATGGAAAGTGCTGAAGTATACTCCGCAACTTTGCGGGCGATGTTCCCCGTACCGACCAGGGTTACTTTCTTGCCGCAGAGATCGTCACTTTGCATGTCATTGCGATACTGCCAGTTACTGTTTTTAACTTCAGTTACAGCCCGAAAACCTTTGCGTAAAATCATCATTATCAGCATCAAAACATGTTCGGCAACTGCAGTTGCATTAATACCTGGTGCAAAGACTACCGGGATATTCATTGCTTTGGCAGCGACTGTATCAAGATTGTTAAGGCCGGCACCGCAACGGGCTATGACCTTCAAATTGGGGCATTTTTCCAGCAGGGGTCTGTCAAGCTTTCCAAGGCCACGGGTGATGATGGCGGTAACTTTATCAAAGGGCAAAGAATGATCGTGTGCATTCGGGGTAGGGGAATGAATGACCTCTCCCGCCTCACCGAGTAATGCCATGCCAGCCGTGTCGAGTGTTTCCAGCATCAGTATCGTCATGTATCACCATTCCCAACACTGACCATGTCATCTTGAAGGACGTCATTGTCAATTTCACTTCCGCGTTTACTGGCGATTTCAACAAGGTTTTCGGAGGGATCACGTATGAACATCTGCATGGTGCCAGCCGGCAGGCGTCTGATTTTACCCATGGTTACTATATCAATAACGCCGGCTGCCTTCATGCGCCGAAACGTAGTATTGAAATCATCTACAACTAGACAGAAATGTGCTTTAACGGGCTTGATGTCCGCTATTTCATTCATGTGGATCTGCCCACCATATGCGAGCTTAAAGAACTGTGCCGGAAAAGGTAAATCAGGCGTCGTATCCAATTCCAGCCCGACGACCTTCGTATAGAATTCTATGCCGGCGTTCAGGTCATCGACCAAGATATTCACATGTTGCAAGTGGCTGATTTCTGGCATTCTCTTCGTCCTGTGTTTTTGTTATCGGCCAAATTCGGACACAAAATCTTCATTAAGGGTCAAGCCCCACCCTGCCCCTGCCGGTGGCTCGAAAGATCCATCCTCTGCATCAATATTTTCCTGCACCAAATCTCTCAGTAGTGGATTGGCCCCAAGGGAAAATTCGATTACTTTTGCAGCTGGGCTGGCAAACCCGAGGGTTAACCCAGCCACGAACGAGAAGGCAGATCCCCAGCAATGCGGAGCAAGTTCCAGTTGGTTAGAAACAGCGAGTGCGGAAATTTTTAATCCCTCGCTGAATCCACCACAGATAGCCATATCAGGCTGCAATATATCGGCAGCATCCCGATCAATGAGATCCTGAAAATCAAAACAGGTAAACTCACTCTCACCCATGGAAATCGGCATCGAAGTATGGCTTCGGATATTTGTCATTGCCTTGCGGGAATCGGCGCTGACGGGTTCTTCAAACCAGCGCAGGTTCAAATCTTCCGTCCGACGACTGAACTCCCGAGCCTCAGCGCCATTATATGTGCCATGGGCATCAACCATGATATCAATATCGGGCCCAACTGCTGCACGAGCGGCTGTTACCCGGGCCACACTGTTGGAAACAGTATCATCCATGACACCAATCCGCATCTTCACGGCCTTGAATCCACGATCAACGTATGATTTTAGTTGAGTGCCGATGTTCCCGGCATCGGCCCAGCCGCCGCTGGCATAGCCGTTCATTCGATCCCGTATGGGCCCGCCAATTATATCCAGTACGGGAGAATTCAAACGTTTACCCGCTAGGTCCCACAAGGCGAGATCTATCCCGCTCATCGCAGAAATCCATAAACCCCGACGCCCAAGAACATGGAAGGACCGACCGTGCTGTTCAGCGTATCCCTGACGGGAGCCATTGTACAAAAGCGACCAAATACGGTTGATCTGGCGGGCGTCCTGACCAACCAGCTGGGGTTTGAGTTCCCGTTCGATCACCAAGGCCAGACTGTCACAAGAGCCCATGCTACCAACAGCGGCTTTGGCTTCACCATATCCCTTGGTACCGTCCTCAAGTGTTACGGTCACCAGCGTCATGTCGAAGCTGGAAATTTTACCAAAGTCGGACACATGTTGATGCGCCTCAGGAATAGGGCAACTTATCCAGCGGGCCTCAACGTCAGCAATTGTATAAATGTTCATTAGTAAAATTACCGGATGAGAGGAACGATATGCTCACAAGAGCGTTTGACCATCTCTGTATAAAACTCCTCGCTGAGCAAACTGCTGCCATGGTCTTCGATGAATTTCAACTGCTCCGGAGAGATATCCACCGGGTCGGTTTCCACCTGATTTGGCCATTTGGTCACCGGAGTACGGTCAATCGGTGTTACAAACTCGAGTGTCATACCGCCAGTGTAGTTAATGTCTTTCAGGGTTTTGACAATTTCAGCCCAGTTGAGTTGTCCCATTCCCGGAGGCATACGGTTATTGTCGGCGACATGAAAGTCCACCAGCATATCGCCCGCCGAACGAATGGCGGCGTGGAAATCTTCTTCTTCAATGTTGAGGTGAAACGCGTCCAAACAAACCCCGCAATTAGGGCCAACTTCCTTGGCCAATGCGACAGCTTGATCTGCACGGTTCAAGAAATAGGTCTCGAAGCGGTTGAGCGGTTCAAGGCCAATTTTGATACCGTATGATTCAGTTAGTTCGTAAATTTCTTTGAGGCCATTTATAACCCATTGCCATTCTTCTTCGGGTGTGCCGTCCGGAGTGACTTTACCAACGGTTGCCGGGACGACCGTCAGCTCACGGCCGCCCAATTCATGTGCCATGGTCGCGACACGCTTCATATAATCCACTGTTGCCGCTCGTTGCCCTTCATCTTTTGCGGCCAGGTTGCGATCTCCGAGTGTCAGGGTCACTGAACCCCAGCAGAACATGTCCAGCTCATTCAGAATGGCCCGGATTTCTTTTGTATCATATTGGTCGGGCTCTCCGCTGATCTCGATACTCTCAAGACCATATTGTTTGCCACGCCGTAATGTTGTTTCAACTGATTCCGCGCGCATCCAATTATGAGTGGATAAATGCATTCTTCGCTCCCTTATTTTTCGTTGTCGTCCAATGCCACAATAGGAAGAATGTTGCTCGATTGTGCGTGCATTTTGTATTCCCCCAAATCGGCTCACTATTTAGCCGACGAAATTTTGCCTGAAATTGGTACTACCAAAATGGTCCAACCAATTCAAGGATTTTTTTACGTTTCAAAATATTCAAGCTATCGTGGTTTTTATAATCAGCGGCTCCATAAAAAGGCATCAGACCCCAATTCATTTCAGTGTTCTGCGCGAGGCGCACATATCAGAAATATGGTAGGCGCCTCAAATGAAGTTTGACTTGAGGTGCGTACCTCATTTAGGCTACACCAAATACAAAGAGTGAATCAAGAAGCAATCTTGATATCTCGCTTGAAGGGAGTTAAGGCGAAAAAAGTGGGAAAATACGGGCGTGACATAAATTTAAAACCAACGGTCAATGACATTGCCCGGGTGGCGGGGCTGAGCCTTGCGACAGTTGATCGGGTCATCAATGATCGGCCAGGTGTTCGCAATGTCACAATCGAACGGGTCCATAAAGCCATCAAGGAATTGGGGTATGTGCGAGATACGGCGGCCGCAAACCTGGCACGCGGACGGATTTACAATTTTCACTTCCTGCTACCGGAAAGCAACAATGAATTTGTCTCGATGCTGGAGCAACAAATTACTGAATTGTCTGAGGTTTTAACGTTAGAGCGGACAAAGCTCAGTTTCGAGCGCGTGCCGGCCTTCGATCCGCAGGCCATGGCCCGCATTATTTCAAAGATGGATCCACAAGATGTGGATGGCATTGCAATTTTTGGCCCTGAAAACTCTTCCGTACGCGAGGCAATTGCCCAGATCAAGAAGCGCGGCGTTGCTGTGGTCGCCTTGGTGTCAGACCTACCAGATTCTGAGCGGGACCATTTCATCGGGATCGACAATATTGCTGCGGGTCGGACAGCAGGTCAGCTGATGGGGCATTTTCTGGCCCAAGGCCGTAAGAAATTGCTTGTTATCACTGGATCCATGTTGGCGCGGGATCATTTAGAGCGCCGTTTGGGATTTGATCAGGTGATGTCTGAAAAATTTACAGATATTGACGTGTTGCCATCCCTGGAGGGGCGGGACAATCCGGATCTATTGGAGCGACTGCTGCCGGCCGCCTTTGCGACGACACCAGACATTGCCGGAATTTATTCGTCGGCGGCCGGGAACGCGGGCCTGATTAATTTTTTACGACTGAACGATCTCGATCAGAAGGTTATGGTTGTCGGGCATGAGCTGACGCCGTTATCGCGCGACGCTTTGGTTCAAGGGACATTTGACGCCATAATTTCACAGGATACCGGGCATTTGGTCCGGAGTACAGTCCGTGTTTTGCGGGCGAAAAGCGATAGTTTGCCGATCAATATTTCACAAGAACGCATTCGGATTGACGTCTACTTAAAAGAAAATATGCCGCCGCTTGGCAGCTAACACCCCTGGGAGGAAAAACATGAAGACCATCAAAGGACCGGCGCTATTTCTGGCGCAATTTGCGGGCGAAGATGCGCCGTTTAATTCTTGGGACAGCATCACTAAATGGGCTGCGGATTGCGGATATGCCGGCGTGCAGGTACCAAGTTGGGATAGCCGTCTGTTTGATCTTGAAAAAGCGGCGAGCTCAAAAGATTATTGTGATGAGTTCAAGGGAAAAGCGGCAGCCAACGGTATTGAGGTGACCGAGCTGTCGACTCATCTGCAAGGTCAGCTGGTCGCCGTGCATCCAGCTTATGATACCGCGTTCGATGGCTTTGCCGCACCGGAAGTGCATAACAATCCGAAAGCCCGTCAGGAATGGGCGGTGGATCAGGTCAAAAAGGCACTGAGTGCCTCCCGAAATCTTGGGCTGACAGATCACGTGACCTTCTCAGGTGCGCTGGCCTGGCCCTATATGTATCCCTGGCCGCAGCGGCCTGCAGGACTGGTGGAAACGGCGTTTGACGAGTTGGCGAAACGATGGCGGCCCTTGCTTGATCACGCTGAAGATTGCGGCGTTAATGTTTGTTATGAAGTACATCCGGGCGAAGATCTGCATGACGGCGTGACGTTTGAGATGTTCCTGGAGCGGGTGGACAATCATGCCCGCTGCAACATGCTGTATGACCCTTCGCATTATGTACTGCAATGCCTGGATTATCTCGATCATATTGACATCTATAAGGATCGCATCAAGATGTTTCACGTGAAGGATGCGGAGTTTAATCCGACAGGGAGGCAGGGTGTTTACGGTGGCTATCAATCATGGGTCGATCGCGCAGGACGGTTCCGTAGCCTTGGCGACGGGCAGGTGGACTTCGTTGGCATATTCTCCAAAATGGCCGCCAATGATTTTACGGGCTGGGCCGTAGTTGAATGGGAATGCTGCCTTAAGCATCCCGAAGATGGCGCTCGTGAAGGGGCGCAGTTTGTCAAAGATCACATTATCCGGGTTACCGAGCGGGCCTTCGACGACTTTGCTGACGGTGGCACTGACGAGGAAGCCAACCGTAAAATGCTGGGGATTTCCTGATGGCGATCGAAGGACGCAATGAGCGCTTGGACCGGCAAATTCGTCTGGGTATGGTCGGTGGCGGCAATGACGCCTTTATTGGCGGCGTGCACCGCGTAGCCGCCCGTCTTGATGACAAATTCGTCTTGGTCGCGGGAGCTCTTTCATCGACGCCAGAAAAAGCCCAACAATCCGGAGCAGCATTGGGTCTCGCTCCTGACCGCATCTATGATGATTTCAAGCAGATGGCCATGCGCGAAGCACGGCTTAAAAACGGTATTGAGGCTGTTTCCATAGTAACACCAAACCATGTCCATCTTCTCGCTGCCCGTGAATTTCTCAAGCGCGGTATCCATGTAATTTGTGACAAGCCCCTGACGTCCACATTGCCGGATGCAAAAAAACTTGTGAAAGTGGCGGAGGCGTCCGAAGCACTTTTTATCCTTAGCCATAACTATACCGGCTATCCCATGATCCGTCAGGCACGGGCAATGATCGCCAAGGGTGACCTTGGCAAGCTTCGAATTGTTCAGGTGGAATATCCGCAAGACTGGCTGACGACGGAGCAGGACTTTAAGCAGGCGGAATGGCGGACGGATCCGGCGCGGGCCGGGGCTGGCGGCTCTACTGGTGATATCGGCACCCATGCCTTTAATCTGGTGAATTTTGTCACCGGTTTGGAACTTGACAGCCTCGCCGCCGATTTGCAGGCCTTTGTCGAGGGGCGCAGGGTGGATGATAACGCCCATGTGATGCTGCGCTTCAAGGGCGGTGCGCGTGGCATGCTCTGGTGCTCACAGGTCGCACCCGGTAACGAAAATGCGCTGCGCCTGCGCATCTACGGGGAGAAAGGCGGTTTGGAATGGACGCAGGAAGATCCAAATTACCTCTGGCACTCACCGCTTGAAGAACCCAAACGGCTGATCACTCGGCAAGGCGCGGGAGCTGGCTCAGCGGCGGAGCGTATGAGCCGTATTCCGCCAGGTCATCCAGAAGGTTATCTTGAGGGTTTCGCCAATATCTATGGAGAGGCAGCCGCGGCAATACTCGCGGCGAGAGAGGGTAAGAAACCGTCAGCTGAAGTGATCTATCCGACAGTCCATGATGGTTTGAAAGGTGTACAGTTTATAGATGCTTGTGTCCGTTCTTCGGCTCGGAATGCTGCCTGGGTCAGGTTGGGCTAGGAGGCAGGCATGTATCTTGGTCTTGATCTTGGGACATCCGGTTTGCGGGGACTACTTGTCTCCGATGACGGCTATGCCGTGGGCGAGGCGTCGGCAAATTACGGTGTTCAGCATCAGCAGACCGGGTGGTCAGAGCAGGATCCGCAAGACTGGATCAATGCCTGTCAGTCCGTAATGGATTCTTTGCGGGCTAGTTATGCGAATGAATATAAACGATTAAGGGGTATTGGCATCTCCGGGCATATGCATGGTGCAGTTTGCCTTGATGAAGCCGGTAAGGTGATCCGACACTGTATCCTCTGGAACGATACACGGGCTGCGAAAGAAGCGTTGGAGCTGGATATGCAACCGAAATTTCGCGCCCTCTCCGGCAATATCGTATTTCCCGGTTTCACAGCACCGAAGCTCCTGTGGATGGCCAGACATGAGCCCAACAACTTTGCCCGCGTCGCCAAGGTCTTGCTGCCGAAAGATTATTTGGTCTATTGGCTGACTGGTGAACTTACTTCGGAAATGTCAGACGCGGCCGGTACCAGCTGGCTTGATGTCGGCAAGCGCGATTGGTCGAGAGCCTTGATTGATGGTTCAGGTATGCGTCCTGACCAGATGCCGAAAGTGATCGAAGGCTCAGACATTGTCGGAGAGGTGCGGGGTGAGATAATAGCTGACTTGTCCTTGCCCGCCAATATTACGGTTGTCGCCGGAGCGGGAGACAATGCCGCCGCGGCCTGTGGAATAGGAGCGTTTCGAGAAGGACAGGGTTTTGTCTCTCTTGGAACATCTGGTGTGTTGTTGGCGGCCAAGGATAATTACGCGCCGGAACCCGCCAGTGCCGTCCATACCTTCTGTCATGCGGTGTCAGGAAAATGGTATCAGATGGGCGTCATACTATCGGCGACGGACAGTCTAAACTGGCTCGCGGAAACCATGGGCAAGACAGCCCAAGATCTCGCGAAAAATCTTCCCGACAGAGTGGCAGGACCTGCCGATGTTCGTTTCCTTCCCTATCTCTCAGGTGAGCGAACGCCGCATAATGATGCTGTGGCGCGTGGTGCCTTTATAGGCCTCTCCAAAGCCAGTAACGCCGATATTCTCTGTCAGTCAGTTATGGAAGGGGTTGGATTTGCTTTGCGCGATTGCCTTGAAGCACTGAAAAGTACGGGAACTGAACTGCCGAGCGTGATTGCCATTGGCGGCGGCTCAAGCTCGCATTTCTGGCTGCAAACCCTGAGCAATATCCTAAACATTCCGTTGCACTTGCCGGTCAAAGGCGATTTTGGTGCGGCGCTCGGCGCGGCGCGGCTTGCGATGCTCGGCATTGGCGGCAGACCCTCTGCTGAAGTTATGGTCCCGCCAATAATCGAACGGAGCTTTGAACCTGATCCCAATTATAACGCGGCCTATGATACGGCTTATTACAAATATACAAAAAGCTATATTGCTTTGAAGGAGCTGATGTGAGCACAGGATTTTTCTCGACCGAAAAAATTGCCTTCGAAGGGGAGGATAGCCGAAACCCGCTGGCTTTCCGCCACTATGATCCCAATGAAGTTGTTCTTGGCAAACGATTGGAAGATCATCTTCGTTTTGCTTGCGCCTACTGGCATTCCTTCGCTTGGCCGGGCGGCGATCCGTTCGGCGGGCAGACTTTTGATCGCCCTTGGTTCCCCGACCGAATGAGCGATGAAATGGCAGCGGCGAACCTGAAAGCCGATGTTGCATTCGAGATGTTTAGCGCTCTTGGCGTTCCGTATTTTTGTTTTCATGATGGCGATGTGCGGCCTGAAGGCGATAGTTTCTCGGAGAATACCAAAAACCTCAACGTTATTGTCGACTTATTTGAGAAGAAAATGGCGGTGACGGGCGTAAAACTCCTCTGGGGTACAGCCAATCTCTTCTCTCACCGGCGTTTTATGTCCGGCGCGGCGACAAATCCTGATCCGGATGTGTTTGCCTATTCTGCGGCAACTATTAAGACTTGTATGGATGCGACCCATCGTCTTGGCGGCGAGAATTACGTACTCTGGGGCGGCCGCGAAGGCTACGAGACCTTGCTCAATACGGATCTGGCGCAGGAAGATCAGCAAATGGGCCGAATGTTGAATATGGTCGTTGATTATAAGCACAAGATCGGCTTCAACGGAACCATTCTGGTTGAGCCGAAGCCGCAGGAGCCGACCAAGCATCAATATGATTTTGATGTGGCGACGGTCTACGGGTTTTTGAAACGTCATGGCCTCGAAAAGGAGGTCAAGGTTAATATAGAGCAGGGTCATGCCATCCTCGCAGGCCATACATTCGAGCACGAATTGGCGACCGCGACGGCGCTTGGTATTTTTGGTTCGGTGGATATGAACCGCAATGACTATCAATCCGGCTGGGATACGGACCAGTTTCCGAACAATACTCCTGAAGTTGCAATGGCGTATTACCATATATTGAAAGCCGGCGGCCTTACCACAGGCGGTACGAATTTCGATGCAAAACTGCGGCGTCAGTCACTTGACCCAGATGATTTACTCGCCGGACATATTGGTGCCATGGATACTTGTGCCCGTGGCCTGAAGGCCGCTGCGGCAATGATGGAAGACGGCGGCCTTCAAAAAGCACTCGATGACCGTTATCAGCGCTGGACGGCACCCGACGCCCAAAAAATGCTGAACGGTGATCTGGATTTGGCACAAATTGCCGAGAAAGTCATAGCAGAAGATATTAATCCCGAACCAAGTTCCGGGCGACAGGAAATCCTGGAAAATTATGTCAACAGGTTTGTTTGAGGGTATTTCCAGGTGAGCGGCTCTCTTTTTTGCAAGAGAAAAACTGTGGTCGCTCTGATCTACAAGAATTGTGGTCCTGGGTCCGGCCTGTGTGCCTCGAGAATATTTCGGGTTTTCAATGACCATGGCGACAGGCAACCTACAATTGGCTGGAAAATCAAAAAAATTGTAAGAAATAATGGTGCCCCTGGCCTGACTCGAACAGGCACGCCCTAAGGACAACAGATTTTGAATCTGTCGCGTCTACCAATTCCGCCACAGGGGCCCGTGTGGAAACAGCCGCACTATAGCGATGTATTGCGGCGGGTCAATAGACCATATCACCGTCAATGTCATCTTTATAAATAATAGGATAATGATTGTTGCCAGCGTCGAAAACAGCTAGAAAGTTTTATCTATGTTTGAACTTTAAAACAGGCTTTGGCATCTTTCATGTTGCGACGGTTATATGATTTTACAATGAGTTTAGCGGCGAAGCCGCGTGCAAAATGGTTTTTGGGTGGCATTTCTTTCATTGAAAGCTCTGTTTTTCCCATTCCGCCGGATGTTCTGTTAATCCCCATGGTTCTCGCAAATCGCGCTCAAGCGTGGCGTATTGCCTTTATTTGCAGCATCTTTTCGGTTCTTGGCGGGTTATTCGGATATCTGATCGGGGCTGTGTTTTTTGAATGGATCGGCGCGCCTATAATCGATTTCTATGGATATGCTGATAAATTTGATCGATTTAGGGACGCTTATAATGAATGGGGCGGATGGATTGTCGCTTTCTTTGGCCTTACACCCTTTCCATACAAAGTCATCACAATTGCCAGTGGTGTGACGCATTTGAATTTGGCTGTCTTTATTATCGCATCTGTATTGTCCCGGTCCCTTCGGTTCTTTTTGGTCGCAGGGCTGCTCTGGAAATTTGGTGAGCCGATCCGAGATTTTATCGAAAAATATTTGGGCCTCCTTACGGTCGTATTTTTTGTTCTCTTGATTGGCAGTTTTCTGGCTCTAAAATATATACTGTAAGGTCTAATCGTCATACGGAAGTGAGTTTAGTTTGGATTTTCTTTTCAGAAACGCGTTAATGGTCGCCTTATTAGCCGCCTTGGGCGCGCTTGGCTCTGCGTTTACCGCGCAATATGTGTTTGATCTTTGGCCTTGCGTATTGTGTTTATATCAGCGCTGGCCCTACGGCGCTGTCATTCTGATCGCCTTGATTGGATTGATGATCCGCAAGAAGACAGGGCCGGGGCTGTTTCTTTTACTTTGTGCAGTTGCATTTGCAACAACCGCCGCCGTCGCTGGCTTCCATGTCGGCGTGGAACAAGGTTGGTGGGAAGGAACCGCCGAATGTGTTGGTGATACGTCGATGGCACTGTCGGTTCAGGAGTTGAAGGCGCAGATCATGTCCGCACCTGTAGTCCGTTGCGACGATATTGCCTGGTCACTGTTCGGGATTTCAATGGCAGGATATAATCTGATAGCGGCAAGCATCTTAGCGGTGTTTAGTTTAATTGCAGGAGTCAAATCCTTGCGAACGTCATGAGGCAGCAGTAATGACAGAAGATGAAAAACCGAAATCAAAGCTTGGGCGCCAGCCTGGAGATTTAAATCCTCGCGAGCTACTCGAGCGAATTGTTAGGGTGGATCATGCCGGAGAATATGGCGCAGTGCGGATTTATGAAGGGCAATTGGCTGTTCTAAAAGACGCACCGGAATCGGACATAATCCGCCATATGAAAGAGCAGGAAGAAGTTCATCGGGAAAAATTTGAGGATCTAATAGCGGAATATCGTGTTCGACCGACTTTGTTGTCGCCACTGTGGCATGTTGCTGGCTTCGCCTTGGGGGCGGGCACGGCAATGCTTGGCAAAGAAGCGGCCATGGCTTGTACGGAAGCCGTTGAAGAAGTAATTGATGAACATTATCAGGATCAGCTAGAACAACTGGGTAACAGTGAACCCGAATTAAAAGAGGTCATCGAAAAATTTCGAAATGAGGAAATTGAGCATCGTGATATTGCCCGAAACGAGGGCGCTGCCGATGCTCCCGGATATGAACTATTGACCTCCGCTGTAAAAACCGGATCAAAATTGGCCATATGGCTCTCTTCCCGGGTGTGATCCCTTAGGGGAAATCACATCGGGCGGCCGAAATTGTAGCGAAGCTCTGTTTGCCGGAAAGGATGCTGAAACGGTATTCATCGCCCCCAAAAACAACACTTTTATGTAACGGTAAAACACCCGTTAGGACCTCTTTTTTGCCTCCTAATTGCGTAAAGACAATCTCAACCGGTTGAGTGGGGTCGTACCATGCCTCGATTTTCTTTTCTGCGTTGACCGTCGCCTTTCCATTTCCTGTCACGGTAATGGAGCCTTTTCCCAAACTGACGGAATTACCGGGGCTATTAAAAATTGGGGTATTGACAATAAATCTTTTGGTTTCCGGTGCTGGGTCACAATTTTGACTATTCTCTGCTAGGCTAATCAAGCTTTTCAGTCTCTCGGGTTCCAAGCCGCCCGCTAGCCGTTGCTGAACCATCTCCAAAATTTCCAATGTTGGTCCACTTGGGATTTCATTTTCGAATTTATCTCGCCAAACGCGGGCTTCTGCAAGTGCCGAGCTTTGCTTATCTAGTGCAGCACGGGTCTGATCGTTAAGTCGATCATTCTCTGTCGTTAAAACAAGCACCTGATCTTCTACATTAGCAATTTGGCGATTACCTTCAGCCTGGCCTTCGTAGTAGCCATACAGACCGACACCGGCAAGCACCAAAAGGTAAAAAACAAACTTGAAAAATCTATTCCGGCGTTGCCGAGCCTGTTTCTTTTCAGAAAGGCCTAATCCATAACTCATCGCAGACCACATCTTTTAACAAAAAAGGGAAGGGCATTTGTAGGATCATATATAGACGGTAGATAAGTGAAAAAGCAAGAGAGAGTGGCGAAACCGATGTGGATATCAATTTTACTCTTCCAGTTCCGTGTCCCAATATAGATAATCGCGCCAGCTTTCATGCAAGTAATTTGGCGGAAAAGATTGACCTTGCCGGTTCAGAAGTTGCGGGGTTGGAATGTAGGGCCGAATTTCCGGAAACATTTTGGAATCACGGTCCAGCCGACCACCTTTGCGCATATTGCATGGTGCACAGGCCGTTGTGATATTTTCCCAACTTGTCTGTCCTCCCAGTCGTCTGGGGAGCACGTGGTCAAAAGTTAAATCTTCACCAGAGCCGCAATACTGGCAGCGAAAACCATCCCGTAAAAACACGTTAAACCGAGTAAAAGCAGGCTGCTTGCTCTGCTGAATATACCGTTTTAGGCTGATAACACTTGGCAGTCGCATTTCGAAGCTGGGTGAATGAACCACCCGGTCATATTCCGACACAATATGGACGCGTTTTAGAAATACCGACTTCAGGGCATCCTGCCAAGACCACAGGGACAAGGGGAAATAGCTAAGCGGCCGGTAATCGGCATTTAGCACGAGGGCAGGAAATTTTTCTCCTGACATATACACCGTTTTATCTCTCCATTTTGACCATCATCGGTATAAGTGTGGCCCGCAGAGGTATAAAATGCAAATGCTAATACAGTATTTTGTGTTAAATAAATATGACCCTACATCATATCGACTGAAACCTAGATGTTTGAAAAAACCTCTTTCACAAATGACTGACCGATTTTCAATCCCCGCTCGTCAATTCCATGCCCAAGACCAGGACAGCTATGTGCGGTAACGTCAATGTTCAGATCGGTAAGCATCTTGGTTGCGCGCGCAAGTGCGGGAAACGGGACGATTTCGTCTTCTTCTCCGTGAATAAGGCAAATTGGAGGACGGCAATTGAGTTCTTCATTTAATTTGCTATCACCCACCAGTGCGCCTGAGTATCCGAGGATTCCGGCAGGTGCAACTTGTTCTCTCAGGCCAGTATAGAGGGACACCATAGTTCCTTGACTAAAGCCGACTAGAATAGTCTCAGACAATGAAAGGCTGTGCGCCTCTGTTTCCTTGGCGATAAACTGATCGACGACACGCTGCGCCTTTTGCGCCCCTTCAATCATAGATGCGAAAACCTCCGCCCCGGCAGCGGGATCTCGCCTTTGCAAGTCGGGGTCGTATCTCTCAAGGGAAAACCATTGGCGACCGAACGGCGAAAGTTCGCATGGTTCCGGGGCGTTTGGTGCGACAAAGGCGGTATCTGGAAAATCGCTCTGCCAATATTGCGCGAGGCCGATTAGATCGTCGCCATCTGCGCCATAGCCATGAAGAAGAATAACCAAATTTTTTGCAGGGCTTCCGGATAACGGTCTTAAACGCGGGCCGTCTATCAAAGGTATGTTGGACATTGTTGAGGATATTCCAGTTACAAGCAGCTAGGTCCGATTTCGTTTCTCAGCTTGGACGACATCAACATAGTAACGCCAGAGTATACGTGCGGCAATGGTTCGATAAGGACGAAGCGGTTCGGCAAGCATGTCCATCTGTTCTACGGTGGGTCTGACATCTCGCCCTTTAAGATGTCCCATAGCGGACTGCAAGGCGACGTCACCGGCGGGCCAGATATCGGTATGCCCAAGGCAAGCCATCATATAAATTTCAGCCGTCCAGCGTCCTATTCCTTTGACTTGTGTGAGCTGTTCAATCACGTCCTGATCACTTAACTCTGGCAATTTATTCAGGATAAGCCGTTTTTCCAGAATATCTGTCGCAAGTGCACGGCAGTATTTCGCCTTTTGCTGGCTGAGGCCAAGTGCTCTTAGTTCCGTCTCGTCAAATTTAAGAAGGGTTTCCGGTGTAAAGGGCGAAATCGCAGTGGTCATTCGCTTCCAGATAGCGGCTGCGCTGGCCAGTGATACCTGCTGTTCGATTATAATTTCAGTGAGAGTCTTAAAACCTGGCGGCTTGGATCTATCAGGAAGCGGCTGAATTACAGACAGGGCGATTGCAAAATCAGTATCTGTTTTCCTCAGATAATCAAATGCAACCGTCAAATCGCTGTCTGAATTCATTGAGCCATTACATGTGCGGTCGTCAGAGTTGGGGAGCAGTTCAAGCTCTGGGCGGCACGATCAATCTGCTGATTATCTGATTCGCCCTCAGCTTTGCTATCTGGAATGTCCGGCTTTAAACCAATGCCATGAAAAGTCGGTCCGCCTCCGGTTGTAAAACGACCAGTCGTGAGGCGAATACCACCGCCATTATCGAGAGGGAGCAACGTTTGCATCAAACCCTTACCGTAACTTGTTTCACCAAAAATTTTGGCCCGATTCTGATATTGCAGGGCCCCAGCAACGATTTCTGAAGAAGATGCGGAATTTTTATTCATCATAACAACAATCGGCGCGCCGCGAACACGATCGCCACTGTCGGCATCGCGCGCCATCATATTCCGACCCCGGTTTTTCACGGCATATATATTGCCGCCGTCAAGGAACGAACTTGCAACGGCTTCGGCTGCAGAAACAAGGCCGCCAGGGTTATTTCTCATGTCCAGTACGACACCACAAAGCTGCGGACCGAGTTTTTCGTCAAAAGAGGCGAGTGCTGTCGCAACACCTGGTGCGGTTTTGGCATTGAAGGAGAAAATCCGTATGTAGCCTATATCGCCATCGACATGATATTCAACGGCCGCAATCTCAATCGGACGGCGTGTCACGCTGATTTGAAGCGGTGAAGCATGGCTCTTACGCAATATGGTGAGCATGACAGTTGATCCAGAAGGACCTTTCAGGGCCGCCCGGGCTTTGCCAAGAGATACGCCTTCAATGGAAATTCCGTTTACATGAGTGATTTTGTCATTGTCCTGAAGGCCGGCGGCTTCTGCTCCTGATCCTTTTAACAGGCTGACCACATGCAGGGTCTCATCTTTCATTTTTATGTGGATGCCAAGGCCGACAAACCGTCCGGCGAGACGCTCCCGATAATTTGTGAATTTTGCGGGGCTCATATACCCCGTGTACCGGTCCAGGGAAGCAAACATGGCATTGAGGGCGCGTGTCGTTGGATCAAGTTCCTCCATATCAGGGGAAGTCGCTTCACGCAGTCCGATTATGGCTTGGTCTACAAGGAAATGGGGATTAACTGAATCAACATAACGCCGGTCAATGGTTTTTAAGACGTCAGCCATTGTTTCGAGGTTTGTCTCAATATCAGGGTCATTTTTTACGATTTCACGATAAGCAATTTCGTATTTCTCCATCGCACCATAAATTTCATGGTTCTGGGAAATAGGGAGTGCGCAGGCCGTTGCCAGCATTAATACATTTAGCGCGATCAATATTCGTCTAAACATTTGTGTCGCCTGTAAAAATTAATTATTATTAATAAAGTGTTAACAAGGCTACTGCCCTGCATGTCGGCTTGACAAGCAAAACAAATAAAATTTTCAGCTGTTTGTAGTATTTTTTTCGGAAATAAAGCTTGTTAACCATATGAAATACATCACACGTTTTGCTCCCAGTCCAACCGGGCATCTTCATTTAGGTCATGTCTATTCGGCGTCACTGGCGATGCAAGCCGCACGAGATACCGGCGGACTGTTCCTGTTACGAATGGAAGATATTGATGCGGGAAGATGCCGGCCGGAATTTGAGCTGGGAATTTATGAAGATCTGTCTTGGCTGGGATTCAAATGGGAAGAACCGGTGCGCCGGCAGAGCGAGCATATGGAGGATTATGAAGCTCTCATTTCAAGGCTGAATGATCGCGATTTAATTTACCCCTGCTTTTGCACCCGTAAGGAAATTAAGGCGGAAATAGTCCGGAGCAATGCCGCACCACATGGCCCTGAAGGCCTTGTATATCCTGGGATCTGCCGGGGATTGTCTGACAGGGAACGACAACGGAATTTTGCATTGGGAAAACCCTATGCACTTCGTCTGAATATGGTTAAAGCGACCGCTGATATTGACCTGGCTACGCTCCGGTTCCAGGAACAGGATAAAGGGTATATTCAGTGTAATCCGTTGCCCTTCGGGGACATTGTTCTTGCTCGTAAAGAAACGCCAACCAGTTACCATTTATCCGTGACTTTTGACGATGCAATACAAGGTGTTAACCATATTGTCAGGGGTCAGGACCTGTTTCCCTCGACACATATTCACCGGCTTTTGCAGGCGCTTTTGGGGCTGCCGACACCCTCTTATTTTCACCATGGCTTGATATCCGATGGAAAAGGTCGACGGTTATCCAAGCGTGATAAGGACGCAACAATCAAGTCCTTGCGAGAATATGGTTACCAACCCGAAGAGGTCCTGAAAATGGTCAAATATGGTTAATATTTTACGAATCTCTTCGGATCAATCAAACTAGATTTTTTAGGCATCGGCTTTTTCGGTCAAAATGATATCTACCATGTCAATCATTATGCCTGTCATATCAAAATCTTTTGGCGTATAGACAGCAGTGACACCGGCAGATTTCAGTTTCTTGGCGTCATCTGGCGGGATAATTCCGCCAACGACAACGGGTACATGACCGAGACCGGCAGCCTCAAGTTTTTCACAGACTTCGCGCGCTAAAGGAACATGGGACCCGGAGAGGATCGAAAGGCCAACCATATGGACGGAACCGTCTTTTGCCGCGGCGACAATTTGATCCGGTGTCAGACGAATGCCTTCATAGACAACGTCCATTCCGCTGTCCCTTGCGGCGACAGCAATTTGCTCGGCGCCATTCGAATGCCCATCGAGTCCCGGCTTGCCGACGAGAACCTTTAAGGGATGGCCAAGCTTTCGGACCGCCGCAGCTACTTTTTCCCGGGCAGGCTCCAGGTTTTCATGGCCCGCGTTTGAAGCAGCACTGCTCACCCCTGTTGGCGCTCTGTATTCTCCGTAACATTGCCTCAGTGCCTCGGACCATTCTCCGGTTGTGACTCCGGCTTTTGCGGCTTTGATGGAGGCTGGCATAACATTTTCGTTGTTTTTGGCAGCTTGAGAAAGCTCCTTCAAAGCGCGTTTAACCGCCGCGTCGTCTCGCGCAGCACGCCAAGCGATCAATTGCTCAATTTGTGCGGCTTCCGCCGCAGGATCGACCGTCATAATGCCGCCATCTCCTTCTCGCGTCAGAGGGGACGGGGCAGATTCAGTAAATTTATTGACGCCAACTACCGGTATATCGCCTGAAATTACCGATTGAACCCGATTGGTATTGGATTGTACCAGGCACTCTTTCAGGTAACCGGTCTCAACGGCTGCAACCGCTCCCCCCATTTCTTCAATCAGTTTAAGCTCTTCTCGGGCTGCGGCTTTCAATTCCTCTACTTTACGGTCGATTTCCACGGAACCTTCAAAGATGTCACCATACTCGAGCAGATCAGTTTCGAAAGCCACGATCTGTTGCAAACGAAGCGACCATTGTTGGTCCCAGGGGCGTGGTAGGCCCAAAGCTTCATTCCAAGCCGGGAGCTGAACTGCGCGGGCACGGGCATTCTTTGAAAGGACAACTGCAAGCATTTCCAGAAGAATTCGATAGACGTTATTCTCTGGTTGGGGTTCTGTTAGGCCAAGAGAGTTGACCTGGACACCGTATCGGAAACGCCGATATTTTTCTTCCTGGACGTTATATCTTTCGAGGAGAATTTCTCCCCACAGATCGACGAAGGCGCGCATTTTACACATCTCCGTTATGAACCGGATACCGGCATTGACGAAAAAACTGATTCTTCCGGTCGCAGAGGAAAAATCCTCAGGGCTTATTTGACCGCTCTCTTTCACAGCATCTAATACGGAAATTGCCGTCGCCAATGCAAAAGAGAGTTCTTGAACCGGCGTCGCGCCTGCTTCTTGCAAATGATAAGAGCACACATTTGTTGGATTCCATTTGGGCATCTCTTTATAGGTGTAGCTAACCACATCAGTGATCAGTTTCATGCTGGGGCCAGGAGGGAAAATATACGTACCGCGAGAAAGATATTCTTTGATGATATCATTTTGTACTGTTCCCTGTAACGCAGCTGGGCTGGCGCCTTGCTCCTCCGCGACAGCAACATATAAGGCCAGCAACCATGCAGAAGTGGCGTTGATTGTCATGGAGGTATTCATTTTCTCAAGGGGAATCTCGTCGAAAAGGGCCCTCATGTCTCCGAGGTGGCAAATGGGAACACCGACTTTGCCGACTTCTCCGCGAGCTAAAACATGATCCGAATCATAACCAGTCTGTGTCGGTAAATCGAATGCAACGGACAGCCCGGTTTGCCCCCGGGCGAGGTTGGTCTTATACAGCTCATTTGAAGCTTTTGCCGACGAATGGCCTGAATAAGTCCGAAACAGCCAAGGCCGATCCTTGTCGGGAATACCTGATTTTACGGTGCTTGCTGCGTTCTTAGTCATAATTATCTTTCGTTTCGGATCTGAAATAAGACCAGTTCTTTCGTTTGTGCATTATACCGCGTAATAACATAACATTGTGCTGCAGTGCAAAAAAAACTTGTACTCTGCTCAAAGGTCAGTAATCTGCTCACAAATCAGACTAAAGTAAAGGTCTCAAATCAGACAATTGATGCATTGCGGTATAAATGAGGCCAACAGATAAAGCGGCTTATTGAATGCCGGAAGTAAGAAAAAGAGGGATATTTTGATGTCAACTAACCAGTCTACTGTTCAATCAGAAGAAACTGCTGCTGCCAATACAGGCGACTTGAAGGATCTTTATGAAGTAGGTGAAATTCCTCCGTTGGGACATGTTCCGCCTAAAATGTACGCCTGGGCGATCCGAAGGGAACGCCACGGTGAACCAGAATCTGCAATGCAGGTTGAAGTCGTGGATACACCGCAATTGGATAGTCACGATGTGTTGGTTCTGGTTATGGCCGCAGGGGTTAATTATAATGGCGTATGGGCGGCTCTCGGGGAGCCGATTTCTCCTTTCGATGTTCATAAACAAGAATTTCACATAGCAGGTTCCGATGCCTCCGGTGTGGTTTATGCGGTCGGTAATAAAGTAACCCGCTTTAAAGTTGGCGATGAGGTCGTCGTTCATTGCAATCAGGATGATGGCGATGATGAAGAGTGTAATGGCGGTGATCCGATGTTTTCCACAAGCCAGCGGATCTGGGGTTATGAAACTCCAGACGGATCTTTTGCGCAATTCGCACGTGTTCAGGATCGTCAGCTTATGCAGCGCCCAAGACACTTAACATGGGAAGAGAGTGCCTGTTACGTCTTAACTTTGGCAACAGCCTATAGAATGTTATTTGGCCATCGTCCTCATATCCTGCGCCCCGGCCATAATGTATTGATCTGGGGGGCGTCCGGCGGTTTGGGCTCTATGGCAATTCAGATTTGTGCAGCGGCTGGCGCCAACGCTATTGGCGTTATTTCTGATGAAAGCAAGCGCGACTTTGTTATGTCTCTGGGGGCGAAAGGCGTCATAAACAGAAAAGATTTTGATTGCTGGGGTCAACTTCCCACTGTTAACGGTGACGGGTTTGGCGAATATATGAAGAAAACCAGAGAATTTGGTAAAGCCATTTGGGAGATTACTGGAAAAGGTAACGATGTTGACTTTGTGTTTGAACATCCTGGAGAGGCGACTTTCCCTGTGTCATGTAATGTTGTGAAGCGCGGAGGTATGGTGGTTTTTTGTGCCGGTACCAGTGGTTTCAACTTAACCATGGATGCCCGGTTTGTCTGGATGCGGCAGAAACGCATACAAGGAAGTCACTTTGCGAACCTTAAACAAGCATCGCAAGCCAACAACCTGGTCATTGAAAGGCGCATCGATCCTTGCATGTCTGAAGTTTTTTCTTGGGATGATATCCCGCGGGCTCACACCAAAATGATGAACAACCAGCACAAGCCGGGTAACATGGCGGTGCTTGTTTCTGCAAAATATCCTGGACTTCGGACTGTTGAAGATGCCATTGAAGCAGGCAATTCATAAAAAAAGTCCTGGTTAACAAGGAAGAATAAGAAATGACGATGACCGAAATGTTAGATGACGCCGCTCCGGTATTGCTGGATGGATTGGAAAACCTTTGTGCTCAAGGGCTTGAAGCCGCCGAAACCCTAAAGCAAAAGGCTATATTGTCTGTCGCAGAGATGACCCGCGGTGAAAATGGACGCATTAGTGCGAAGCTGGTTGAAGAAAATCAGTATGCAACTCATGGTCTTGCTTGGTTATCAACATATGTTGAGGCATTGCGCGAAACACTCAACTGGTCACGTGAATTGAAATCTGAAGGAAAATTCGGCGAACTGGAGCAGTTGATGCTCCAAGCAGGGTTTAGTGAATATCTCAGTCAGATTGAAGGTGGCATTCCCATGACTCTGGGCGAGATTATCCGGCCTCTCGATTTGGGGCTGGACGACGACGCTGTGAACGAGTTTAAGATCGCTGAGGTCGTAGCATTGATGTCAAATGGCTACGCTCCGGCAGTTAAAGAGCGGATTGCTGTCCTGATTGCCGAAGGTATGGATACGGGCCATTTTGGTGAGCAGGGGCTGGATGAAACCTTTTCGATGATTCGTGATCAGTTTCGTCGGTTTGCCAATGAAGAAGTTATGCCCTTTGCCCATGACTGGCATTTGAATGACGAATTGATTCCCATGTCGGTCGTTAAGCAGATGTCTGAGCTGGGTGTTTTCGGTTTGACAGTTCCAGAGGAACATGGCGGCCTTGGTCTGGGCAAGATGTCCATGTGCGTCGTATCGGAAGAGTTATCGCGCGGGTATATTGGAGTGGGATCCCTGGGTACGCGTTCAGAAATTGCCGCGGAACTGATCTTGACCGGCGGCACCGATGCTCAAAAGGCGAAATGGCTTACCCCGATCGCGACGGGAGAGATTCTGCCAACAGCCGTCTTTACGGAACCTAATACAGGTTCTGATCTCGCGTCGCTAAAAACACGCGCCGTCAGGGATGGAGATGTTTATAAAGTAACAGGTAATAAAACCTGGATCACCCACGCCGCCCGGGCAGACGTGATGACTATGCTTGTCAGAACCAACCCGGATGAGCCTGGATATAAAGGTCTGTCCATGTTCCTTGCTGAGAAACCTCACATGAACGATGACGAGGATTTTCCTGCGGAAGGCATGACCGGCGGTGAGATTGAAGTACTCGGTTATCGCGGAATGAAGGAATATGAGCTGGCGTTTGATAATTTCGAAATCAAGACTGAAAACCTTCTTGGTGAAGAAGAAGGAAATGGTTTTAAGCAATTGATGCAAACTTTCGAAAGTGCACGTATTCAAACGGCAGCCCGGGCGCTGGGTGTTGCCCAGAATGCAATGGAGCTAGGCCTGCGATATGCGCTGGACCGGGTTCAGTTTTCGCGGCCGATTATCGAATTTCCAAGGGTTGCCGGCAAACTCGCCTGGATGTCTGTGGAAATAATGATGGCCCGACAGCTGACATATGCATCGGCACGGGCGAAAGATGAAGGACGTCGGTGCGATCTGGAAGCCGGTATGGCCAAATTACTGGGCGCGCGTGTTGCCTGGAATGCTGCAGACAATGCCTTGCAAATTCATGGTGGGAATGGTTTTGCGCTTGAATATCCAATTAGCCGGGTTCTTTGTGATGCTCGTATCCTGAATATTTTCGAAGGGGCTGGCGAAATTCAAGCGCAGGTTATTGCGCGGCGGCTTTTGGAAGGCGCGAACTAAAAAGTGGCCCAGTTAGGGCCACTAAGCTTCCTTTTTAGTCATATGCTCAAGTCCTAGTACAGCAGTGATGGTGGCCCCGAACAAGACGATGCCCCAGCTTACATATAGCCAAAGAAGAAAAATCGGGAATGCCGCCATCGCACCATAAACGATTTCGTATGACGGAAAATATTGCAAGTAAAGTTTGAATAGAGATTTTCCGGCGAGAAAAAGTCCCGTTGAAACCGCGGCTCCTACCACCGCGTGCCGCCACAATACCTTGCATGCAGGGACAATGCGAAAAAGCAGGAACAAAATGATAAATGGTAATGCGATCGGGATAAGGTCGCTCAAAAACTCCATGGATTTTGTCAATTGATATCCAGTGGCATCTTCACTAATATCGATGATCCAATTGACGAGAGTGAGGCTGGTGCCAATTGCGATTGGGCCAATGAGGGTGATAAGAATATAAATGATAAATCTCTTGAAGGGATTTCGTGTCGCTTCTACCTGCCAAATCTGGCTGAAGATTTCCTCTATGCTGGACATTAAAAACAAAGCAGTCACAGCAATTCCAGCCAAGCCGACCATAGTTAATTGATTGGCGTTAATAGTAAAACCCTGAAGCACAGCATCTATTTCTGAAAATTTTTCTGGTAAAAGATTTTCAAATAGAAAATGGGAAATTTTGTCCTCGAGATGGTCAAATGCCGGAATGGCGGTAAATAACGCGAAAACTACAGCAGCCAGGGGAACAATCGCGAGCAAAGTCTGGTAACTCAAAGCGGTTGCCATTCGCATGCAATGATGGCGAGAAAAATGCTTCCAGATTTTAGTCAGTATTTTTAGAATTTCGAATTTCTTCAAGATATTTCCTAGCGGGAATTAATCCGGGAACTTTTGACTTGCGAGATCTCCTCCCATTCCCCAATTTTCTTTTTTCACGTCGGTAATGATTACATTGACACTGTCTTCACCGCATCCAGTAACGCGCACCATTTCTGTTGTTAAGGATTTAACTAATTCCTGTTTTGTCTCGGGATCCCGGCCTTCGAACATCTCAACCCTGATAATTGGCATTTTCTTTCCTTATTATAACGTTATTGAAGGACAGTATGTTCCAAAATGGCTTCGCCTGTCACCATTCTATCAAAAGAAAAGCGGGAAAGATCCAGAGTGCGATACCCCCCAAAGTCAATCAATTCAGCGATTGCTCGGCCAACAGCTGGAGAGGCTTGAGCGCTGCGGCCCATAAAGCCGTTCGCGAAATAAAAATTGGTCAGTACAGGATGTGATCCTAAAACCGGGCTCTGATCAAATACATTAACAGTGTCATGTTCTGACAGGGCCTTTTCCATTGTAATCTTTTGAAAAGACGGAATACGATGCGAAAGAACTGGCCAAATATGTTCTTCAAATACATCATAATCGATTTCTGTACCGACGCAGCTGGGGTCATTTTCTCGGGGCGATGTGTAGCCCGCATAAAATAGGTTTCTGTCCTGGCGAAAATGCACCCCCGTTGGATCTACAATAACTGGACTTTCTTCTAATTGCACTTTGCTACTGAAGGAAAAGGTTTGACGCTTGCGCGCTTCCATAGGGAGATTAATCCCTGCCATATGCGCTATTCTAGCGGAATCAGTGCCAGCCGCATTAATAATCATATTGAAGCTGATAGTTTGACCGCTTGAAAGCGTGGTTGAATTTACACGGTTTTTGCCTTTGGCAATATCGACCAGTTCTCCAGTTTGAAATCGTACTCCAAGTGATCTGGCTTTTTCACGGAATGCAGCTCGTAAAAATCCTGCATTTAGACCGCCTTCTCCGGCTAACCCAAGGGATCCGCCTGCAAGATCGCTGTTATTTAACCATGGAAACCCACGCGCTAAATCTTCCGGATCCAACAAGCTGACGGATGCGCCGTATTGCTGATGAAGACTGTTCATATTGTAAAGTATGGGAATGTCTCGATCTTCAACTAGAAAAAGATAGCCGTTTTCCCGATAATTGACATTAACCGGGTTATCTTCAACCCTAAGAAACCGATTGAGGCCCGCCAGAAATTCTTGGGCAAATTGCGCCATTTGCATGTTTTCCGGCAAAGAGAACTGCTGGTGAAAAATGTCCCAAGACGAATTATTGTTATCGAATTCCGTTTCAATCACCAATACCGAGCCCGCAAAGCTGTCTGATGATTGTAAAAAATAAGCAATGGATGCGGCAATAACACCGCCACCAATAATGACAACATCTTCAAAAACTTGCATGAAACCCTCTGTCCAGATCGCACTCTATAGTGTAGCGTCTCTTCGGATTCATTTATATTATGTTATTGGCAGGCCATGCTGAATTATTTCATTATCGCTGCGGTTGTCGCAACTGCTCTCGTTCTGTTGTTTGGAGTGTTAACAATGGCAAGGGGAGGTGAGTTTAATCGCAAATACGGCAACAAGCTTATGCGTCTAAGAATTTTGATGCAGGCGATTGCCGTTATCTTGATAATGTTGAGTTTATGGGCTGCCAGTTCGGGTGGCTGACGGTAAGCAAACAATATTATGGTAAAATTGACAAAAATTTATACACGTGGCGGAGATACCGGACATACCTCTCTTGGGGATAGTACACGGGTCAGTAAAACGAGCCTACGGGTTGTGGCCTATGGTGAGGTGGATGAAGTAAATTCTGTTATTGGGATTGCGCGGCTGGCGGTTTCGGGAGAGGCCGGCGCTATGCTTTCGCGCATTCAAAATGACCTTTTTGATTTGGGCGCTGACCTTTGTACACCTGAGCAGGTGGACCCTAAATATCCTCCACTTCGAGTAATCCAGGAGCAGGTGGATCGTCTGGAACAGGAGATTGACAGTTTAAACGCTGATCTTTCGGAACTAAATTCGTTCATATTGCCAGGCGGGTCACCCGCTTCGGCGCATTTACATCTTGCGCGAACGGTTTGCCGGCGCGCGGAGCGTCGGATTATCGCTTTAGGTGATTCGGAAGAAATTAATCCATTAACAGTCGTTTATATGAACCGATTATCTGATTTTCTGTTTGTTTTGGGCCGGTATCTCAATAATAAGGGAAAAGAAGACGTTCTGTGGGTTCCCGGTGCCAATCGGTAGTAATTTTTGTCGTTAATGAGATATTTTAGCACTGATTTTAAATAAATATTTCGATGGGTTTCCGTCAATTGACAGACGGTCCTTTGGTATTTATTGTGCACTGCCGAAATAAATATTGAAACCCTACCTTTTACGGATGCAAAAAACGGTTTTTTGTAGGCCCGGAAGGCAAATTGGCTTGGAGATAACCGATCCATGAAAGTTCTCGTCGCTGTTAAACGTGTCGTGGACTACAACGTAAAGATCCGCGTTAAAGCGGACAATACAGGTGTAGACCTCGCGAATGTCAAAATGTCCATGAACCCTTTTGATGAAATTGCTGTTGAAGAAGCCCTTCGCTTGCGTGAAGCAGGTACTGCAACAGAAGTCGTTGCTTTCTCTGTTGGCCCGCAAGCCGCTCAAGAAACAATTCGAACTGCACTTGCTATGGGTGCAGATAGGGGAATTCTTGTAAAAACGGATGCGGAAGTTGAGCCGCTCGGAGTTGCAAAGCTCCTCAAGGCAGTCGCGGATGAAGAAAAGCCAGACCTTATTATCGTCGGTAAGCAAGCCATTGACGATGATTCAAATCAAACCGGTCAAATGCTCGCGGCATTGCTGGGTTGGGCTCAGGGAACTTTTGCGTCAGAAGTTAATCTCGACGGTGGGACAGCTAAAGTCACACGCGAGATTGATGGCGGCCTACAAACACTTGATCTGAAAATGCCGATTGTCGTGACAACGGACCTTCGATTGAATGAGCCGCGTTATGCTTCTTTGCCGAATATTATGAAAGCAAAGAAAAAGCCCATCGACGAAAAATCTCCTGAGGATCTGGGCGTTGATATTGCAGCGCGCCTGACAACCTTGAAAGTTGAAGAACCGGCGAAACGCGAAGCTGGTGTTATAGTAGAATCCGTCGCTGAACTGGTCAGCAAGCTCAAAGATGAGGGAGTTATATAAATGTCTGTTCTTGTCCTTGCAGATCACGATAACAGCGCATTAGGCGCTGCAACCTTAAACGCTGTTACGGCAGCTGGTGAATTGGGCGGTGATGTTCATGTGCTTGTCGCTGGATCTGGCTGTAGCTCAGTTGCCGATGAAGCAGCCAAAGTATCCGGCGTTGCAAAAGTAGTTCTTGTAGATGATGGTCTCTACGCAAATTCTCTGGCGGAGAATACTGCGGACCTCATTGTCTCCCTCGCTGGCGCATATGATGCAATTGTTGCTGCGGCAACGACGTCGGGTAAAAATATTCTGCCGCGGGTTGCCGCGCTGTTAGACGTTGCACAAATTTCTGAAATAACGGAAATCATCTCTGCTGATACCTTTGTTCGCCCTATTTATGCTGGCAATGCCATGGCAACAGTCCAATCAGGTGATGCAAAGAAAGTGATCACTGTGCGCGCCACGAATTTTGCAGCAGCTGAAGCAACGGGCGGATCTGCCGCAATCGAAGCGGGTTCGGCGACAGCAGATGGCGGCTTGTCGACTTTTGTTGGCGAAGAGCTTTCGAAATCCGAACGCCCGGAATTGACATCAGCGAAAATCGTTATCTCTGGCGGCCGTGGTATGCAATCGGGCGATAATTTTCCGCTTATCGAAGCCGTTGCTGATAAATTGGGTGCAGCTGTCGGGGCCAGTCGTGCGGCCGTTGATGCCGGATTTGTTCCCAACGATTATCAGGTCGGGCAAACAGGTAAAGTTGTGGCACCGGACCTATATATTGCGGTTGGGATTTCTGGCGCGATTCAGCATCTTGCCGGTATGAAGGACAGTAAAGTCATTGTTGCTATAAACAAGGATGAAGAAGCGCCGATATTCCAGGTGGCGGATTACGGGCTTGTTGCCGATTTGTTTAAAGCAATTCCGGAATTGGAAGCGGAGCTTTAATGGCTTGTGCGGGCCGAGAAACCCGGATTATGATTACGTTCACAATATACGCAGGAACAGGCGATGATTAATAAAGTTGGCGTTATTGGAGCGGGCCAAATGGGCAATGGTATTGCCCATGTTATGGCTGTCGCGGGTATTGATGTGGTTCTGAAGGATGTTTCGAACGAACAGCTTGAGAAAGGCTTGAAAGTCATCGAAACAAATTTGCAGCGGCAGGTTGGCCGGGGTAAATTGACCGAAGAGGAAATGGCGTCGGCCTTAACCCGCATAAATCCGACGATTACAGATGATCTGATGTCTGATGTTGATCTTGTTGTTGAAGCTGCAACGGAAAACGAAGAGATCAAAAAAGTGATTCTCGCGGATATATGCGTAAAGCTGAAGCCGGAAACGATTATTGCAACGAATACATCGTCTATATCTGTAACCCGCCTTGCTGCGGTAACGGATAGGCCCGACCAGTTTATGGGCATGCATTTTATGAACCCTGTTCCGGTTATGCAGCTGGTGGAATTGATCCGGGGCATTGCGACCAATGAAGAGACTTTTGAAAAAGTCAAACAATTGACCACACGTCTGAATAAAACCCCGACACCGGCGGAAGATTTTCCTGCCTTTATCGTCAACCGCATTTTGCTTCCCATGATAAATGAAGCAGTTTACACATTGTATGAAGGTGTTGGCTCTGTTCGGGCCATTGATACAGCCATGCGATTAGGTGCCAATCATCCTATGGGTCCTTTGCAGTTGGCTGATTTTATCGGACTAGATGTTTGCCTGGCCATCATGCAGGTTTTATATGAAGGCTTGGCCGATACAAAATATCGCCCCTGCCCGTTATTGGTTAAATATGTCGAAGCTGGATGGCTTGGTCAAAAATCAGGGCGTGGCTTTTACGACTACACCGGGGATGAACCCGTGCCAACAAGATAAGTCAAGCGGCATCGAGGATTTGAAGGGGCGGATTTCTAATCCGCCCTTTTTAATTTAGTCCGGGAATACGGAACCCGCATTTAATTCCAAAGCTGCTGAAAAAAACCTTGAAATTATTGTATCCAAGAGCTGTTGCCGTCGTCCGGATATCGCTCCCTTTCCAGTCGAAAAAATTCTAACCGGAACTAGCAGGCAGTGCAGAATTCCGAGGCGAAAATCATCCTCAGCTTCGCTGCGGCTGTAGTCAGTTACACCGGATTCCACAAGAGAATCATACCACGCATGTACGATTTCCATTTGATGGCCCTGGCGTTGCAAAATCGGTTCGCTGCCGCCAAGAAGGCGAGCAATATCGATGGTTCCAAGGTTTTTAGTGACCAGTTGCCAATCTAGAATAACAACCTCATTGCCGCCGGTTTCCCTGCTAAACATCAGGTTATCAGCTCGCAAGTCCCCATGGATAATTGACCTGGGGCGGCTGGCAATTTTCTCTTCCAGCCAATCGATATTTTTAGCCACCTTTGCCCCAATGCTGAGAGCTTCCGCGCCAATAACCGTGCCATGGGCTTTAGCAAATTTCGGCCAGTATTCGGCATAATGGTCAGAGTTGAAGTGGTCCCGTGCAGGGGCCCAATCCAGATTCTCGAGTTTGGGGCTATTCCAGTAGGCAGCGTGTATTTTGGCAATCTCACGGGCAGTCGTGACAGCCTGAGAATGCTCGATCCCCAGAATTTGATCCCCACTTGCAAGGGATCCCAAATCTTCCATGACCAATGCACCTGCACCGGCTGTTGCATCCGCAAAATATATTTCCGGCAGCCTTAAAGGCGCTGTTGGTGCGACATCACGATAAAAACTGACTTCCCTGAGGAAAGCATGCAGTTCATTTGCTGTTGCCTGGTAGAGGCCGCTTGTCGGCTGAAGTTTAACAATCACGGATTTTGGCGCAGTATTTGATTCAGTGTCTTCGAATTGCAGTCCCACTTTAAAAGTCTGGCTCAGAAATCCCCGGCCTTCGCCGACATTCGTTTTCGTAATCCGGCTGAGATGTGGAAAGCCGGAGTTCGGGAAAACGATTTCTTCGAACCATTGAGGAGTAATTTCTTCAACACTGCGCGGTATCGATACGGTCATTCAAGCGGTTCCTATAATAGCAACGTTGATTGCCATTTCATCGGGCCTCAACGTTTATAGATATTTCACATTAACCATATTCCAGTATCAAGACAAAAAAAATCCCGGACATCCATTACAAACGTCCGGGAAATAATTTTGTGAGCGAATACTTAGTTTACTTCAAACAAGCCCGCTGCACCCATACCGCCACCAATACACATGGTCACGACAACATATTTTGCACCGCGGCGCTTGCCCTCGATAAGCGCATGACCAGCAAGACGTGCACCGGACATTCCGTAAGGATGGCCGATTGAAATTGCCCCGCCGTCAACATTCAGCAGATCGTTGGGAATGCCAAGTTTGTCGCGGCAATAAAGAACCTGAACGGCGAAGGCTTCGTTCAGTTCCCAAAGGCCAATATCATCCATGCCAAGACCATGACGTTCCAAAAGTTTTGGAATTGCGAAAACCGGTCCAATACCCATTTCATCGGGCTCACAGCCAGCAACGACAAGACCGCGATAGGTACCAAGGGGCTCAATATTGCGCTGCTCTGCTAGTTTGCTATCCATAACGACGCATGCCGACGCCCCGTCGGAAAGTTGGCTGGCATTACCGGCTGTAATGAAACAATCTTCGCCAAGGACGGGTTTCAAATTGGCCAGACCGTCAAGCGTTGTGCTCGCGCGATTGCCTTCATCTTTCATCAATGTGACTTCTTCTTCCAAAGTCTCGCCCGTTTCCTTATTGACCAGTATTTTGGTCGTCGTCATTGGCACGATTTCTTTGTCGAATCGTCCCGCTTCTTGTCCGGCGGCTGTCCGCATCTGGCTTTGCAAGCTGTACTCATCCATTTGCTCTCGCGTAATGCCGTAACGGGTTGCGACTGTTTCTGCGGTTTTCAGCATTGGGTCGTAAATAGCCGGCTTGTTTTCCGTCAGCCATTCATTGCGCGCCCGGAAAGTATTCGAATGTTCATTCTGTGTCAGGCTGATGCTATCCATACCACCGGCAACCATGACGGGCACCTTGTCGACAATTACGCGCTGTGCTGCCATTGAAATGGTTTGCAACCCGGAAGAACAAAAGCGATTGACGGTTGTTCCTGCAGTGGTAATTGGCATGCCCGCACGCAAAGACGCCTGCCGGGCAATATTGCCGCCCGTTGCTCCTTCGGGATTGGCAACGCCAAAGATAACATCTTCAACTTCGGCAGGATCGACACCAGCGCGTTCAACCGCGTTTTTGATGACATGCCCTCCCATATCTGCACCATGCGTATTGTTAAAGGCGCCGCGATATGCTTTGCCGATGGGGGTTCTTGCGGTGGATACGATAACGGCTTCAGCCATTGGACTTCTCCTGTTTGTTATTCTTGTTTAAACGACACTTTCCTAGTGTCGGCGGCTATTGGGCGCAATTCTATATAGTGTCATGCACAATGAAAAGACGGAAAATGCAGAAAGCGGATTAGCAACCAAAAAACTGGGAAAATAGTCTCCCAAAGAGCCGGTTTAGACGATTTCCAATACTGATTCCGGCGGACGCCCAATCCGCGCCTTGCCATTTGCCAGTACGATAGGGCGCTCAATAAGTTTTGGGAAATCTACCATGGCTTGAAGAAGCTGATCGGTCGTCAGATTTGCGTCGGAAAGATTATTTTCCTTATATTCTGCTTCACCTTTTCTCATGAGATCCCTCGGTTGCATATCAAGCAATTTTAATATGTCACGAAGCTCCTCCAGGCTTGGCGGGCTCGAAAGATAGTCGATGATTATTGGCTCAATTCCATTTTCTTCCAAAATTGCAAGAGTTTGGCGCGATTTACTACAGCGCGGATTATGCAGCATTTCAACAGACATATATGGAGACTCCCAAGAAAATTGATGGATCGGCTATTATTCTTTTTAGCGTAGTCAATACAGGTAATCCAGAATGGAATTTTTTCAATTGCCGGTTTCAAAATTTGCCGTGTCATAGTTTCCTTGCGTAATTCTTACTTATTGAATATCTATGCGCCATGACTTCTACAACAGATCCGCAAACCGAAACACGAACCGCACCCTCAATGGTTCCCGAGAACCAGATCGGGTTGGTGAATTGGCTGGGTGTCTACACCCTGTTATCAAAAGAAGTACGGCGATTTCTCAAGGTGCCCTTGCAAACGGTTTTCGCCCCGATGATGACAACAATGCTGTTCCTGGCAATTTTTACGTTGGCTTTCGGAAATGGCGAGCGGTATATGGGAGATCTGCCCTATGCGACATTTTTGGGTCCCGGCCTGATCATGATGGCTGTTATTCAGAATTCATTCGCCAATACATCTTCTTCAATTCTGATTTCCAAAGTACAGGGCAATATTGTTGATATTCTGATGCCGCCCCTGTCGGCGGCTGAACTGACTTTCGCAATTTCTCTGTCCGGCCTGGCCCGCGGCATGGCTGTTGCCGTCGCCGTTGGATTTTGCATGTGGCTGTTGATCGACCTGACCGTTTACTCCTGGGCGGCCGTTCTGTATTTTGTTGTCGGTGCAGGTTTAATGCTGTCCCTGCTTGGAATGATCGGCGGGATCGTATCTGAAAAGTTTGATCATATGGCGGCAATGACGAATTTCGTGATTATGCCGCTTTCGTTTTTATCCGGGACCTTCTATTCCATCGACCGGCTAACAGGCGTCTGGTATCAGATCAGCCACATAAACCCGTTCTTCTACATGATTGACGGCTTTCGATATGGTTTTATCGGCTCATCGGATAGTTCGGTCTGGATTGGTGTTATCGTAATTGCCATACTCGATATCGCCCTGTATGTGACCGTTTGGGCCCTAATTAAACGCGGATACAAGCTGAAAGCCTAAAAAATCCCCCTAAACTGAGAGTTTGATTGACACAGAGGCCTCTCCTGTCAATACTTCGCCGCTTTCTGGGGTTCGTTAATCTGAAAACCTGTTGTTTCAGGCCCCTTACACCAATTTGTACTGTCATTTCAAACTGTGGAGAAAGCATATGATTCCGGCATTGTTATCAAACTATGCTCCCGCCGATCTTTCCTTTGAAAAAGGAGACGGCCCCTATCTCTATGGAAATGATGGTCGACGATATCTCGATTTTGCCGCAGGTATTGCTGTAAGCTCATTGGGGCATGCGCATCCACGTCTTGTGGCCGCGCTCAACGACCAGGCATCAAAGGTCTGGCATGTGTCCAACTTGTTTCGCATTCCAGGGCAGGAAGAACTGGCGCAAAAACTGGTCGATGCGACATTTGCCGATGCCGTCTATTTTTGTAATTCCGGGGCCGAAGCCAATGAATGTGCCCTCAAGATGGTGCGGAAATATTTCAGTGACCAAGGACAGCCTCAAAAATACCGTGTCTTGGCATTTGAGGGATCTTTTCACGGCCGGACGCTGGCGACGATCGCGGCGGCGGGTCAGGATAAACTGCTGGACGGTTTCGGTCCCGTAATGGATGGATTTGATCATATTGCCGTTGGCGATATCGACGCGGTGAAAGCGGCAATCAGCGATGAAACGGCGGCTATTCTTATTGAACCGGTCATGGGGGAAGGGGGTATCCGTGTTGTTGAACCTGCCTTCCTGCGGGAATTGAGGAAACTATGTGATGAGCAGGACCTGCTGCTGGTTTTTGATGAGATTCAAACCGGCATGGGCCGTACCGGCAAGTTATTCGCCTATGAGCATGCGGACATGGCACCGGACATCATGACATCTGCCAAGGCACTTGGTGGTGGTTTTCCGGTCGGTGCCTGCCTTGCGGTTGAAAAAGTGGCAAAGGCAATGACGGTTGGAAGCCACGGCTCAACCTATGGCGGGAACCCGATGGCGATGGCTGTCGCCGGCGCCGTCGTCGATGTCATGACAGAGGACGGTTTTCTCGACCATGTGGTGGAAATGGGAAATCATTTGAAACAAGGCCTGGCGGGGATTGTTGACCGTCATCCCGATGTCGTTGAAGAATTGCGCGGTATTGGCCTGCATATTGGTTTGAAATGCAAGAATGAAAACTCGCTTCTATTGAGCAAGTTGATGGAGCATGGCGTGCTGGCGGCCAAGGGTGGCGATAATGTTGTGCGCCTTCTACCGCCGCTAATCATCGAAGATGCGCAAATTTCCGAATTGATCGCCGCCCTTGATGAGGCCTGCACGGAGCTTGAAAATGGCTAGTCCCAATCACTTTCTAGATCTCAATATGATTGGGAAAGAGGCGCTTCGTCATATTATTGATGACGGGATCTCGGTAAAACAAGCGCGGAGTGGGTTGCCGCGCGGGACTGTTGACGGTGATGCCGCGCTTGAGGGGCATACCCTTGCGGCCATATTCGAGTTTCCCTCGACCCGGACCCGGGTATCCTTCGATATGGCCATGCGCCAGCTCGGCGGTGATACGATTGTTCTTAACAGTACGGACATGCAACTGGGCCGCGGAGAAACCATCGCCGATACAGCACGGGTGTTGTCGCGTTATGTGGATGCGATCATGATCCGAACTGATGATCATGGCAAACTTCAAGAGCTGGCGGAGTATGCGACTGTCCCCGTCATTAACGGCCTGACCAATGACAGCCATCCCTGCCAGCTTATGGCGGATGTCATGACATTTGAAGAGCATCTTGGATCCATTGAGGACAAAATTGTCACCTGGAGTGGCGATGGCAACAATATGGTGACGTCATGGATTCACGCCGCTGGACAGTTTGGCTTCGAGTTTCGGGTGGCCTGTCCGGCGGAATTATCGCCGGATTCCCGGGCTCTTGACTGGGCCAAGGAAGTTGGCGCGAACGTTCATGTGACCCAGGATGCGCAAGAGGCGGCGGCGGGAGCTCATTGTATTGTCGCCGATACCTGGGTTTCCATGGGGGATGACGCGGCTAACCGACATAATATTCTGGCACCCTTTCGGGTGGATGAAGAAATGATGTCGAAAGCAGCGGGGGATGCGATTTTCATGCATTGTCTGCCGGCTCACCGTGAAGAAGAAGCCACAACCGCTGTTATGGATGGTCCGCAATCGGTGATCTTCGATGAGGCGGAGAACCGGCTGCACGCTCAAAAAGCGGTTTTGCGTTGGTGCCTCGGCACGTCCTGATCAATTTTCCATTTGAGAAAGGTGCCAGATGCCTGAAGAGCTGGATCAGAAAATATTGACCGATAATGTAATTCAACCCTTTCAAATGGCGAAAGCGGGGGTGCGTGGCCGGCTTGTGCGTTTGGGGGATGCCATTGACAGCATTCTCAACCGACATGCTTATCCAGATATTGTTGCCTCCTTTCTAGGGGAAGGACTGGTTTTGGCTGCGATGCTGGGCGGCGCCCTCAAATTTGAAGGAATATTTACGGTCCAGACAAAGGGCGACGGCCCGATTACCATGATTGCCGCAGATATGACGACCCCGGGGAATTTACGGGGCTATGCCGGCTTTGATGAGGATAGACTGGCAACTGCTGAGCAATCCAAGGGGAGCGGGGACCGGGTGGAACG